>DAINDC010000031.1:2221-20186 GCA_036732085.1 Fibrobacterota bacterium | reverse complement strand
CCATCGGCGTGTATTTCGGTCCTCGACTACGCCGTCTCGCGGGCGGGCATTCCGCCGCGCGCCATCTGGAGGCCGTCGCCTATATGCGCCTGGACCGGGATCAGGAGGCGTTGGGCCGCTTCCAGGCCTTGCGCGAATCACGCGATCCCTATTGGAAGTCCCAAGCCTACCGCGGCCTCGCCCAACTCGAAGAGAAGGCACAACGGCATTCGGAGGCGGCCGCCGATTTGTGGAAGGCCGAACGCCTGGTTCCGGATCCGGAAAACATCAACCTCCTGGCCGAAGTTTCCCTGAAGCTCACGGAACGCGGGGAGATCGAAAAGCTGCTGGAGGCGCGCGCGGCCAAGACCGGGGACCATCGCGCCCACTATTGGCTGGGACGCTATGCGGATGAGAACCAGCAGAGCGGAGTCGCGGAGGATCATTACCGCAAGGCCTGGGCCGCCGCGCCCATGGCCGAATATGCCGAGGCCTTGAGCCGCATCTACCTGTCGCGGGATGAATTCGGATCGGCGCTGGGTCTGCTCGAATCCGTGCGCGCGCGTCTGACACCGGAAGGCAGGCGGTCCTATGCCGAATGCCTGCTCCAGGCCGGCCGCTACCCGGATGCCGCCAAGGAATACGCCGTGGCCTATGCCGCCCATCCCGCCCCCGAACTGCTCGCGCCCTATGTGGACGCCTTGATCCAAAGCGGTCGCGCGCCGGAGGCCCTGAAGGTCGCGAACGCTTTTCCGGACCAGACCCAGCCGGCGGTCCGCTTCGCCGTGGCCAAGGCGAGCATCCATTCCCACGATGTCGATCGGGCCCGTCCCATCCTGGAAGATCTGGTGAAACGCGAGGACACCAATCCCGAGTACCACCATCTCCTGGGACTGACCTACTTCGAGGAGAATAATTGGAGCAAGGCCAAGTCCGAGTTCGACGAGGCGATCCGATACCGGCAGGATTATCTGGAGGCGACCTACTACTGCGGCCTCACGTCGGTGAAGCTCGGCAAGGCCGAAGGCGCGCGCAACCTCTTCAATGAATTGGCGCAGCGATCCTCTCTCGAATGGAAGGCCAAGGGATTCCTGGGCGTGGGGCTGGCCTTCGCGGCCCAGCAGAAGCCGGATGCGGCGGAGAATTTCTACCAACGATCCTTGGACGTCCAGGAGACCGCGGAGGCCGAAGCCTTGCTAGCCTTGAGCCGCCGGCGATTGGGCGGGCCCGAGATGTGGGTCGGACTCGCCAAGAAGGCCTATGCCCTCGATCCCAACCAACCCAAGGCCATCGCCGCGCTGGGGGAATCCATGATCGTGCAGGGCAAGAAAACCCAAGCCTTGATCCTGTTCAAGAAAGCGCTCGAAGCCAATCCCAACTCCTGCGATCTGGTCGCCGGACTCGCCAAGAGCCAATTCCTGAACGGAGCTTACAAGGAGAGCCGCGCCACCAGCGGCAATGCCATTTCGCTCTGCCCTCAAGAGCCTTACGGCTATTACTATGCCGCCGTAACCGCCGATAAATTGCAGAACCATAAGGAGGCGGAAGGCTTCTTCAAAGGTTACCGCAAATCAGGCGGGGACGAGTCCCTGGTTCCCGAAGCCTATCGCTAAGCGGCTTGCCAGGTCCATCGCAACGCGCCTTGCCAGGCTTTCCAAAAATGCTTTCCGGAAATGTGAAGGCCCCGAGGTGGGAAACCCCGGGGCCCGCCCTTGCGAGGCTGGCTTCACCTTTGGAACAGGGAGTTGCGCCGGGAAGGGCAACGGTGAAGCCATGCCTAATTATCGGAACCGGAAGGCGGGAACCTGAGCCCGGCCAGTCGTTACCGAAAAGAAAAACCCGTACAATTTGTGCGCAAAATCCTGCTCTCAAAATCCGTAAATGGAATGGGTCTTCCGCAAATCCGCTATTCGATTCCTCCGGCCTCCCGGGGGGCTTTCAACGTGCCGTTCCTGCCGGTCGCCGCAGCGGGAACATATATCGTGAAGCTCTCGGCGGGAAGCGCGTCCCTGGCTTCCAAGGCGATTATCGCGAGGTAGCCGTTCGGGACGAGATCACAAAACGGGGCGCGGGTGGTGGGGCTACCGTAAATATAAATCGGCACGATTTATATTTACCCCGTGAACAGTATCTCGCCCAGGGCGTCCTCCGTTTATGTACCCCGCGGAATTTCGGTAGACATCACTTTGCTTGATTTCCTCTCCGAGCGCTTTCCGCACATTGGGGCGGAAACCTGGAAAAGTCGCATTGGGGAGGGAAAAGTTCGGTTCGGCGATGGAACCGCCGCGTTCGCCCTATCCAAGGTTGGGCCCGGAATGGAAATCCGGTATTTCAGGGAAGTTTCCGCAGAGCCGCGCATATCGGATGCCCATCAAATCCTCTACCGGGACGATCATATCCTCGTTGCCTGCAAGCCGCATTTCTTGCCCGTAGTTCCGGGTGGAAAATTCGTGAGGGAATGCCTCCTATACCATTTGATGGAGGAAACCGGCCTGCGTGGGCTTTCTCCGGTTCACAGAATAGACCGGCACACGGCTGGGCTGGTTTTGCTTTCCATACATGAAAACGAGCGGGGGCACTACCAGGACCTATTTAAGGAGCGTCAAGTGGAAAAGGGGTACCTGGCGAATGTCCGCTGGCTCTCAGTGCCGCCCGCGGAAGATTCCTGGGAGTTGGAGGGCCGCATCGAAAAATACGGACCCACCTTACGACGCCATTTGGCGGAAGGGGTTTCCAATGCGTTTTGCCGGATGAGCCTCCTGAAACGGTCGGGAGCATATGCCGGGCTCGCCCTATATCCGTTTACCGGGAAGCGGCACCAATTGCGGCTGCAGGTCTCCCAAATCGGGGCGGCCATCCTTCATGATCCCTATTATCCGGATCTGCTTCCTGAAGGCCCAGATGATCCGGCCCGACCGCTCCAGCTCCTCTCAAAAAGCCTCCGTTTCCGGGATCCCTTCACGCAACAGGAGCGGGTATTTATTTCGCCTCGGGTGCTTCTTCCTCTGCCTGGGGATTAGAAGACATTGGGAATCCACGAACCGTAACCCCAAGGATACGGTCCATTCTCCCTGCGTAATAAGCCCCGGAACCCTGTCCAAAGAATGAGGTACACCTCAAGGTGGAGCGGGGGAAAAGTGGTACACCAGGCAGGAGTCGAACCTGCGACCTCTGCCTTCGGAGGGCAGCGCTCTATCCAGCTGAGCTACTGGTGCCCGTAATCCTGCGGAAAACGCAGTCGTAGGAGGCAAAGGGCAAAGCTAGCACATCGGGACCCCGCCTGCAAGCCTGGCTGCTAGGTCAGGCGCCTGGCCGCTAGGCCCGGCCACCCGGTGCGCCGTTACCCAGCGCCCGGCCGGGCAAGGCGCAGGCGATCAGTGGTACCACCATCCGCCCTTCTCCGCCGAATGATCCACCGTTCCATCCTGGTGATACCACCAGGTATCCCCCTTTGAACCTGCCGAATGCGAGGAGGCCTCCTGGCGCGGGCTTCCCGGTCCGGCGCCGTTACCCGTAGCTGGGCGGTTACGGGCCGATCGGTGCTCGGATTCATCCGACCGCCAACCCGCTCCGCGCGAGTCGTCGGTGGGGCGGGCGGCCTCGGCGACGCGATCATTCCGCGCATGGGATTGCTTACCGTGCTTACCGCCATGCTTGGCGGTGGGCCAGACCAGGATCATGAAAACCAGAAGGGCCGCGACCGAACCGGCGATGGGCAGGATGATCTTGGCTTTTTCGGAAAATATGCTTTTTTCGGACTGTGGAGCCGGCGGCATCTCTTTCATCTTTCCTCCTTGCCCGGCCTGATTTCCGACACTTTCGGCTGGGGCTTCGTTGGGTGTCGACGTTTCCGGGTAATCTAACCCGAAAGGCCTCCGCTAGGCAAGGCATCCTTGGGGTTTCCGGCCCGGGCCGTTCGATCCGGATTAAACTGCGCCGGCTTAAAAACCCCCACAAACCCCCATGGAATTGGGGTTCGGGGCCGATACATTTCGTTTCGGTTTTGCAATAATGGTAGTTTAGTAAGGGTAGCGGAGGATATCATTTCCCTATAATTGCCTGAGGTGAGGAAGATGGCTGAAAACACCAAGACGATCCTCTTGGTCGACGATGAAGATTCGATTTGCAATTTGGCGGCCATGGTCTTGGAGGGCGGCGGCTATCGGGTGATCAAGGCTCAGCATAGCGACGAAGCCCTGATCCTGCTGGATGGTTTTCGCGAGACCGTCCACATGCTCCTGACCGACGTCAAGATGGATCCCTTCATGAACGGATGCGAGTTGGCCAAATGCACCCGCTTGATGCGGCCCGATATCAGCGTGCTTTACATCTCCGGGTATTCGAACAATACCATGGTCCAGCAGGAGGTCGAGGAGGCGCGCGCGGCCTTCCTCGCCAAACCCTTTTCGCCCAAGGATTTGCTGGAAAAGGTCCGCGCCGTTCTCGTCGATTCCCCCCACCCCGCGTGAGCGGGATCCCCTTTTCCGATTCACCAAGAAATTCCTTGTCCCGCCCCGGGCCGGATAATTATTTACCCCTTTGCGGTGCGCCCCTGCGGCTGGCCGCGCGGACGCAACCGGCCGGAGATCCCGGCCGGACAAATCCGTATTCCAATCGATACTTGCCTCACGAAATGTAAGGGAAGCGAGATTTTTCCATGGGATCCTGTAAGCGATTATTTTAGATCGGGATTGCTTAATAATGAACTGCCGTTCGCGACCTTGGGGTCGTTCCGGCAAAAAGGGGAGCGGGCATGATTTCGGATGGAGACGGCGGAAAACCCTTCCTGCTGTCTGCCTGGGATTCGCTCTGGAAGCGCAAAGCCTCCGGGGCCAAGGCCGGGCCTTTCGCTGCCGGGACATTCCGGAAAATGTTCGCCCGAGCCGTGGAAGGCATGGCCCTGGTTGAGGGCGATGTCCTCCTCGAAACCAATTCCGCCTGGGACATGATTTTCAGACGGGCCGATTCCGATCAGACCGATTCCGGTCGGGCGGAAGGCGCCAGCGCGGGCCGCCCCTTGTCCGATTTCCTCCCGGGTTCTTCCAAGGGCCCCGGCGAGTCTCGCATGGAGCCCTCCCTGTTTTCCGTTTCCGAGACCGATGGATCCCGATCGGACGGAACCTCCCTGCGCATCGAGGTTTCCGGCTTCCCGATCGTTTGGGGCGATCGAGCCTTGCAGGTGGTTTCGGCACGCGACATCACCGGGCGCGCCGATCGAAATGCCCCGCGCTCCGATCGGGATGCCTCGAAAACTCCTGCGGCAATCACCGGTCCAGGTGAGCAGGCCTTGAGCCATAGCGATGGCGTTTTGCGTTCGGTCCTGGCCCAGAGCCCGCTGGTGCTTTTCGTTTTCGACAAGAACGGGGCGATGACGGTCGCGGAGGGCAAAGGCCTGGAAGCCTTGGGCCTCAAGCCCGGCGAGCTGATCGGCCAAAGCGTCTTCGCCCGCTCTTCGCGTCTCAGGCCCCTGCAAGGCCCGGTAAGTCGGGCTTTGGAGGGCAAGGAGGTGGATGAGGCCATCGAGGTCTCCGGAAACGTTTTCGAGGTGCATTTCCGCGCCTTGGGCGGCGCGCCCGGTTCTATCGACGGCGTCATGGGCCTGGCCGTGGATGTCACCGAGCGCAAAAAAGCCGAGGAGGATCTCCGCAAGAGCAAGGAGCACCTGCGCACGGTGATCTCGAACGCGCCCGTGGTGTTGTTCGCGCTGGACGCCAAGGGCACCTTCACCCTTTGCGAGGGCAAGGGCCTGGAGGCCATGGGACTCAAGCCCGGCGAGGCGGTGGGAAAATCCGCCTTCGAGCTTTACCGGCATGCGCCGCAAATCCGCATGAATATCCGCAGGGCCTTGTCGGGCGAGGAATTCATTTCCACATCCGAACTGTCCGGGCTTTGGCTCGAGACCTACTACAGCCCCGTATTCAAAGGCTACGACGAGGTGACCGGCGTCATCGGCGTGGGCATCAACGTCACCGATCGCAAGCGCGCGGAAGACGCGCTCAAGCGCAGCGAGGAACAGCTCCGCCATTCGCGCAAGATGGAGGCCATCGGCCGGGTGGCCGGCGGCGTCGCCCATGATTTCAACAACCTCCTCACGGCCATCACCGGCTATGCGGAGCTGCTGCTCACCGGGCCCGCGTCCGCGGCCGATCCCGGCTTGAAAGGATCGGAACAGCAGCGCAAGAACCTCGAGGAGATCCGCAACGCCGCCGAACGCGCCACCTCGCTGACGCGCCAGCTCCTCGCCTTCAGCCGTCGCCAGGTGCTGAGCCCCAAGGCGTTGAATATGAACCAGGTGATCGGCGATATGGACAAGATCCTGCGCAGGCTGATGCGCGAGGACATCGAACTCGTCACTCTTCTCGATCCCGGTCTGGGCGAGATCTGGGCCGACCCGGGGCAGTTGGAACAAGTCATCCTCAACCTCGCCCTCAATGCCCGGGACGCCATGCCCAATGGCGGCCAGCTCACTTTGGAAACCTCGAACGTGGAGCTGGAGGCGAACTATGCCCGCTCCGAACTGTTCCTGGTGCCCGGCCCTTATCTGGTGCTCGCCGTTTCGGACACGGGCGTCGGCATGGATGCGGAGGTCAAGGCGCACCTCTTCGAACCCTTCTTCACGACCAAGGAGGAGGGCAAGGGACTGGGCTTGGGCCTGTCCACCGTTTATGGCATCGTGAAGCAGAGCGGCGGCACCATAGTCGTGGAGAGCGAGAAGGGCCGCGGGACCACCTTCAGACTCTACCTGCCGCGCGTGGGCCGTGAGAAGGAATCCGCCGTTCCCCTGCGCGACCACTTGAGCGAATCCCTGAAAGGCATCGAGACCGTCCTGCTGGTCGAGGATGAGGAGGCGGTGCGGACCTTGGTGCGCGAGATCCTGCGCATGCATGGATACGTGGTGCTGGAGGCCCGGCATGGCGGTGAGGCCATCCTCGTGAGCCAGCGGCATGAGGGCCCCATCCATCTCCTATTGACCGATATGGTGATGGCGAATATGAGCGGCAAGGAACTCGCGGACCATCTGCGTCCCCTGCGCCCGGAAATGCGCGTGCTTTATATCTCCGGGTATAGCGAGGATCTGGTTCTGCACGGTCCCGGCGGGCTCCGTGCGGAATCCCCGCGCGGCGGGCCCGGCCGTTCCCATGGAGAGCGGGAGCGCATCGCCTTCCTGGCCAAACCTTTCACGCCCAAGACCCTGGCCACCAAGGTGCGGGAGGTGCTGGACGAGGCCGTCGTCGGCATTAAGGGCGGCGGAGTCGGGTCGGAAAACCGGGAAGTCCTGGGCCGGGCTTGAGCGGCCATCGGGCCGTCTGAACGCGCGTCCCCATGTGACGCCCATCACCGAACGATAAACCCGCATGCTGCTGATCGGGCCTCAAAACTCCATGCTTTCCAGCCCAAAATCCGCCGCCAACTTAGGTTTCCCGGTGCGAGCCGATGTTTATAGGGGAATTTTAAGGAGAGAGCGGGCCAGGGGTAACTCGGGTGCGACGACAAACAAAGAGTAAAGGTTTCGAAAACCGGCCCCGATATAACTAATGTAAACCCGGCCGATGCGATGCACGCGCACCGGCAGGCAAGGTCATTCTGGCGGACGGCAAGAACCTGGGCCTGGAACTCCTAAAGAGCGGCATGGCCTGGTGGGACAAGCAGGCCGCGCCGGATGAAGCCACGCTCGCCACAATCGAGAAACAGGCGCGCGACGCCTACCTCGGCATCTGGGCCGGCGCCACCGACGATGATGAAGACAATGACTGGGGCAAGGAAGTCCTTGCCAAGCGCGAGCAGTCCCGGAAGGTTGACGCCAACTTGTTGACCGCCTTGGACCGCTGAAACTTTTAGGGCGCTGAACGCCCGCCGCTACCCTCGTCGCGGACTTCGAACTCCAGATCTATTTCACCCAGCGAAGTCACCCAGCGAAGCTATTTCACTTTAAGGCAGCGGATCAGCACGATGCGGCGATGCGGATCGCGGCGGTGCTCGCAGAGGTAAATCCCCTGCCAGGTGCCCAGGCTGAGCCGGCCGTCGTCCACGGGAATGGACTCGCTGGTGCCGGTCAGGAGCGCGCGCATATGCGAAGGCGAATCGTCCGGACCCTCAAGGGTATGCCGATGCCAGGGTTCGCCTTCCGGAGCCAGGCGGCGTAGGAATTCCTCCAGGTCCTTGCGGGCGGTGGGATCGTAATTCTCGCTGATGAGCAAGGACGCGCTGGTATGCTGGAGGTAGAGATGGCAGAGGCCTTCCTGGACCTTCCAGGCGCGGAGCCTGTCCGCGACGGCGGCGGTGAAGTCATGCAGCCCCTGTCCCGGGGTCCGGACTTCGATTTCATCCTTGAGCCATTCCATGATCGGGTAGAAGAGTTCGGGCCCGGCCTAGGCCCGCGCGAGATTGGCCGCCAGGTCGCGTTCGCATTCGCGGGCATAAAGCTCGCGGAGCCTGGTGAAGACGGGGCCCACCTTGCCGGTTCCGATCTTGCGGCCGTCGATGCGGGCGATGGGGACGGGCCCGCGCACGGAGGAGCTCAGGAAGGCCTCGGACAGCTTCCCGATTTCCTTCGGGAACACGGCGGCTTCCCGATGGGGCATGCCCTCGCGGCGGAGGATGCGGAGCAGGACCTGGCGCGTGATGCCCGGCAGGATGCCGATGTCGATGGGCGGGGTGAGCACCACGCCGTCGACCACGCAGAAGAAGCTGGAGGTGGACAGTTCGGCGATTTCTCCATGCGGGCCCAGCAGGATGGCCTCGTAGCAGCCCTTTTTGTCGGCCTGGGCCTTGGCGAAGATATTGGCCAGGTAATTGGTCGACTTGATCGCCGAATCGAGGCCGGAGGCCGCCGCCTTGTTGATGGTGGAGATGGCCACCTTCACGCCCTTGCCATACAGCTCCGGCGGCAATCCCGAGACCGGCGCCACGGTGACGATGAGGGTGGGCGGCAGGGACGGGTCGATGGCGAGTCCGCCCAGGTAACGTCCGCGTGTCAGGGTGATGCGCACCACGGCGTCGTCGAGCCGGCTCCTGGCGCAAAGCGTCTGGATCAAATCACGCAGTTCCGGCTCGCCCATGTCCAGGCGGATGCGCAGCCTGCGCGCGGATTTGGAGAGGCGCCGGTAATGCAGCGGGAAGAACTGGGGTTGGCCGCTCACGGCGCGCACGGTCTCGAACAGGCCGTCGCCCAGGACCAGCCCGCGATCGAAGACGGATACCACGGCCTTGCCGGCGGGGGTAACCTGGCCGTTAACATAGGCGTAGAGGGTGCGATGGGTGCGAAGGACTTGAACGGCGGGGGGCCGCTCATTGCGCCTATCAGTGCGCCGCGGACTTGGCAAAGGGGGACTCCGGATGGAAGGGGTTGCGTGCCTCGCCTCCGCCCAGGAGCCCGTTGTAGAGCCCGAAGGAGACGCCGAAGCTGATGCGGGTGGCATAGGTATCGAAACGGGAATCGCGCCCGAACGGGATGGTGACGTTCTCCAAGGGCACCAGGCCGCCCTTGCCGTTGGGGATGCCGGAGAGCGCCGTGGCCGCCTCGAAGTAAGCGAGGAAGGGATAGTTGTTGTAGATCTTCGCGTTCAGCTTGAGGCCCCAGCCGGCGCTCTGGTACCAGCCGTCCGCGCGTCGGTCCGGTTTCCAGTACACCGGTTCGAAGAGGCGGGGATTGGCGAACGAGCCGTTCCACGTGCGTCCGGTTTCCCAGAAGACATCGACGTACAGATCTTCGATGAACAGGACCCAGCAGCTCTTGTAGATGTCGGGGAGGATGGGCTGGTTCAGGTCCGCGCTGAACTTGGCGGTGTTCTCGCCCTGGAAGGCCAGGTTCTCGACGTCGCGCAGGTAGGGGTAACCGCGGAGGAACATCCCCTTGGAGAAGAATGTATCAAGGGTGTCGGGCTTGTCGTCGGGCCGGTTGGTGAATTTCCAGTCGAGGATGCTGCCCGCGAAGCCGGAAACCACCAGGGCCCCGTTATCGGCCCAGGGGAGGCCCATGCCGTAGGTCAGGCCCATGTCGAGGTCGTGCAAGGTATAGTCGCGGAAGAGCGGGCGGATATAGCCGGCGCTGGCGTCGAAGGTCTCGGCGAAGGATCCGCCGCGCACGATGCTGGCGAGGTTGTAGGTATAGGAAACGGCCGCGGCCAGCCCTTGCGGGGCCACCGGTTCCTTGTCGGAGTAGGTGGGCCCGTACAGGTTCGCAACCGTGGAGAGGTAGATGTCCTTGTAGTAGTTGAAGGCGAACGGGGCCTCGAAGAAGTTGAAATCGTTCCAGGCATAGCCGCCCGCCACGCGCAGGTAGGACGATTGGGAGCCGTTGTCGGAAAGGGTGGCGTCGAAGAGGTTGTAGGCGGCGGCGAGTTCCGCATCGCGGAAGGTGACCGCATAGTGCTCGATGCTCTTGGAGACCACGTCGTTCGCCCCGGTGGCCTTCACGGTGTCCCGGCTGGTGAGGTTGCCGCGCGAGAAGGAGGCTTCCAGGGAGACGGGCAGGGAATGGTTCGCGAGCGAGACGTAGAACTGGGACTCCTTGTCCGCGGAGAGGATCTCGTCGTTGGCGCCGAAGTAGTCGAGGCCGTTGCCGATTTCGAGCAGTAACGCGCCCGATACCTCGTTCTTCAGGATCGGGTCGTTGAGCTCCCCGTTGAAGCCCGCCAGCCATTTGGTCTCGCCGTTCCGCGCCGAACGGTCCGAGGCCGACATCTGCTCGCCGAAGAGCAGGGGATTCACGATATACCGGTTGGGGATGCCCAGGTAAGGTTCGCTCTTCCCTTCGAAGTCGATGGCATCCACCTTTTCGTTCTCGGGATGCAAAGTCCGCAGCGCCACGGCCGGAGCCTGCACGGGCTTTACGACTGGCAGCAGGTAGAGGGAGAAGCCGGAACTGTCGTAGCCCACGTAGGCGAGATGGGTGCCCGTGGGATCGATGGCCGGCGCGAAGGCCCCGCCCGAGACCTGGGTCAGGGCCTGCAAGGCTCCGGTCGCGAGATCGCAGCGGTAGAGATTGTAGATGCCGCTGGAATCCGCGGAGAAGTAGAAGGACTTGCCGTCCGGGCTCCATTCGGGATCGCGCTCGTCATAGGGGCGCTGCAGCACGGGATGGAAGCCGGTGCCGTCCGAGTTGATGATGCCGATATTGCGAGAGGTGCCGTCGTAATAGGAGAAGAGGATGCTCTTGTCGTCCGGCGAGAAGCGGGGCGAATAGATATTGAAGCCGTACTTCCCCTGCATGGCGGTGTCCGCGGGGAACAGGGTCTTGACGGAATCGGGAGCGAGTTCGGTCTTGCCCGTTTTCGGATCCTTGACGCCCGGGATCGGGGCCGTGCACAGGTAGAAGTTGGTCAGCTGGTTGCGCACGAAGACGATGCGCTGGCTTTGATGCGCATAGCTCGCCTGCACCGCATTCAGGTTCTTGGTGAAGCGCTTCTCGCTCTGGTCGTTCTTGAAATCGAGGAAGCCGAACTTACGGCGCGGGTTCTTCTGGTAAATGTCGAGCTTGTGGATGCCGTTCTTGTCCTCGTTCCTGGCCGAATGGTAGAGGAAGGTGCTGTCGTCCTTGGCCACGTCGAAGGGGCTGCGGATGCCGCCGGTGATGAGCTTGAGGCGATCGTCTTCCTTCTTCTTCTTGCCGACCTTGCCGACGCCCGTATCGGCGAGCGTGTAGAGATAGAGCGATCCCTTGAAGTCGTCGCGGCCGCGGTTGGAGACGAAGAAGAGTCCGTCGCCCTTGGCATTCCAGCGCGGGTAGTAGTTGTAGAACCCGTCCGAGGTGAGTTTGGCGCCGGTTTCCAATTTGCCCAAAGCCTTGACCTGATCCGCGTATTGCGCCGTGATCGAGTTCTTCCAATCCTCCCAGAGTTCCTGCGCGGTCTTGCCCATTACCTGCTCCATGGAGCCGGACAGGGTCTGCCGATGGATGCGCCCGTTCTCGGCCCAGAGCTTGATCAGGGCCCCGTCCCCGTAGCGCGCCGCCAGCCATTTCACGAAGGCGAAGCCCTGGGTATAGGGTCCCTCCTCATATTCGATGCTTGTGCCCGCGAAGGTGCCCATGCGATCGTAGCTGAGGAGCTTGCCCTCGAGCACGGCCGTGCGTAGGAGCATGTCGCGATGCGAATCCCAGGCGTCGAAACCGGAGTATTCCGATTCGTACTGGGCCACGCCTTCCGCGAACCAGTTGGGCTGCGCGGTGAAGGGGATGATGGTGGCGAAGCCCGGTTGGACCTGGGCATTGTAATAGCCCTGGTAGCCCACCACCAGGCCTTGGATCGGGCTCGGCAATTTACTCGAACTTTGGATCGAGACCAGATGCGAGAACTCGTGCGTCACCACGTCCTTGAGCCAATTGTGGGTGCTGCGGATGGGGAAGTCCCAATCCGAAACCCAGACGGTCATGGTATTCTGCAGGGAGTTGGCCCAGCCATTGGAGAAGATATCCTCGCGGATGACGAATTCCACCTTGTTCGGAAGGCGAAGGTGGTAGCGCTTCATCTTATCTTCCGCCACGCTTTCGGCGATACCGGCGATATAGCCTGCCACCGGTTCCAGCTCAGCGGGATAGTTGAACTTGAAATGCTCCGTTTCCACCGTGCGCCAGCGGATATGAGCGTCGTTGCGGTTTAGGGTGAACGCACCTGTCGTTGTCACCCCGAACAGGAGAAGAGCGGCTCCCAACACAGGAACAGCGCCTATGAAAGGAACAGCGCCCAAGAGGGCGGCGAAGGGGGATAGGGTGCGCCGCGTCATCATAAGCCGTATTAGTGTACAAAAAACCCGAGGCTAGTTAAATTCGAAACGGAGAAATCACTTGGCCAGCTTCACCGAAAGGTACCACGAACTTACCAAGTACAATCCCCATACTATTGATAAGTTGGGGCCGGTCCGATGGGAGAGCCAACCTCCCGCCTTCAAATCCATCAGTTCCAAAGGGAAAATCGACCTCCTGTCGCGCCTGCAGGCGGTGATGGATCGTCTCGACGATTCGGGCCAGGTGGATGGCGGCCGCGGAGGCGCGAAGACTTCGGAAGCCAATTCGGAAGCCGGCCTCGAAGAAATCGCCCGACTGCTCTTCTTCACCTTGGGCCTCACCGCGCGCCTTTCCGATCAGGGCGGCGGCGATTATTTCCTGCGCGCGGCGCCCTCGGCCGGCGGACTTTACCCAACCGAGATCTACGTGGCAGCCCGCAACCAGAGCGGCCTGGAAGACGGCATCTACCATTACCACTCGCTCAAATCGGCGCTCATCCCGGTCTGGCAAGGCGCCTTCTGGGCGGACCTCAAGCATTACTTCCTGGACCATCCTTCGGTCGAATCCTCCAACCTGATCTTCCTCTTCACCGGCATCTATGGCCGCAGCGCCTGGCGCTACAAGGAGCGCGCCTACCGGCGCATCCTCCTCGACACCGGCCATGCCGTGGGCAACCTCCTGGAAATCTGCCGACACGACGGCCTCGATCATTCCTTGATGGGCGGCTTCCTGGATGGCGGACTCGAAGAGCTGCTCTTCCTGACTGCGAAAGAGGAGTTCCCGCTCTTGGGCGTGGCCGTGGGTCCTTCCGGATCCCTCCCCGCCGAGATCGGGCAGTATCCGAGCGCGTTCCCGGCGGAAGCCATACGCCATCTGGCCGCCGCGGATGCGGCCTCCAAGGTTTCCGGCGTCCGGGATACCATGCAGGTCCAGCAGAACGCCTGCGAACGCATCCGTTCCAATGAAGGTCTCCGGCCCCCGGTTTCAGGCCCCTGCGGCGGTCCGCCCTTCGCGCGCACAGCCGGAAGTCCCGGCGCCTCCGCGCCGGAGTTCAACGTCCTAAAGACCATCCTCAACCGCCGCAGCTGCCGCAAGTTCAACAGCCGGGCCGTTTCCCTGGCCCAACTGCGCGAGAACCTGGCCTTCGCCTTCCGCCGCGAGGGCAGCTCCTGGTGCCTGGCCTCGGATCGGCTCGAATTCCATGTGGTGGCGCTGAACGTCGATGGCCTGGAATCGGGCGTCTACCGCCTCCATCCGGAAACCCTGACCTTGGACTCGCAGCGCGTCGGGGACTTCAAATCGGAAACCCTGTTCATGTGCCTGGGCCAGGATCTGGCCGCCGAATGCGCCTATGCCCTGGTGCATACCTCGGACCTGGCGGTCCTCGCCGATACCTACGGCGATCGCGGTTATCGCTATGCCTGCATGGATGCGGGCCAGATCGGCGAACGCGTCAATCTCTGGGCCATCCACCAGGGCCTCGGCTCCAGCGGCATCGGCGGATATTACGACGACCAGGCCAATGAGCTGCTCGGCCTGCCGCTTTCCCATGGCATCCTCTATATCACCTTGGTGGGCGTGCCCGAAGAGGGTTAATCGCCGCCGCCGCTCCAGCTTTCCCTCCGCCTATTCCTCGGCCTCACCTTCCGTCCTTCATAACCATTGGGCTTTGGGACGCATTTTTGCATTTTCAATCCCAATTGGGGTTTCCCAAACATCAACACGGTCCGATATGACTCCTGAGCTCTCCGTCTACAATACCGCCGCGCGCAAACAGGAACCGTTCGTGCCTTTGCATCCGGGCGTCGTGAACGTCTATTGCTGCGGCCCCACGGTCTACAACTACGCGCATATCGGCAACCTGCGCACCTATGTCTTCGAGGACTTGCTGCGCCGCACCTTGGACTATCTCGAGTACAAGGTCAACCATATCGTCAATATCACGGACGTGGGCCATTTGACTTCCGATGCCGACACCGGCGAGGACAAGATGGAAAAGGGCGCGGCCCGCGAAGGCAAGACCGTCTGGGACATCGCCGAGTTCTACACCCAGGCCTTCATCAAGGACTGGCAGCGCCTCAACCTCATCGCGCCCCGCCGCTGGACCAAGGCCACGGATCATATCCCCGAGCAGATCGCGCTCGTCAAGACCTTGGAGGACAAGGGCCTCGCTTACGTCATCCCCGAGGACGGCGTCTATTTCGACACGGCCCGGTTCCCGCGCTATGCGGATTTCGCCGGGCTGGACGTGGCCGGCATGCAGGCCGGCGCGCGCGTCGGCATGATCGAGGGCAAGCGCAACCCCACCGACTTCGCACTCTGGAAGATCTCGCCCAAGGACACCAAGCGCGCCATGGAATGGGACTCGCCCTGGGGCCGCGGCTTCCCGGGCTGGCATGTGGAATGCTCCGCCATGGCCATGAAGCACCTGGGACCCACGCTCGATATCCATTGCGGCGGGACCGATCATATCCGCGTCCACCATACCAACGAGATCGCGCAATCGGAGGGTGCCACCGGCGTTACCTTCGCGCGCTACTGGATGCACGGCGGTTGGCTCCTGGAAGCCCCCGACGCCGCGGACGGCAAGGGCGGGTCCACCCAAAAGGGTGGGGCCGCCCCGAAGGGCGGGGGCAAGATGTCCAAGTCCTCGGGCGAGTTCGTCACCTTGGATTACCTCCTGTCCAAGGGCTACGGCGCCATGGATTACCGGTACTTCTGCCTCACGGCGCATTACCGCAGCTACCTCAACTTCAGCTGGGACGGGCTCGATTCGTCGCGCGACTCCTTGCGCAACCTGCGCCGCAAGACCGATCCCCTGGTGGGCCGGGCTTCCGCCATCGCCTCCGACAATGCGCTCGGCTGGCAGGGCCGCTTCCGCGCCGCCATCTACGACGACTTAGGATTCCCCCAAGGCCTGGCCGTGCTCAACCAGATGCTCAAGGATCCGGATCTCCTGGAAGGGGAAAAGGCCGCTTTGGTGCGCGACTTCGATCGCCTGCTCGGACTCGGTCTCGCGGAGAAGCGCGATGAGCCAGCCGCCCAGCCCATACCGGAGGATATCGCGCCGCTGCTGGAGGAGCGCAAGCTGGCCCGCAAGAACAAGGACTTCAAGCGCAGCGACGAGATCCGCGATCTGTTGAAGGCGCGCGGTTTCGGCGTCAAGGACAATCCGGACGGCACCACCATCGCCATCCCGTTGTAAGTCCCGGAAGCTTGCTCAATCCCGGAAACCTTCGCGCTCCGGTAGAAGCCGGCAAGATGTTACCCGCCGGTAACTCTTCATCTATAATCATTCCACCACTTCCAGCATCAGTCGCGGACGGCAAAAGGAATCATTGCCTTAGGCATCGCGATTTTTCTATTTATGAGGTTCTGGTATTTGATATAATTCGAGACCGGATTCTTCCGGCGGATGTCATCACCACCAACTCTAGTCACGGCGGCAACATGATCAGGATGGACGATAAGGACAAAGAGAAAGAGAAGGACGAGGGCGGGCTGGCCAAGGAAATCATGGAGTCCTTCATCAAGGCCCGGAAGATTTTCCTCTGGTCCCAGGTGGACGACACCACCGCCGAGAAGATCGTCAAGCAGCTCATGTACCTGGACACCCAGAACCATGAGGACATCTACTTCTACATCAACAGCCCCGGCGGCGTCATCTCCTCCGGACTCGCCATCTACGACGCCATGCAGGCGATCAAGTCCGATGTCGTCACCATCGTGAGCGGCCAGGCCGCGAGCATGGGCGCCGTCCTCCTCGCGGGCGGAGCCAAGGGCAAGCGCTATGCGTGGAAAAACTCCCGCGTCATGATCCACCAGCCCCTGATCTCCGGCCATATGTTCGGGCCCGCCTCGGACATCCAGATCCAGGCCGAGGAGATGCTGCGCATCCGCACTTCATTGAATACCATCCTCGCCCACCATAGCGGCAAGTCCGCGGCCCAAATCGAGATCGATACGGAACGGGACAACTTCATGACCGCGGAAGAGGCCAAGGCCTACGGCCTTATCGATATCATCGAAAACCGCATGTGATCCCGCGGACCCCGGTCCAGCGACCTCCGGACGGCCCGCCCGGCCCCCGGAGGCTCTTTTCCCTCCAACTTTACTTTCCCTTGCCCCGACTTTCCGCCCGCACCCCTCCCGCCTCCCCCTTTCCCCTTTCTTTACCACTCCCGATGGAGACCCCCCTTCCTTCCAACGGGAAAGCATGATAAAATGAACCAAGAACCTCAAAAAAGATCAGGCGAATGAACGAGGACGCAAAGAAGCGTTATCAGCGGATCATCCAAGACCTTGGACAGATCCCCACCATGCCCACCATCGCCGCCAAGGTGATGCAGATCGTCAACGATCCGCATTCCAGCGCGGAGGACGTGGCGAAATTCATCTCCCGCGACGTCGCGCTCACCTCCAAGGTGCTGCGCCTGGCCAACTCGGCCTTCTACGGCATCCCGCGAACCATCTCCTCCGTCAACTCGGCCATCGTCATCCTGGGGTTCAATACCATCCGCAGCCTGGTGCTCTCGGCCTCGGTGCTCAAGGTCTTCCCGGCCAGGCCCGGCCTCATCAGCTTCGATCGCAAGGCCTTCTGGAAGCATTCCTTCATGGTCGGCATCGCCTCGCGCATGCTCGCCCAGGTTTACCGCAAGAAGAAACTCGTCGACATGGAAACGGCTTTCAGCGCCGGCCTGCTTCACGACATCGGCAAGATCATCCTGGAACAATATGCCAACGAGGATTACCTCCCCGTCCTCAAGGCCGCCAAGGAGAAGGGCCTGCCCCTGTTCATGGTGGAGAAGTCCCTCCTCGGCATGAGCCATGCGGATGTGAGCGGCATGCTCGTCGACAAATGGCAGATGCCCAACGAGCTCCGGATCCCGATCATCAACCATCATTCGCCCTTGGAAGACAAGGGCTCCCAGGACATGGCCTGCATCGTCCACTACGCCAACCACCTCTGCCACCTCAAGGGCAGCGGCTGCATGGACAGCGAGACGTTCGCCCCGTTCATCCCGGAGATCGAGACCTTGCTGGGCCTGGGCGTCACGCAGGAACAGTTGCTGGAAGACTTGGAGAAACACATTCTGGAGGCGGAGCCCTTCTTCTCCCTCATCGAAGCCAATTAAGGCTCTCTTTCCAGAAGGCTCCCTTTCCAGCTGGCTCCCGCCGCACCCGATGGCAGAAAACGATTTCGGAAACCCGGAAGCCTTTTTCGCCCGCCACGGGACGGCGCTCAAGAATCCCGTCATCATC
>DAINDC010000031.1:1322-2211 GCA_036732085.1 Fibrobacterota bacterium | reverse complement strand
AAGAACAATTGCTCGAAGAGCTGGAAAAGCATATTCAGGAGGCGGAGCCCTTCTTCTCCCTCATCGAAGCCAATTAAGGCTCTCTTCCAAGAAGGCTCCTTCAGTCCGGCCGATGGCAGAAAACGATTTCGGAAACCCGGAAGCCTTTTTCTTGCGCCACGGCGCGGCGCTCAAGAATCCCGTCATCATCAAAGAAACCCTGATGGTGCTGCGCAACCCGGATTGCTCGGCCTCGGACCTCGTTCGGATCCTGGAAAAGGAACCGGGCATCTCCTCCAAGGTCCTCAAGGCCGCCAACTCCGCCTTCTTCGGCACGCCCAAATCCATCACCTCGCTCAAGGCCGCCATCGTGCGCCTGGGGAACCACAATATCTCCCGCATCGCATTGTCCACCTCGCTCGGGGCTTCCGGATCGGCCAAGTGGGCGGACTTCTGGAAGCATTCCATCGGCGTCGCCATGCTCTCGCGCCAGATCGGCCGCTTCGCCGGCAACCGCACCGCGCAAGAGGAAGAGGAGCTTTTCAGCATGGGGCTTCTGCACGATCTGGGCATCCTCATCGAAATGGGATCCGGAGAATTCCCGCGCGTCCAGCAGGCCCTGCAAGCGGAGGTCCTGACCCTATCCGAAGCGGAGTTCCAGGTTTTCGGTTTCGATCATGCCCGCTTGGGCCGCGTCGTCGCCGAGCGCTGGAATTTCCCCGGCGATCTCGTCGATGCCATCGCCCATCACCATCAGCCCGATGCCAGCCAGGACTTCTACCTCAAGGTCGCCATCATCCATCTCGCCAACCTCATCTGCCACGGCTTCCAGTTCGCCAGCGTCCCCGGCCAAGCCCCGCCCGTCACTCGGGAGTCCTGCCTCCAGGATCTCAATCTTCCCGTGGAGCAG
>DAINDC010000031.1:0-1312 GCA_036732085.1 Fibrobacterota bacterium | reverse complement strand
CCCGAAATCGACGCCTTCGGCGATTTGATGAGTCAGTGACCCACTAAGTCAGTGACCGCCTAAGCCAATGACTGACGCAGTCTTTTAAGGGCGGCTGGGTTTATCTGGCAGGGCATTCGGCGCCGCTGCTACGCGGTCTCACTCAGGGGTGCGGTTGCTCCCCCTCGGGTCTCACAGCCCTTTATGGGCTGTTCGATCTCCGATCCCCCAACCCCTTCTTATTTATATTCCTACCAAGGAAACACATACTATGGGATTTTTCAGCAAGATAGCCCGAGGCCTCACCAAGACCCGGGAGAACATGGTCAAGGAGGTGAAGGGCGCCTTCGGCAAGGGCAAACTCACCGAGGCCGTGATCGAGAATATCGAAGAGAAGCTCCTGGCCTGCGATATCGGCATGGACGTGGCCGGTCAGATCATGGAGCATGTGCGCCTCAAGGCCAAGGGCGAGGAAATCGACAGCCAGCAATTGCTCACATGGATGGCGGAAGCCACGCGGGGATTGCTGCCGGAGACGCCGGCCTGGCAGAGCAAGGGCAAGCCCCATGTCATTCTCATGATCGGCGTGAACGGGGCGGGCAAGACCACCACCATCGGCAAGCTCGCGCATTTCTACAAGTCGCAAGGCAAGCAGGTGCTGCTGGCCGCCGGGGACACCTTCCGGGCGGGCGCCATCGCGCAACTGGAGAAGTGGGCGCAGCGCGTGGGCGTGGACGTCATCAAAAGCCAGGAAGGGGCGGACGCCGCCTCCGTGGCCTTCGATGCCTATGCCGCAGCCAAGGCCCGCGGCCTCGACGTGCTCATCATCGATACGGCGGGCCGCCTCCAGAACAAGACCCATCTCATGGAAGAGCTTCGCAAGATGGTGCGGGTCCTGCGCAAGCATGATCCGGCGCTGCCGCATGAATGTCTGCTCGTCGTGGACGGCAATACCGGTCAGAACGCCATCCAACAGGGACAAGGCTTCAATGCCATCGTTTCCCTGGACGGCTTGGTCATCACCAAATTGGACGGGACCGCCAAGGGCGGAGCCATCATCCCCATCTGCCGCGAGTTCAAAATCCCCGTGGCCTGGGTGGGCGTAGGCGAGGATCTCGACGACCTTATCCGCTTCTCGCGCGATGAATTCGTGAACGGGCTTTTCCTCAAGGACAGCGAGTCCACGGAATTGATTCCCGATCCCACGGCCCTTCCGGCCGGCAAGACCGCCTCCGATTATTATTTGGGAGTTTGAGTTCTTTCGTCCCGGTCCTACCGCCCGGTCCTACCGCCCGGTCCTACCGCCCGGTCCTACCGCCCGGTCCTACCGCCC
>DAINDC010000030.1:23425-24177 GCA_036732085.1 Fibrobacterota bacterium | reverse complement strand
GGCCTATACCGCCTATATCGACAAGGACACCTTGGTCGATACGGTCAGGACCTCCTTCAATGAATTGGCCGGTGAAGTGTATGTCGCCATCACCTTGCCCAAGAACGGCCCGGATGCCGGCCGCGCCCTGCTCCTGCGCGGGCATTACGATGCCAACGCCTCCTTGCTCATGGGCCCCATCGACATGATCACGGCGGTGGCCAAGACCTCCATCATCTTCGGCGGCGGCCCCTACGTGGGTCAGTTCGCGGCGAGCGGCCGCGGCGAGGACGTTTCCCATTACCTGCCCACCAACGGCGGCGGCGCCGGCATGCCCATCAACAATACGGTCAGCAATCCGACCTATATCCCCATGGCCGTTTCCTACCGCATGCCTCCCGCCGGCGTCTCCGAAGGCTCCCAACTCATTCTGGCCAACGGGACCCTGACCTTGATCAACGACTTCGGCGATACCGTGGCCGTGATCCCGAACATCAGCTTCCGCAGCCAGCCGGACGGCAGCTTCCAATTCGACGGCCAGGTGCAGGTCAATACCGGTTCGGACTTCTCCCGCTCCGAGGCCGGCGAGTACTACCGTACCATGTATGACCTGATCGTGCTCACCCTGCGCACGGACATGACGCGGGTGGTCTCGTACATGAGCGGCAGCGAAG
This sequence comes from Fibrobacterota bacterium, assembly GCA_036732085.1. Classification (GTDB taxonomy): domain Bacteria; phylum Fibrobacterota; class Fibrobacteria; order UBA11236; family UBA11236; genus Chersky-265. The sequence goes on along the minus strand of DAINDC010000030.1, from coordinate 23,524 downwards.
GCAACGGCGCGTGGTGTGCCTTCTGCCAACGGTGATCGACGCGTCCTCCGAAGCTGGGTGTTCCAGAAAGTGCTCGTGGGGTGCATAAATCCGCCGGTC
>DAINDC010000030.1:16274-23415 GCA_036732085.1 Fibrobacterota bacterium | reverse complement strand
ACCCATGAACAATCTCCCGATCTGTCCCACCCCAACGGCCACCAACTGCCAGCAGCCCGGCGGAACCGGTTGCGATCCGACCATGGGCCCTTGCCCCAATCCCGTCACCACCAACCCGGTCAACTCCTTCTCCAGGCCCTTCATGAGCGGCGCGGCCAACTTCAAGGCCTTCCTGGATAAGCACGGGAACAAGCCCGGCGAGTTCTTCTTCGTCTCATGGGCCGGTCATGTCTACAAGGTCATGTACGATTCGACCGGCATCATGGATGCGAAGGCGCCGGCTTGCGGCCAGGTCATCCTGGTACCCCAGTTGCTGACCTATACGGAAGCGACGGCCACCAATAAGGCCGCCTACCTGGCGGATTCGATGGCCATGCAGACCATGCCGAGCACCATCATCGAGGCCATCGAGGATCAATTCGCTCCCGGCGTTCCCGCCTGGATTGACAAGGTCCGCGACTCCTACGGCATTGTCGAGAACGGTGCTTTCGTAATCGAGATGCGCCCCGTTTCCGCGGACTATGGGCACACCACGATGCAGTGCCCGGCTCCCGGTAACGTGGTCAACAACCCGACTTGCGATCCTGCCAAGGGTCCCTGCGGCCCCGTCAACACCGGTTTCCAGCCGTTCTTCTTCAATGGGGCCGTGGAGACGGCCAGGCTTTCCCTGGCCAGCTCAAATAACATGGTCGGCATCGTGAAGGATTCCACCGGTAACGTCACCGGTACGGCCACAATGGATCCCGCAACTCTCAACTTCGACACGTTCCACAAATACGTAGTCGTTTCCATGCAGAACAACCCCGGCGCCCTCTTCGCCTTCCTGGCGCCTCTCAATGCTCCGGGATCCTTGCTCATCAAGAACAACATGGCCTTGGTCGTTCCCGTAGGCGCCCCGACCAGCGGCGGCACTTCCGATTCGGGCAAGGTCGTGGTCGATTCCACCAGGCCTCCTCCCTACAAGGGAACCCTTGATAACGTCCGTACGCTCCTTACCTTGAAGGGATTTCGCGTCAAGGTCGGAAGCCCGAATGGCCTGACCGATGCCGCCGTCACTCCCGAGTCCTTGCAGAGCGACGGCACGCTCACCTTTGCGGTCGATGCCACTACCGCCTCCAAGATCTATATCTTCCTGGGGGACAAGATGGATCCGACCAAACCCATGGTCACCCCGACCGGGGATATCGTGGTCGCGGAAAAGGCGACTGTGGCCGGCCTCTGATTCTAGACTTCGATATTGTCCTAACCTCCTGATTCCAGCCCCGGGTTCCCAAGACCCGGGGCTTTTCTTTGCCTTGCGCTGCGCATGCGGATTCGATCGGTCTTTCCGGTCAATAGTGGCCTCCTCGCATTCGGACATGGTATCCTGGAATTTTCGGGAACGATCCATGGACGCGAAACATTTCCACCTGTCGGATCACGAGCCGGAGGCCAGGTTGGCCAGGCTGCCCCCGTCGCAATTGGCCGCGCTGGAAACGGCCTTATCCAAGCTTTCGGCGGCTGGCGATATCCGGAAACGGGCGGAATCGGATCAGGAAGCTTTGCCGCTCTTCCTTTTGCCGCTGGCCGAATTCGGGATGACAGGTGAGCAGATGATCCGCATGACCGAAAAAGTGCCGGACGATTTTCCTTTCGACCATCGGAATATCTATTTCGATTTCCGGCTCGGCGTTTGGATCAAGCATATCGAACCGCCTACGGTATCTGAATGTCTGGAAGAGTATTTTGAAAACGCGGAGTCGCCGGAACAGGGTCTGGCATACCTCAGGGAAAAATGGCAGGCTTTTCTGCGCCGACATGGCGCCGGATGAAGCGCGCTAGAGGCTAGAGGCTATAGGCAATCAGGCGAAGCCTAGAACGGGACGTGCCACTCGCAGGCCACGGCGCCGGATGGGTTGATGCTCACCGCGAAGTGCTGGGGCGAATCGAAATCCGACAAGGATGCATCCACCATCCCATCCAATACCGCATAGACATAGAATAGGCCCATGCCCCAGAAATACTGGTTGCGGCGCTTGCGATACAAGGTCCGATCCTTTTCGAGTTCGGTGACGGTGGTCGATAAGCCATTCGGGGCTTCCGCGCGGGCCACCAGCAGTCGCTTGTTCAGCAGGCTCACCATCTCTTGGCGTGAATAAGCGGAGACGGCGCTGGCGCCCAAGGTCATCCATAGCATTCCGAATTTCCCATAGCGACGATTGTAGAGTTGGCCGCCTCCGGGAAAGAGCATGCCTCGATACATGGCCCCGCGAATGGACCGGGGATGGAGATCCGGATGCTTGCTGAGATAGGCGATTTCCATGGCATCGAGAACCCCGTAAAGATGCAGTCCCGCGGCCCAGGCGAATTCGGAATTGGCGAGGTCCTCCTGCTGGGAGGCCAGTTGGGTCCGCTTGCGGGCGAAACCCACTTCTTCCAGACGTCGTTTCTCCAGGTCAGGCGCCTTCTCCGGTGTAAGGCCTTCCTCCAGGAAGAGCGCATCGGCCGAGTCCAGTGCCCCGCGAGCCTGTTTGCGCCAATGCGGAACATCCACGAACTGCGAGGAGATAGCCAGGCCAGCCAGCAGGGTCTCCATGCCTACCAGGAAACTTCCGCGCACGGGATGATGCCCATAGAACTGGCCGCCACCCGGCAGCAAGGCCGAGTAGGTCAGCGACTTGGAATAGGCGAGCGGCTCCGTGGGCTTGCGCCAATCGTTCAAGGGCAAGGAGTCGATCGCTGGGATGCCGCTATGGCCTTGGGCCCGGGCCGATGCGACTGCCAAACAAAGTGCGAGGGCGGCGATAGCCGGAAGATGGAGGGTTTTGGCCATGCTTGGTTCCGTCGGGAAAAGTACAAAGAACTGGCCCAATCAAGAACGGCGGCTGGGATGCGGGTGACATTTCCTGTCCTCGCCTAGGTGGTATATTTTGATCATGAAAATCGGCATCGTGAATATCGGCGACGAACTCCTATCCGGAAAAATCCTAAACTCCAACCAGTTCGATTTGTCCCGGATGCTTGCGCCCCTGGGCCATGAGATTCCTTTCGGGCTCGTCATCGGCGACGATTTAGCTGCGCTTTCCGAAGCCCTGGAATGGGCCCTCGGCCGCCCGGGCCGATCCAAGGAGGACGGAAAGGCCTTCGGCGAGGGACAGCCGAGAATCGAACTGCTCATCCTGACCGGCGGACTGGGTCCCACCCGGGATGATCGAACCCGCGAGGCCGTGGCCGCCTTCCTAGGTTGCAAGTTGGAGGAGGATCCCCAGGCCCTGGCTTGGCTTTGCGAGTTCATGGGCAAGCCGTTATCGGACCTGCCGGCGGGCCAGCGGAGCCAGGCCGCCGTCCCGGAGGGAACCGAGGCGTTACGTAACCCCGCGGGTACGGCCTGCGGCTTCCGTTTCCAAATCGGCGCAGTCCGCATCTATGCTTTCCCCGGCGTCCCATCCGAATTGAAGGCCATGGCCGCCATGCATCTGCTTCCTGGGCTGCCGCAAGACAAGGTATTGCTGGAACGGGGACTATGGACCTTCGGCTGGTCCGAAGGTAGCCAGAGCCGGGCCTTCGCGAGCTTAAAGCTGGACGAGCCGTTCCGATTCTCGAGCCTGCCGAGCGAGAATGGCGTGCGCCTCTCCCTGAGCGGCCTGGTGCCGGTAGCGGAGCGGGACGATCGTGAGAAGCAACTGGACGCCCATTGGCAAGCCTTGATTGCCGCCATCCCTCCCGAGGCCGTTATCGATCGCGAGGGCGCAGCCTTGCCCGAAGCCATCCTGAAAACCCTATCGGCCCGCGGGGCCATGGTCTCGGTGGCGGAATCGTGCACCGGAGGAGGCCTGGGTTCCTTGCTCACCGAACTTCCGGGCAGCTCAAAGATTTTCCAAATTGGTTTCCTGACTTATTCCAATCAAGCCAAAGTTGATTTGCTGGGCGTGGATCCGAAAGTCTTGAAAGCGCATGGCGCGGTCTCGGAGGAAACGGTCCTCGCCATGGTACGGGGTTGCCTGGAACGCTCCGGAGCCGACTATGCCTGCGCCATCACCGGGATTGCCGGCCCGGACGGAGGCACCCAGGATAAGCCCGTAGGCACGGTATGGATTGCCGTGGCTTCACGAGGATCCGGGACCCTGCCGGGTCTGCAGAAAGCCCGTCGATTCCAGTTCCGGGGAACGCGCGCCCAAGTGAGATCGCGGTCATGCTACTCCGCTCTCAACCTGCTTAGGTTATTGATATCAGGGGATTTGCCTTGATACCAGTGCTTACTCAAAAATGCCCTTGCACAAATGAGCAGTAATTGGTAAACTTTTATCTAAACCCTCCCAAAGGAGTCTCTCATGTCCGTTAAGAAATCCACCCCCCCAGCCGCTGCCTCCGAAGAAGTCAGCAATAAGAAACGGGCTCTCGATGCCGCCGTGGCGCAAATCGAGAAGAACCATGGCAAAGGTTCCATCATGACCTTGGGGAGCCAGGAGATCGTAGATATCCCGGTCATCAGCACGGGATGCATCCAATTGGATATGGCCCTGGGAATCGGCGGCTTGCCCAAGGGGCGCGTCGTGGAAATCTTTGGACCGGAATCCTCCGGTAAAACCACCTTGACCTTGCATGCCATCGCCGAATGCCAGAAGGCCGGCGGGGTAGCGGCCTTCATCGATGCCGAGCATGCCTTCGATGCCCTTTATGCCCGCAAGCTGGGCGTGGATATCGACAACCTGCTCGTATCGCAGCCGGATACCGGTGAGCAGGCTCTCGATATCGTCGAAACCTTGGTGCGTAGCAATGCCATCGACCTCATCGTCGTGGACTCGGTTGCGGCCCTGGTACCGCAAGCGGAAATCAATGGCGAGATGGGGGACTCCCATATGGGTCTCCAGGCCCGTCTCATGTCCCAGGCCCTGCGCAAGCTCACCGGTATCCTCAATCGGTCCCATTGCTGCCTCATCTTCATCAACCAGCTGCGTATGAAGATCGGCGTCATGTTCGGGAATCCGGAAACCACTACCGGCGGCAATGCCCTGAAGTTCTATGCCTCCGTGCGTCTCGACATCCGCAAGATCGCCTCCCTTAAGGAAGGGGAAGAGGTCATCGGCAACCGGACCAAGGTCAAGGTCGTCAAGAACAAGGTGGCGGCCCCGTTCAAACAATGCGAGTTCGACATCCTGTATGGTGTCGGCATCTCCAGGGAAGGCAGCCTCTTGGATATGGCTACGGAAATGGAAATCGTCCAGAAGAGCGGAACCTGGTTCTCATACGGTAAGGAGCGCATCGGACAAGGCCGTGAGAAGGCCCGGGACTTCCTTAAGGAAAACAAGGCCATGGCCGAGGATATCGAACTCAAGATTAGGCAGACCTTGGCTACCGGCCAGGCTGATGCCAAATCCTCCAAGGGCTTCGGCGCCGCCGGCGATGAGTCCTGGGAAAATATCGAAATCACTGCCCAAGGAGAAACCTGAGTGCTGGTCTGACTAAAGTCAAGGTCAAGCTGTAGCCCAGTAAATACGGGGCTGCAGCCTTTTTCAGGCTTTTGTAAAAATCCCTGATTCAGGCCCGCTCCGGCTGCGGAAGCGTCCTCCCAGGCGATGAAGCGACCGCAAGAAGAGAGCGGTTTTGTAGAGCGGTTGAATTATATACTTTAGGAAAGGTCTTCCCGTTTCCATTGGACCCATCCTAAGAGTTTACATGCGCCCTAATCGAACCCAAGTTCTGAGTTTATTGACAGGTCTCTTCCTTTGCGGAGCAATAGATCGGGCTCAGGCTTCCGGCTCCGATGACGATCTGGCGCGTCAGCTATTACTGCAGGCTTTGGACAACCAATACCGTGGACATTATCAGGCCACCCTTGAGCTGGTAGATGAAACTTTCCCAGCAGGACGGGACTCTCTCTCGGGCCAGGTGGAATTTTCCGATGAGATCGGCGAGCGGAGGATTTGTCTCGCCGGGTCTAAGAAAGCTTTCGAATACCATAGTTTGCACTTCGGTAAGGAGCAATGGGTGACCGATGACAATAGCCATCGGATTCGCCGCATCGCCAACCGCCAGTGGAAGAAGGGCATGTTCGGCACCTTGCTCACCTATGAGGACATGCTTAAACTGCCCACGGATTTCTTCCTGGAATATTCATCGTGCAAGGGTGTGAAGGTTACGGATAGCACCTACCAGATCACTATGGTTTTGAAGCCGCTTTTTCAATCCTTTTATTCCCACCTTGAAGTCACCTTGGGCAAGAATCCCGTGCTATTGAAGACCATGACCTTCTACGGCCCCCAAGAGCAAAAGCTGAAGACCATGGATATCAAAGGCTATGAAAAGACGGAAGGCAAATGGCTGATTTCGGATCTGGTCGTTTCCGACTGCGATTCCCTTTCCAGGCTGCAGATGTGCTTCCGGCATTTTTCTTTTTCACCAATTCCCGTCGCGCAAACGAACAAGGCCGCGCCTGGATTCAGCCTGATGTCGAAGCGGACACCGGATAGTGCGGGGGAGGCTGGAGCCATGGACCCGGACGGTTCTCAAGAAGAAAGCACGGAAGAGATTAGCAACTGACAGGAGCTGGTCGCGTCAGATCTTCAGGAATTGGATATTCCACTTCCAGTCGGCGAGCAGGACCAGGGCCTTGGCCCAATCCCCTTTGGGAATCTGAACGTTCGAGAGCCAATACCCGATACTCAGGTCCAGCCCACGTCTTTGCAATTCAGGATTCTGGCCCAAACGGAAACCGGTGATGCCGGCTGAGATCAGGTCCTTCTCGAGACTGGTCTGGGTCGTATGCCAATACTGGTTGCGGATGCAAAGGCCGGTAAAGGAAACGGATTGATAGAGGGAATAGGGCCGCAGATCCAAGGTAATCTGACCAAGCGCGGTGCTGACGCGATCGCGAGGCTTAATGAGGATATCGTCCCCATAGTCGAAAACGAAATTGCGGCCTTTGGCGTCGATGTCCCATAAGGTCCGGGAACCGAAGAGATAAAACTGAGTGCGGCCCAGGTTGAATGTCAGGTTGGCCTGAAAAGTGAAGATATCGGCGCCGCCAGGCTCTTTATGGTCGCGGGCTATGACATTCGAAGGACGCCATTCCTCCAAGGGTACGATGGAGTCGGCCGGTTCAACGAAGGTGACCATGGAATTGTGGAAGAGCAGGCGATTGTAACTGAGGCCCAGCTCAAGG
>DAINDC010000030.1:4220-16264 GCA_036732085.1 Fibrobacterota bacterium | reverse complement strand
GAAGTGAAGGGCGTCACGTTGAAATTACCGTCGGTCCCGAAGTAGGTTTCGGCGAAAAGACCCTTTGAACCTTCGGCCAGAGGCTCGATCCAGCCGACCTGGAAGTGATAGAGCAGATTGGTAAGGACGTAATCATAGCCGGATGGGCTGCCCGAGAAGCTCAATTGATTCATGAAGAACGGCCCAAAATTCAAGGGCTTGATGCTGTCGGCGCTGGCTTTCCTTGGCAGCGCCAAGGCCGTTAAGGCGGCCGCCAGGGAAAGGGATTTCAGGAGTCGGAGCCGAGTTGACACGGGTAAGGGCCTCATGGGTTGGGACACCTGGAAAATTTAAAATATTCCGATGGCACGCGCGCCATCTGGATCAAACTCCAATCGCGACCGTTGCCATTGGGGTGATAGGGGCGATGGGCATCGATTCCTATTGTGGATCCACATGGCTGACATTGTCAAATGGAATCCTTTGGCGTTGAGGTCGGCGCATGAGTTCTTATATTTTACTCATTGGAAGATTTCAGAGAGGGAGAGGTCGGATGAGCCCATTGTCAGGCGGAAATATGAGTTTCGAGAACCGCGCTAAAGGTCTGCTGCGAATGGTTTTGGCCGCTGGGTTGGCCCTGATCGTGGGCTGTGCCTCCAGTTATACGCGACCCCTGGTTTCCCGCGGACTGCCCGCGGAAGAGCGCAAAGATTATGTCATCCAGAACGGTTATGGGATTCCCGAGAATATCAAGCAGTCCTTCCTGGATGGATACCCTGAGGTGGGTATGGCACGTGAGTTGGTATTCCAACTTTACGGCGCTCCGGATCGCACTTCCGGTGGCGATACCAATTGGGAATACGTGAACAACAAGGGCAATATCATTACTGGAATCACATTTAAGAACGACAAGATCGAGAAGATATACGGTGATCCCAAGGGCGGTAATGTTCCCCAAGCTCAGGCCCAGGCCGGCTCGGGGATGTAATCTTCGCCGGAGACGGCTCCGGAGGTAAAATGCATGACGCCTTCGATTGGGAACGGGTCCAAGCCGATTTCCCGGTCAATGCCAATCTAATCTGGCTTAACAACTGCGGCACCACTCCCGTTTCCATACCGGTGATGGAGGCGGTCAAACGCTGGCTGGAGGAATACTCCCGTCGTGGCACTTTGGCCGAAGGCTATGGATATGGGGCCGTCAAGGCGTCCATCTATCATCAGCTGGAAGGCATGGTGAACGCGAGGCCTGGCGAATTGACCCTCGTCCATAATACCGCGGAAGGCATGAATTTCCTCTCGCATGGAAAGTTCCTGGAACCCGGCGAGGAGATCCTGCTTCTCGAAAATGAATACCCCAGCAATGTTTATCCTTGGGAACATTGGCGGGAAAAGGGCATCCTGATTAAAACCGTGCCGATGAAGTCCGATGCTCCGGCATTCCTGGCGGCTTTCCGCGCGGCTTTGTCGCCACGGTCCCGCATCGCCGCCTTATCGGCGGTCCACTGGTGCACGGGCATGCCTTTGCCTTTGGCCGACATCGGGGCCATCTGCCATGAACGCGGCGTGGAACTGATCATTGACGGGTCGCAGGGCGTCGGCATGATCGATATCGACGTGAAGGCGCAAGGGATCGGCTACATGGCCTTCTCCGGATGGAAGTGGCTGTTGGGTCCGGTGGGGGTGGGCGTGCTGTATATCGCGAGGGAAAAATTGGAAAGTGTCCGTCCGATTTTCAAAGGCACGGAATCGGTCATCCATGATCAGGAATACCTCCCCTATAAGCAGGCCTTCAAGCCCAATACGGATCGATTCCTCTATTCCACCGGCAATATGAACGATTGGATTTATTTCGATGCCAGCCTGAAGTACCTGGCGAACATCGGCTTCGCGCGCGCGCGGGCCCGCATCCATGAACTTGCCGGTTACCTGGGCGATGGGCTCAGGAACCTGGGCTTCGAACTGCATGCGGATGCGTTCGGCGGCGGTTCCGGGATCGTGGCGGCCGCGAAACCGGGCCTGGATTCCAAGGCCGCAGTGAAGGCCCTGAAAGACCGGGGCATCATCGCCGCGGAGAGGCTCGGCCGGATCCGTTTTTCGCCCCATGTCTACAACTCCACGGGCCAACTCGATCAGGTGTTGTCGATATTGGCATCCCTGTAAACCGAAGCTCCGCCGCCATGGTCCCTTCGGTTCGTGCTTCCGCTGAAAACCTGGTGGCCTGGTTCCGCGCCAACCGCCGGGAACTGCCTTGGCGCGTGGAGCTCCCAGGGGCGCCGGACGGCGGGCAGGTGAACGATTCCGATCCCATCCCGAGGCGCGATCCCTATCGCACCTGGATTTCCGAGATCATGCTGCAACAGACCCAGGTTTCCACGGTGGTGGAGTATTTCAAACGCTGGGTGGGCCTCTTCCCGGACGTAGCCGCCTTGGCCACAGCCCGGGAAGAGGAAGTATTGGAGGCCTGGGCCGGACTCGGTTATTATTCCCGGGCCCGTAACCTGCTAGTTACGGCCGCACAGGTGATTGCGGAACATGGCGGGAAGTTTCCCTGGAGGCGCGCGGAGCTCCTGGCCCTCAAGGGGATCGGCGAATATACGGCCGGCGCCATCGCGAGCCTGGCCTTCAACCGGCCCGAACCCATCCTCGACGGCAACCTGGTGAGGGTCTTCAGCCGCATGTACGGCATGGAATTCCTCCCGGACAACCGCGCCGGCAAGGAAGCCTATTGGCATCGGTCCAGGATCTGGGTGGAAAGCCATGAACCCGCCCTGGTCAACGAGGGCCTCATGGAATTGGGCGCCACGGTTTGCCTCCCCAAGAATCCCGTCTGCGCCGCATGCCCATTGGCGCCTGGATGCCAAGCCTTGGCGACCGGAAGCCAGGATCGCCTGCCTCCGGCCAAGCCGAGGAAGGAGGCCATGGATATCGTCGGTTTCGTGGTGGTGGCCCGCCGCGATGGGGAAGCGGAGGATGTGCTGCTCTACCGGCCCAGCAAACCCGAGCTGCTCGCGGGCCTGCTGACCTTTCCAGTCCTCGCGGTCGCGGATCTTCCCTCCTTGAAGGAGGCCTGGGCCAGGTTGCTGCCCGGTTGGAAGCTCCCCTCCTTTCGTCCCCGGGCGGTTACGGTAACGCACAGCATAACCCATCATCGCATCAAGTTGCGGCTGGTGGAGGCCGTATTCAGCCGGGAGAGCGCGAACACCCGGCTTCCCGAAGGGTTCCTCTGGGCCCCGGCGCGGGAGCTGGATAAGTTTCTGGTCAGCTCGCTGCCCAGGAAGATCTGGAAAGCCTTTTCCTGAAGGGGAAGCATCCTCACGGAGGCTGCACCAACCTGGGGTAACCGGGACGCTACGGTCTTCCGGCAACCGGTTCGGATGGGGGGGGCGCTACGGGCGGCGGAGCCTTGGCCAGGCTGCAGCAGCGGAAGGCGATGGCCTGGCTGGAATAATAATCCCTGGCGGGCTTGGTACCCATCACCGTGTAGGCGAACAGGTATTGGATGGCGAAGCGGTCGCCGTCTTTCTTGGGAGCCCAACCGGACTTGCCGCTCTCGCGCGCGAATATCCGCCCCAAGCCTGCCTGGCTCGTATCCTTCATTTCGGTGGCATCGAGGGTGTCGACTATGGCGCTGTCCGAGCCGGCCCTTACAAAGGTGACCACGGCCAAGGATCGCGTGGTCAGCACCACTTGCTGCGGCTTCCTCCCCTTGAAGGTCGTGTCCCTGGGAATGACGATGGATTTTGGCAGCGAGGTCCCTTGCACGAAGGCCAGGACCTTGAGCGTGTCGGTGGGGTGGGGAATCAGGTCGGTGATATTCGCATCGCGGAGGGAATCGGGAATGGGTATGCAGAAATGGCCGGCCAGACCCGGGCCGTAGATCACGGCTATCATACGCGCCGAGGGATCCATGCAATCCAGTCGGAACTTCGGCCTTATCTGCTCGGCGAAATCCCGGTTGGAGCAGCGGGCTAGGCTTTGTACCGTGGATATGGGAAGCCCGGGCGGTTTGAGGAAGTTCCCGCCCCGGAAGGCATGCCAGCCACGGCCCGCGGAATCAGGATAGGTGAAATCATGGCCGAGGCTATCGGGATAAAGAGGGTCTTTATACGCCGAGGCCACATAGGGATCCCGGACCCATTCCGAATAATTTCCCGCCATATCATAGACGCCTTCCCGGGTCAGGCAGGTGCTATTGCGCAGGTCGAAGGACTTGGCCATGACCGAATCATTGGTCCCCTGGTTGCAGCTTGATTGGAGGATGGAAGGATTTTTCAATTCCGATTGGATGCCATGCGCAAGCGCAGAGTCGCCGCCGGTCCCGGATCCTTCGCAAGCGCGTTCCCATTCCGCTTCCGAGCAGAGCATGGAATGATAGGCCGTATCCAGGCCCAGGTTTTCGCAGACCGTTTCCGCCTGCCGCCAGCTCATATTGGAAGCGAAGCGACCCAAGGAATCGTGGTGTTCATAAGGTTCGATGCAATAGGGACCCATTTTCTTATCGAGGGCGGGTTTCTCGTCCTCCGGGAAACCGTTGGCGGCTTCTCCCAGCGAGAAATGCCCCCGGGGGATGCGGATGAATCCAAGTGGGCATTGGAGCGCGCTGTCCGCGCCCGTGAAGGCCACGGAATCCGTGGAGAGGGTCAAGGTGTCCGCGCGGGACTCGAATCCGGAACTGTCCACGGCGGTGAGGCGTAACCGGAAGGATCTCCCCGGCGGAAGAAAGCGCATGGTATCCAGGAATAAAGCCGTATTTCTAGTCCCGCCGCTTCCTGAGACGATATGGATGACAGTGTCCATCTGATCCACCAGGGAGGCTTTCTCAGATGGCCCGCGTATCAAGGTGCGGCGAAGGCGGTATTCCTCGATGAAGTAGTTGGCGGAGTCCGCTTCCTTCAACTTGCCGGTGGTCGGATCGCCGATCGTGTCCCGGGAGGCTTTCCATTGGACCACAAGGGTATTGTTGCTCCTGAGCGAAGTATCCTTGGACAACTTGGGCAGGGAGGGCTGGGTCGTATCGGTGAGATGGACCACCACGCTTTGCATCGCATCTCTATTGCGGTTGCCGGCGCTGTCCACGGCCCAAAGCCAGATCTTGAGCGTGTCTTGCGGCGTCAGGCTGTCGATGACGGCCATCATGCTATCCTGTTGGGTATGCTTCGCTTTCCGCGCCCGGTTCGAATCGGGCAGGTAATAGTCATGGCCAGAAGGAAGGGAGTCCTTGGAAACCATTATCAGGGAATCCCGCGTGGACTTGGTCAGTTCCACGCCTCCCCGGAAGTAGGTCAAAGTGGGCTTGAATCTCTTTTTCCGATCCGGAGTGGCCCGTCCCTCCAGGGTGATTTGCAGCTCGTAATTGTTGACTATGCCCGTGTCCAGGGAGGCGTCGAAAAAGCTGGTGGGATCGGTCGGCCGTTCCCAGGCGATTACCACTTTCCGCGCCATGGGCTTTATCAGCGGGCTGAAGACATCGGGCGGCTTCTTGTCATCGGTCACGAACCACATGATCCATGGTTGTCCCGGGGGCGTCTTGCCGCCATAGACGGGCACCAAGGCGAAAACCAGGCGTCCATCTTCTTTTTCCTGCCGATAGGTGGTATCGATGACGAAAATCCGCTTCGAATCCTTTTTCAACGTGTCCGGGATATGCAGATTCCTCGCATTCACGGTATCCTGTTTACCGAAGACGAAGACCAGGCTGTCGATGGGTACCGTAGAAGTTACGATGACGCTCGCAAACTTGCCTTGCCCTCGAAGCTCCCCCCATTTCAAGCTCGTGTTCGGCGGCAGGGTATCGACATAGATCCGGTAGCCCTGGAAATCCGTGGTGTCTTCGGGGCGTCCCCAGGTTAGCTGGTATTTCTTGGCGCTCCGGCATTCCGCCTCCGAACTGAAGGCGGTTTGGGGCGAGGCGCAAAGGTTGTTGTCCGTTACGGCGGTATCGGCCTTGGCGAATGCGGGGCTATGTAGGTAGCTGAAATTATCCGGATTGGGATCGGAGGAGCAGCCGAGAAAGAGGGCGGGGAGCGCAAGCAAGCCGAACCAAATGTTTTTCAAGGCCATCGCCGCACTAAGTTAAAAAGAATGAAGTCCCAAGCCCATTCTAATGGAATTTGAGGCAGTTGGTCGGATGAGTCAAAGGTAAGGGGAATTAAAAGACCAACGACCGTAAAAAACCAACGATCACTGGCCCCACAATCGATTAGCCCTACAACGGAAAAAGGCATGCACGGAAAAGGGCCCGCCGAAGCGAGCCCTGGTAACCGATACTGGGATTGGACCGCTTTTTCAATCGGCCCGATAAGTTTAGATGGGTTAGGCTTTAACGGCGGCGGCTGCCACGGAAACGGCCTCGGCCTTGGGATAAACGCTAACCTTCTGACGATCCTTGCCGAAGCGCTCGAACTTCACTTCCCCGACGATGAGGGAGAAGATGGTATAGTCGCGACCCATGCCCACGTTGAGGCCGGGATGCCACTTGGTGCCCGTTTGACGGAGGATGATATTTCCGGCGATAACGGTTTCGCCGCCGAACTTCTTCACGCCCCGGTACTTGGGGTTGGAATCGCGTCCGTTGCGAGTGCTGCCTAATCCTTTTTTATGTGCCATGGCTTACTTACCTTCCTTGCCCGCGGCAATCTTCTGGGCCTTGGTGAGGGGGACGTTTTGGACCTTCATGGCGTTCAGGGCCTTGGCGCGGGCGCGGGCCCGAAGCTTGGCCTTATCGTCCACGCTGGACTTGTCCGAACCGCAGGCGATTTCCGTGACCAACACTTCCGTGAACTGCTGGCGGTGCCCGATGGTCTTGCGATAGCGCTTGCGCTGCTTACGTTTGAAGGAGATGACCTTGTCATCCTTGCCTTGGTCCAGGACTTCCATCGTGACGGAAGCGCCGGAAACAACAGGCTTGCCCACCACGACGTTGTCGCCGTTGGAAAAGAGCAAGACGCTGGAAACCGTCAACACATCGCCCACCTTGGCTTCGATTTTCGAAACCTTGAGGGTTTCTCCCACGGTGATTTTATGCTGAAAACCCCCGCATTCTATGACTGAGTACATGGTCGTCCTTTGTATGCAAATCCGCCATCAAGCGGACCCGGAAAAACTGGGGCCTTAATTTACCAAAACCCTGGGAAATTTTAAAGGGAAGGGCTTCATAAAGACGCTCTCGGCCATAATTACTTGGAAAGCCGGTCCCGAATAGCCTTCACCTTTTCTTCATAGGCCGGGTTGGGTTGGTATTCGGAAAGATAGGCATTCCCTGATTTCTGCATATTCACGCGGTTTTCCGGAGTTTTTTGCGATTCATAGATGGCGGCATCAGCCTGGAAGAGCAGGTATAAAACCGATTCATGGAAAAGACTGGCGTGGGTGAATTCCGGACGGACGCCTGAAAGGGCCACCAAATCCCGGCGCGCTTCGCTCGAGGAAGGATTTCGGATGAAGGTCAATTGGCATTTGAGCAGGCGCAAATCCGGCGACTCGGGGTTTTTCAAAAGGCGATTAGAAATCTTTTCAAAGGCGGAAGGATCCTCCTCCCGGACCAGGGTTTGGAGCTGGACAAATATTTCTTTATCCAGGGGAGGAGCGGCCAGGGCTTCACCTGCGGCCTCCTGGACTTCCCGGGATACCAGGGAGACCGTTACGGGCTTGGGCTGGGAGGTAAGCGCGGATGGAGGTGCAACCTGGGCATGCGGCTGCCCAGGTTGTTTGGGCGCCACCGCGGCTTTCCCGTGCTTGCCGGCTTTCTGTGGGTTTTGGGGGCGGGCCTTCGCGGGAGTGGGGTCCATCGGCCCGTCCAACTTTTCCAGGACCGTGGGCCCCGATCCGGTCGGCCCGGAGCCGGGGGACATCGGTGCGGCCCCGTTAGCGACCATGGCCAGATTCCTCGCCTCAATTCCGCGCCCCGCGACGATCCCGCGCCCCGCGACGATCCCGCGTCCCGCGACGATGCCGGGGATCCCGGGGGAATGGGAGCGGAACCAGAGGCCCGCAGCCAGCGCCAGCGACAGGGATCCCGCCAGGACCGCGAATAGGCCGGTCCGGCGCGCGCGGCGGGCGGGGGCCTGGAGGTCGAAGTAACGTGTCGGTGACGGTAGCTTGAGCGCTTCCTGCATGTCCGTGCTGGGCGGGCTGTCGGGAGCCTCGCGGCCGCGCGCGGGGATCCAATGCTCGGGCCTCGCCAGCTTCTTGCCGAAGTTGACCAGGATCTCGTTCACGGAATTGCCGGAGGATAGGGTGTCGAAGACCTCCACCATGTCCGGGAGCATGCCCGCCGCATCCGGATACTGGTAGGGCTGCTCGCTCAGGGCCTGGGAAAAGTCGTGGTAGACCAGGCATTTCCGCAGCACGCCGGAGGCATAGGGATGGGCGGAGGCGATTTCCAGATGGCATTGCGAATAGCATTCCGGATCCAGTATCTTGACGATGATTTGCGGCGAGGTCTCGCCCGCGAACGGCAGGCGCCCGGTCAGGAGCTGGTAGTAGAGAACGCCGAGTGCGTGGATATCGTGCTGGGTTTCCCGGAAGTCCTTCCAGAAATCCTGGTACAGGGCCATCTGTTCCGGGGAGTTGGCCTTCTGCAATCGGGCCTTGCCCATATACGGAACCGTGCCGACGAGGTTTTGATCCACGGTGATGTTCTCGGAGAGCTCGGTCTTGGCGGTCCCGAAATCGATGAGGATGAGCCGTCCCTTCTCGTTCCCCTTGACCCCGAGGATGAGATTGCCGGGCGAGATGTCGCGATGGGCCACGCCGAAGATTTCCCGATCGGGCAGATGGACATTGGCGCGGTGGGCGTATTCCAAAGGGTAGAGCGCGGAGAGCACCAGGGCCGTGGCCGTGACCGGATCCATCAGGTCCCGCCAGGCGCAGCCGAGTTCCTGCTGTCGGCGGGCGACGATATCGAGTACGTTCCTGAGGCTGAACCCCTGGATATAATCGAGGATCATGTAACGATGGCCGTGCTTATCGCCCTGGCCGCGCAAGGTCACGATTTGCGGATGCTTGAGACGGCTGAGGATGAGGCCTTCCTCGAGGAAGGATTTCAGGTGGCGTCGGCGCATGATGTCGTCGGGGCCCAGATCCTGCGAGACCTTGATGACGCGATGTTCCTGCAGTTCTTCATCGAAGGCCAGGAAGGTGAGGCCGTAGCCGCCCCTGCCGATCAGCCTTTCCACCACGCATTTTTCGAAGCGGGCGCCGACGAGTTGATCCTGGGCAATCATGGCGCGGCTTAGAGGTTATAGACTCCGGCCACCGTTGTGTCCTTGTACGCGGTCTCCAGATAGTTCACCTTGTACCGGCTCGCCAATGTTTGCAAGTATTTCTTCAGGTTCTTCCCGGCCTTGGCGGATTTATCGGCGAGGAGGATACGGGAGATCTGCAGCCGATAGCTTTCGAATTTCCCGTCATAGCGTTCGGTAAGGAGGACCAGGTGGTATCCGAGCGGCGTGCGGAAGACCTGGGACATCTGGCCCACCTTGAGGCCCGTGACCTGCTTCTTGAACTCGGGATTGAAGTCGCCGGGACTGAAGCGCTGGAGATCGCCGCCGTCCTTCTTCTCCGGTCCGTCCGAAACCTGCTGGGCCGCCATCACGAAGTGGGTGAGGAGCATGTCGACATCCGCGGAATCCTTGGCGAGCTCGGCGCGCACCCTTTCCAGATTGGATTTCTTCTTCGCGGCTTCCGCCGGGGAGGCGTCCTTATCGGCCATCAAAACGATTTGGCAGGCGCGGAGCGAATCGTTGAACGGAAAGTCCTTCTTATGCGAATTGAAAAAATCCTGGATCTCCTGGTTGGTGGGTTTCCCGACCGCCGTGATTTGGGAGTTGAGAAGCTTGTCGGCCTTAATCTGGCGAATCATTTTTTCGCGGAGCCCTTTTTCGGTATCGCCCGCCTGGGCCAAGGCCCGCTTGAAGCTCGCATCGTCGGGAAAATTCGCCTTGAAGACCCGGGACAAGGAATCGATTTCCGGATCCGGGGCCACTACCTTCAGTCTCTGGGCTTCCAGGGCCAGGAGTTCCTGGCCGATGAGGTTGGTGGCGACCATGCGTTCCAGGGAAACCTTTTCCCTGGGATCCAATTCCCCGGGCGTCCGTTTGGCCCTGGCCATGAGGTCGACCAAGGTGTCGATCTGACGCCGCCGGATCTTATTCGGGCCCACGGTGATGACCACCATGGCCGCGGCCTTGGCATTGCCTTTGGAAAGCTTGGGCGAGTTCGCCAGGCCCGGGATGGCATCGGGTCCGGATCCCATGGAACCGGAAGGCGGCTCGGGGTTGGCATAGGCCGCGAGCGGTTGCGCCTTGGGGAGGGTAGCCAGGGAAAGTCCGATCAGAAGGGCTAAGAATCGTATGTTGCAAGTCATGTAGGGCGACACCTGGTAATATGGTGAAATCGTCGAACTGGAAGTTCTGCGAACTTTGTTGAATGATTTGGACTGAAAAAATAGGAAAATTAGGAGAGGAAGGGGCGAGCCCGCATTTTGGATCAGGATATTATCATCGCCGGCGGCGGCATCAATGGCGCGGCCCTGGCCCGTCTGGCGGCTTTCCAGGGCCTGAAGGTCGCCCTTTTCGAGGCCGGCGACTTTGGGCAGGGAGCCAGCACCAATACCTCCAAGCTATTGCATGGGGGCCTTCGCTACCTGGAAACCTTCGATTTCGCGCTGGTGCGGGATGCGGTTCGCGAGCGGGCCCAATTGCTCGGGATTGCCCCCCATCTGGTGGAGGCGCGCCGGTTCCTGTTCCCGCGCACCCGGTTGGGACGCCATGGACGCCCCGGCATCAAGGCCGGTCTCACCTTGTACGATTTCCTGGCCGGCCGGCTCCGCATCGATCCGCATCGCTGGGTACCGCCCGCGGAATTGCGCGGCCTGGAGCCGCATTTCCTGCCGGAAGAGGACTGCGGGGCGTATGAGTATTCCGATTGCGTGATGGACGATGCCCGCCTGGTCTTGGAAAACCTGGTGGACGCGCGCGCGCTGGGCGCGGATATCCATAACTACCAGGCCTTCCAGGGTGTGGAACGCGCCGGGGACGGTATGCTGGAAGTTACGGTCCTGGATCGCCTTTCGGGACGGGAGGTGGTTCATCGTACACGGCATCTGGCCTTGGCCCTGGGGCCCTGGACCGACCAGGTGGCCAAGACGGCGTTTCCCGCCGCCAAGCCCCAGGTGCGCCTGAGCCAGGGCATCCATCTCATCGCCGCCGGCCTGCCGTCCCATTCCTGCTTCATCCTGCCGGTCCCGGGCAGCCGCAGGTATTTCTTCGTCGTGCCGTGGAAGGGCAAGCACCTGATCGGCACTACGGAAACCGAGGTCGGCGATTACCCGCCGGAACCGGTCGCGCCCATGGAACAGGAAATCCAGGAGCTGCTGAAGCTCACGCATACCTATTTCCCCGGTCAGGATCCGGAAGTCATCTGCACCATCACCGGCCTGCGCCCGTTGGCCCGCGCCACCAAGGGCAGCACCATCACCCTGAGCCGCGAGCATGAGTTCCACCGGCTGGACGAGGGCGTCTTTTCCGCCGTGGGCGGTAAGTACACGACCCATCGCACCTTCGCCGAACAATTCCTGAAGTTCATCCTGGGAGGCAAGACCGTGCTGAAGGATATCAAGCCCCGCCCTTTGCCCGGGGCCTGGCTGGGCGACGAAGGCAGGCGCGGCCTGGAGGCGAAGCTGCGTACCTACCCTTTCGCGGACGATGCGATCCGGGTAACCTGGATGCGACGGTATGGGATGCGTTCCCTCGACCCCCACCGATTTCTACCGGAGGCGCACGGACCTGTATTTCACCCGGGGCGGGGGAGTGGAGAGCCTGGAGCGCGTGCGGGCGGTCTTCGCTGCGAGCAATCCGGCCTTCGCCAAGGCCTTGGGCCGCGATGCGGACTATCTGGAATTCTTGCGGAGGAACCGGCATCGTGCAGCAGAATGACAACGCTAGGATCGGACCCGGATCGGGTCCCAAGCCTTGGCGAATCGCCCACCGTGGCTGGCACCGGGAGCATATCGAAAACACCCTGGAAGCTTTCCGCGCCGCGTATGTGGCTGGTTGCGACATGGT
>DAINDC010000030.1:0-4210 GCA_036732085.1 Fibrobacterota bacterium | reverse complement strand
ATGGTCGAATTCGACGTGCAGCTTTCCCGGGACGGCGTGCCCGTCATCTTCCACGATGACGATTGCTTCCGTCTCACCGGCAGGCGCGAGCAGGTTTGCGATCTCGATTGGAAGGAGTTGCGCACCTTGGTCATGCCGGCCGCTAAAAAGTCCGGCGCTCAATCCTATGCCATTCCCAGCCTCGAACAATTCCTGTTCGAGTTCGGTCGGAGGTCCTTTTATCTGGAGCTCAAGGTCCCGGAGGCCAAAGCCCTGGATCCCGCCTATTTCCAGACGCTGGGAGAGAGGTCCGCGGCCATGGTCAAGGCGGTGGGTCCCAATCCCCGCACCTTCCTGGCGAGCTTCCACGGCGGCATCCTACGCCATCTCGCGAAACTTGGAAGTTACCCCCGGCTCGCCGGCATCTTCGAGAAATACGATCGTTTCCAGGAGGTCCATTCCGGCACCGATGCCGAAACCGCGGCCGCCATCGGCTATTATTCCGTGTCCTGGGCCATCTTCCGCAAGTTCCTGAAGTCGGGCGACGGAGTTGGGGCTTCCTTGGGCAGCGGCGGGACGGCGTCTCCTTTGCGCGCGGAGAATATCCTCGTCTGGGACATCAACGGGGAAAAGGATTTCCGGCTAGCGGAAGAACGCGGCGTTGCCGGCATAGTCACCGATGACGTGGGCACCTTGCTGGCCCTGGATTGAATCTTAAAATAGGCTGAATCTTAAAATAGGCTGAAGAAAGCGCTGCGCAAATCGAGCAACTGCACCTGGCGCGCAGGCTTGACCACCAACCGGTCGGACTCCTTGAGGAAACCGGTGATGTCTTCTCCATCCAACTGGCCGAACTCACCGGCGCTTCCCGTGATTTCCACCGACTTGGCCTGGTAGACGCGCACGCGCCTTTTCATATAGCGAGCGAAGCGCGGCAGCACGCGCGAACAGGCGACCATGAGCGCGAATTTCCAGAGCTTGTCGAAGACGACCACCTCCAACAAGGAATCGTCGAAGCGGGCCCAGGGGAAGGGTTTGGCGCCGGCCGCATAGGAATTGATGTTGCCGATCAGGCAGCAGAGCGTTCCCTTGAGTTCCACCTTTTCCTCGCCCGCGGCGGTGATCATGTTCAGGGAGCAAGGGCCGGAGATGCGGTAGGTCGAGCGCTGGAGGAAGGCCTTGACGTAGTAGAGCCGGTTGAAGATGGATCCCTTGGGAATCCGACCACCCTTGCGCGCCACGTCGAAATCATGCAGCACGGCCGCGTCCATGCCTAGGCTGATATAGGAGGCCATGGTCAGGCTGCCGTTCACGTCCCAGAGATCGAAGAGCGCGCATTGGGCCTTGAGCAGACGCTTGACGCAGGCGAGCAGGCCGCGCTGATCGTAGATGCGGAAGATCCCCAGGGAGCGGCCGAGATCATTGCCGGTGCCGAGGGGGATGAGGCCGATCTCGGTATCGTGAAGCTCGGTCAGGCGCAAGCGGTTCAGCACGAAGCCGATGGTGCCGTCGCCGCCCACGGCTATGACCTTGCGGGCGGAGGCCAGGAGGGAATCGGTCTGTTCTTCCAATCGGCCGGCCTCGGTGAGTTCGGCCTTCCACTCGGCGGGCTTGAAGCCGAAGGACGCCATGATCTCGGGCAACTGGTTGAAGACCTTCTTGCCGATGCCGCCCCCGGAAATCGGGTTGATGAGGAAGGCGATGGAAAGGCGCTCCTTGGTCGCGGGCTGAGCGGGTTTTCCGGCCGGGAACGGGAAACCTCCGCGATCGATGAACATGCCGGTCGCCTGGAACGGCCGGTCCTTATACCCGGGTCCCGGATCGTCCTGTTCAGTTGGCATTGGCGTTGAAGTATTTGGAGATGCGCAGCAGGATGAAGTCCTTGATCCGGACGAAATATTCGCGGGCCGGGAAGGAGGATTCCGTCTCCGTGACCACCAGGCCCAGCGCCTCGAAGCCCAGTCCCTGGGCGATATACAGGGCCCGGGGCAAATGGTAGTCCTGGCTGACGATCAGAATGCGTCGGTACGGATAGCTCCTCCGGAAATTGAGGAGGGTAACATAGGTGGAACGTCCCTTCTCATCGAGAATGATGTCCTCCGCGGGGACGGAATTGCGGCGCGCGAATTCCAGCATCGGAACCGTCTCGTTGTATCCATGGGGGATGGCATGCCCGGACAGGATCAGCTTGGTTCCCTTATGAGCGGCCAGGTAGCGGATGGCGCCCTCCATGCGCTGGCGCAGGACCGGCGAGAGCCTTCCGGAACGATAGACGCTGGCGCCCGGCACGATGACGGCTTCCACGGCGGGGAGCAAGGCCGGATCCGAGTAGATCCTGGCCTGGGTCTTGACCACCATATAGGCATTGATGATCCAGCCAGCCAGGATCAAGCCCAGGGCGAAGATGCCCAAGGCTTTCAGCCGGGCCATGCGCGCGTCTGTAGGTAGACATCCTTCACCATGATGTACTTGGCGGCCAGCTTGGCCAAACCCGCGATTTCCTCAGGAGTCAGCTTGCGGATGGTTCGGGCCGGATTCCCCATGATCAGGGAGCCGGGTTCGAACACCTTGCCCTTGACCAACAGGCTGCCCGCGGCGATCAGGCAATCCTCGCCGACTGTGGTTCCGTCCATGATGATGCTGCCCATCCCGACCAGGACCCGATCGCCGATGGTGCAGGCATGGATGATGCAACCATGGCCCACGGAAACATCCTCGCCCAAGGTGACGGAGAGGTCGCTGGCGACATGCAACGTGCAGTGGTCCTGGATATTGCTGCGCGCGCCTACGGTGATGGAGTTGATGTCCCCGCGCAGGACGCATTGGTAGAAAATGGAAGTATCATCCCCAAGGATGACTTGCCCGATGATATCGGCGCTCGGGGCCACGAAGACTCTGGCTCCGAGCTGGGGCTGTTTATCGCCGAAAGGAAGTATCAAGGCGCCCTCATGAATCCGCCCCGTGGGCCGGGACCTAGCCTCTTATATGGGAATAGGCGGGATAGGAAACCAGCTCGGATTTCTCGAACCAAAAGGCGACCTCGCGGGCCGCGCTGGTGGGGGAGTCCGAGGAATGCACGATGTTCTCGCCGGTATTGGGGGCGAAGTCATGACGGATGGTGCTGGGGCTGGCATTGGCGGGATTGGTCGCGCCATTGATGGTGCGCACTTTTTCCACCGCCTTCTCGCCGGACAAGGCCATCAGGACCGAGGGCCCGGACGTCATGAAGGCCACGAGTTCGGGGAAGAAGCCCCGTTCCTTATGCTCGCCATAAAAGGCTTCGGCTTCATCCTTGGTGATGTTCTTCAACTTGAGCGCGGACAGGGACAGACGGGACATTTCATAGCGGGAAATGATCTCGCCGATAAGGCCGTTTTTGACACCGTTGGGTTTGATAATGACGAAGGTGGTTTCCATGGTACTTCCGTGCTGGTCCTGAGTTTCGCAGAAAGGTAATAACTCGGCCCGTTTTTGGAAATTTTAGCTCGAATGGGAAGATCCGATTCGCGCAAAGAGCAAGTGAATGTCCTTCCCAAAAAAATTGGATCTCACTATATTAACCCTACCTCGGGAGCTTTACCCGTGGCCTAGCTAGCGGATTTAGCTCAGTTGGTAGAGCTTCTGCTTCCCAAGCAGAGGGTCGTCGGTTCGAGTCCGATAATCCGCTCCATAAGCCCCTTCGGGTTGCCTGATTTCACGGGGAATTGGTCAATACCGGAGGGGCTTTTTCTTTTTTGGGTCTGACCAGACCCTTTGAAGGCCCCTCTTCTACTCCGAAAAAGTGGACACAAAGTGGACACCCCCAGTTCAACATAAACCGGGTGTCCCTGGCGGGTTGTTCGGTTAATGGTACCTCTATAAATGGATTCCGTCGCCGAGGGCGAGTGAGCGCAACGCAGCCCCCGACCTGCGCAGCCGGCCGCAGGTAGGAAGGCATTTATAGAGGTACCCTTAAGTCAATGGCGCATGGCTGACCTTGTCTAGGCCGAAGTTCCTAGCCTCCCCGCCTCTATCAACATAGCGTAACTCGCTGAAGCATCGACACCTGTGGACTTTTTTTGGCCCTTTCTGCCCAAATATGTACCCATGTAAATGTTGATAGAATGGTTGTAAATAAAGTGTGAATAGTCTATACATGATTCCATGTACATCGAGTCTGTGCCCAACCGGAAATCGCCCCCTGCCATCCTCCTGCGCGAGGCGTTCCGCGAAGGCGGCAAGATTCGGAAAA
>DAINDC010000029.1:19801-24256 GCA_036732085.1 Fibrobacterota bacterium | reverse complement strand
CCGACGAATCGTCGGTTACAGCCGGTGAGGCACCGGTTAGAGCCGGTGAGGCACCGGTTAGAGCCGGTGAGGCACCGGTTAAAGCCGACGATTCCCTGTCCGTGGCCATTTTCGCCGGAGGATCCTTTTGGTGCCTGGAACCGGCCTTCGAAAAGATCCCGGGAGTGGTGACCGTCATCGCCGGTTATTCGGGAGGCACGCTGGCTCATCCGACCTACGACCAGGTTTCCGAAGGCCATACCGGGCACGTGGAAGCCGTGGAGGTCCGCTTCAATCGCAAGACCGTTACCTATGCCAGGCTCCTGGACGCGTTCTGGAGGAATATCGATCCCACCCGCGCGGACGGCCAGTTCACGGACGCCGGCCCGCAATTCCGCACCGTTATCTTCTATCGTGACGAGGCCCAAAAACGCGCGGCCTTGGACTCCAAGCGGCGGCTGGAGGCGTCCCGCCGATTCCGCAAGCCGGTGGTGACCGAAGTCTCCGCGGCGACGGCCTTCTTTCCCGCCGAAGAGGTCCATCAGGACTACTACCGCAAAAACCCGGATCGCTATGCGACCTATGTGAGGTTTTCCGGCCGGGAAAGGTTCTTCCGCCGGATTTGGGGATCCGCCCCGGGGCGGGGAGGCGACCATGGGTAACCTTCCAGTTACTGGCGATGCGGCGGGCGAGAAGCTCACCAGGATCGTGGAGATTTTCCATCGCGCCTTCGCCGCGGAAGGGGTGCTTCTGCGGGGCGGATTCGCGGAGCCTTTCTACCAGCCCCCCCTGGGCGGCTCGCCCGCGGAAATCCGTTTCACCCGGGACTACCTGAACAGCTGCCTCCACGAAGTCGCCCATTGGTGCATCGCGGGAAGCGCGCGCCGCCGGCAGGATGACTATGGATACTGGTACCGGCCCGACGGCAGGGACGGCGAGCAGCAGCTCGCTTTCTTCAAGGCGGAAGCGGGGCCGCAGGCCCTGGAATGCGCTTTTGCCGCGGCCTGCGGAGCGGTCTTCCGGATGAGCTGCGACAACCTGGCCGGGGAAGTGCGCGGGGAGGCGGAGTTCGCCACGGAACTCAGGGGGAAACTGCGAGGTTACCTGGGGGAGGGTTTTCCGCCTCGGGGAGCCCGGTTCGTGGAAGCCTTGCTGGCCCATTACCGACCGGAAGTGGATCGATCGGAGGCCCGCGCCTGGCTGGGCGAGCGGACCCGGTCCATCCTGGCCGCCTTAACGGGGACCTCCGGGACCGCCGAGTCCACCGGGAATGCCGGTTCGGCCTGGGAAGAGGTGTGACCATGGATTACGCCTTTGCCTATCCCGATCTCCCCATCATGGCCCGGCGCGAGGACATCCTCAAAGCCTTGCGGGAGAACCAGGCTCTGGTGGTCCAGGGCGGCACGGGCTCGGGCAAGACCACCCAGCTGCCCAAGTTCCTGCTGGAGGCGGGGTTCACGGCCGGGGGTCTCATAGGGGTTACCCAGCCGCGCCGCATCGCGGCCTTGTCCATCACGGATCGCCTGCGCCAGGAGACGGGGCGGAACGATCTGATCGGCGCTAAAATCCGATTCCACGAGGACGTGCCTTCCGGCGCCCGAATCAAGGTCATGACCGACGGCATCCTGCTCCAGGAATTCCGCCGGGATCCGCTCATGCGCCAATACTCCTGCATCATCCTGGACGAGGCCCACGAACGCTCCCTGAACGTGGACATCCTGCTGGGCATCTTTCGGACCCTCTTGCCCCGCCGACCGGACTTCCGCCTGGTGGTGACCTCCGCGACTTTGGATGCCAACCGCTTCGCCGCCTTTCTCGGGACGGAAAAAAATCCGGTGCCCGTAGTCGAAGTCGAGGGCCGGCAATATCCGGTCTCGCTGGAATACTGGGACATTTCCGGCAAGGACCAGGACGCCGACGATGAAAACGGGGAACCGGCCCGCGCCTTCCCGCCCATGGAGGCCGCCGCCATCGCCATCCGCGAGCTCCAGGCCCGGCGCCCGGACAACCTGCTTGCCTTCCTTCCCACCGAGAAGGAGATCAACGAGCTCCATCGGGAACTGGAACGCGACCTGGGGAAGAACTTTTCCATCCTGCCCTTATTCGGCCGCCTGGGACCGGCCGATCAGAAAAAGGTTTTCGAGGAAGGTGGCCGGCCCAAGATCATCCTCGCCACCAATATCGCCGAGACCTCGCTGACCATCCCCGGCATCGGCTATGTGGTGGACATGGGCCTCGCGCGCGTATCCCGCTACCATCCGCATACCAAGATCCAGGGCCTGCCCATCGAACGGATCTCACAGGCCAGCGCCCGCCAGCGCGCGGGTCGGGCCGGACGCGTGAAGCCGGGCGTATGCGTGCGGCTTTATTCGGAAACGGACTTCAACGAGCGGGCCGCGTATACGGAACCGGAAATCCTGCGCAGCAACCTGGCCAATGTGGTCCTGCAATTGCTCGCCCTGGGCCTGCCGGTCGCGACCTTCCCCTTCCCCGATCCGCCCACGCCCGCCGCGCTCAAAGGCGCCTTCCGCCAACTGCATGAGCTGGGCGGCGTCAGCAGTCCGGACGTGGATGCAAGCCTCACCGAGGAGGGCCGCAAGCTGAGCCGCCTGCCCGTGGACGTCGCCATCGGCAAAATTCTGCTCACCGCTTCCGACCTCGGCACCTTGCAGCCCGCCTTGATCCTGGCCGCGGGCATCACGGTGCAGGATCCCCGTTTCACGCCGCGCGAGGAGCCGGAGCGGGGGAAGGCGGTGGGGCTGCACCGGCGCTTCGAGGATCCGCGTTCGGACTTCATGGGCGTGCTGGCCCTGTGGATCTGGATCCACCGCAATTGGGGCGAGACTTTCTCGCAGCGCAAGCTCCGGGCGCTCTGCGTGGAGAACTTCCTCTCCTTCAACCGCGTGCGCGAGTGGATGGAATTGACCGAGCAGTTCTGCCGTCTCTTGAAGGTTACCCTGGATCCGGCCGCCCTCAAGGCCGAGGCCCTGAATCCCGATGCCTTCCACAAATCCATCCTGGCCGGATTCATGCCCCTCCTGGCCCGCAAGAAACCGGAAGACGTTTCCTACCGGCTGGCCGGCGACAAGGAGGCCTTCCTGCATCCCGGCTCGGGGCTCTCCAAGCGCAAGCCGGAATGGATCGTGGCCGGCGAGGTGCGCCAGACCTCGCGGGTATTCATATTCCGCGCCTGCGAGATCAAACCCGCCTGGATTGAAGAGCTGGCGCCGGATGCCTGCAAGAAATCCTATACCAATATCGCCTGGAACGGCGAGCGCGGCTTCGTGGAAGCGCTGGAGCGCGTCACCTACAAAGGTTTCGCCATCCGCCAGGATCGTCGCGTCAACTACGAATCCGTGGCCCCGGAAGATTGCGCGGAGATGTTCTGGCGCGAAGGCGTGATCCGCGACGGCTCCGGCGCGCCCTTTCCTTTCCGCGATCACAACCAGGACGTCATCGAGTCCCTGACCGCGCTGGAACGCAAGGCCCGGACGCGCGGGCTGGTGCCGGATGAGGATACCTTGGTCCATTGGTACCGCCACCGCGCCCCCGAGGTCACTTCCAGGATACGTCTGGAACGATTTCTCAAGCCGGCGGTCGGGCCGGTGCCCGGCGGCCAGAGTCTGGAGTTCTCGCTCCGGGACTGGTCGGGCCCGCTCGATGCCGGCGATTGGCAGTCCTGGCTGCCGGGGAAGCGCCCGATCACGGACTTGTTCCCGGATACCTTGGAATCCGCCGGCCGCAGGTACCGTATCGGTTACCGCTTCGATTTCGGGGACGCTCTGGACGGGATTTCCGTGGAGACCGATCCGGATGGGCTGGCGGCCCTTTCCCTGACGGCCTTGGTGCGCGGCATCCCGGGGTGGCGGAAATGGATCTGGGAATTCTTCCTGGAACGGCTGGGAGCCAAGGCGGCGCAAAGCGCCCGGACCCTGACCGAGGAAATCCTGATCGCCTGGGAATCGGAGTTGGACGCGGCCGAGACCGGCAGCGTGGCCGCCGCCCTGGCCAAAGCCCTGTCCGCCGCCTTCGCGGCCGCCGGCCTCGAGATACCCGGCAACGCCCTGGCCTTCCCGGCCACCTGGCCCGCGCATTCGCAAATCCATATCTTCGCGGCCAGCCCCAATGGCCGTCGCTTCCTGGCCCATGCCGATCCCGCCACCGGCGACTCCGAACTCTTCGCTTCCGTCCGCAGGATCCTTTTCGGGGACGGAATCGGGCACGTAACCGCCGCGCGTCCCTGGCCGGAATGGTCGGCCGCGGCGATCCAGAACTTCGGCGCGCTCCCGGCCTCCCTTGGCTGGCGCGGGCTCCACTTCGGCGTTGATCCCCTGGGCCGCACCGATGCGCCGGGGGTCAAGGATTCCCCGCATTGCGGTTTCTTCCAGGACGCGGAGGAGGCTGCCTTCCACCGGCGCATCGCCATGGTCCTGTCGGCCGCGCCTTCCGCCTCCGCGGCCGCGAAGCCCGGCCCCG
>DAINDC010000029.1:13022-19791 GCA_036732085.1 Fibrobacterota bacterium | reverse complement strand
GGGCATCCCCAGGCGTCCATCAGCACCTGGAAGCGCCGCCCTGATTGCGCTCTTCGCGCGGCGCTTCCAGGTGCTGATGGACGCCTGGGGATGCCCCGAGCGCGCGCGCAGGGAAACGGAGAAGTTACGGGAACTCCTATGTTCCGTATGGCTTCCCGCCTGGTACCAGGACGCGCATGGCTCGGACGCCCTCTCCCGGGCCGAGAAGGATCTTCCCGCGCCGCGCGCCCTCGCTCCCGCCAAGCCCGGCGCCCAGGTCAAGTCCCTCTCCGCCCTGAGCTCGGCGGTGGCGCGCGGCAATGAGACCGGATCCTGGGCCGGCCTCGCCCTCTGCCTGGGCGCGGCACTGGTTTCGCGGCGCTGCTTCCTGAACTGGTTCCGCACCTTCGCGCAGCCTCCCGTGCAGGCCAAGACCTTGCTCGAGGATTTGCTTCGGGATGCGGCGGCGACGCCCGAAGGCCTCGACATGCTCTTGTCTCCCTTCCATGCCGCCTGGATGGCCAAGGCCTGGGAGATGCGGTTGCCGGAATCCATCTTGCGCGGTTCCGGACCGGATGCGATCCCATCGGCGAGGGAAATGCCCGCCACCGAGGACCTGCTTCCGCCCGGAGGTTGGCCCGAGGCCCGTAAACGCTGGGATGCGGGCCAGGAAAAGGCGGAGCAGATCCGCAAAGCCGCCAAGGGCGTGCGCGATCGGTTCTGCAACCGCGTGGCCTCCCTGGGCCAGAACGTGGGCGGACTGCCCCAGGATCTGCGGGAGGCTTTGGCCGTGCTCGACAAGCCCGTACCCTGGTCGCGGAAATGTCTCGCCGAATTGGAGCTGGAGATCTATCTGAACAAGACGACGGGGCGAAGCGGTGCGGCCGCCGGCCCGGATACCAAGGCGGAGACGGCCAAGGTGGAGCGCAAGGGACAGCTTCTCAAGGATTTGTCCGGGCGTTATCGCAAACTTTAAATCGTTCCCCATCGGAATCCCGCCGCGAATGAACCTCCGCCTTCCTCTTTCCGACCAAACCCATATGCTTAACCGACCCTTCCCCGATTCCTATCGCATGGCATTTCTCGCCGCGGCCCTGTCCCTATCGCTCCGTCCCTCCCTGGGGGCTCTGCCGGCCGCGACCGTCCCCACCGTGGGAACCTACTTCGACGGCTTGGGTTCGCCCTATGGCGGCTGTGGGGTACCTCAGGAGTTACTGGAGACCCAGGATTTCGTAGCCCTCAACGTCTACAATACTCCCGGGGAATATTCGAATTCCCCGACGCGGCCGCTCACCGGCGCCGACCTTCCCATCATGGGCGAGTTCGCCAACGGAGCCAACTGCGGGCGCTGGGTGGAAGTCACGGTGGGGCCGATCTGCAAAGGCACCAACGATGGCGCCCCGGGCCAGCCCTTCTGCCGCGGGGACGGCGCGCAATGGGTGGACGATGCGTTCTCGGGCGCGACCCTGAACATGCTGGTGGCCGATGCCTGCGGCGACGGCAATGCCTGGTGCCGGGACAGCCGTCTCCATCTCGATCTCTCCAAACCTTCCCTGGGCCGCTTCCTCAAGGCCGGGCAACCTGCCGGGGACATGGCTCCCGATCACTGGAACAACCGGACGATTTCCTGGCGCTACATCCCCGCGCCGGATTACCAAGGCGACATCCGCATCTACTTTCTCAAAGGCACGCAGAAATATTGGACGGCCGTATCCATCACCCGCTTGCCCAACGGCATCCATGCGGTCGAGCAAAAGGTCAACGGAGCCTGGGTCCGCGCCGGCCGCTACGGCGATATGGGCCAGGGATTCCTGCTGGCCACGGTCCCGGACGATTTCCGCATCCGCATCCTGGACGCTTCCGATGCCCTGCTCCAGGGCGGCCGCGAATATGTCTTCGCCCATCCGGAATCCTGCGGGGGAACCTGCGATGCCGCCGCCACACCCGCGCCCTATCAGGGATTCGCAGCGGACGGAACACCGATCCTGGAACGCTCCCACGCCAAGCCCACCCGTCACGCCGCCGCTACCCTGCAATCGGCGAACAACGGTATCCGGATCCATTTCGCCCCGCAGCTTTCCGGCGCCTCGGAAGAATCCATCCTGGATGCGCGCGGCCGAACCCTTCCGATCTCTTCCGTCGCGAATTGATATATTGGATCCCATCCAACCTTTGCAGATAGGATGAGGCCATGACAACGGATTTATTCGGAATCCCCTTCGAGCGCGCCGACGGCACGGAAACGTCCCTGGCCGCTTTCCAGGGCAAGGTCCTCCTCATCGTCAACGTCGCCTCCAAATGCGGCTTGACTCCCCAATACGATGCGCTGGAAAAGATCTATGGGGAATACGCGGAGCGGGGATTCACGGTGCTGGGTTTCCCGGCCAATGAATTCGGCGCGCAGGAGCCGGGCAGCAATGAGGAGATCCAGAGTTTCTGCCGTCTCAACTACGGCGTGACCTTTCCCGTTTTCGCGAAGCTGGCGGTGAAGGGCCAAGTGAAGGGTCAAGAGCAGCATCCCCTGTATGCCTTCCTCACCGGGACTTTTCCCGAGGTCTCCCGGAAAGGCAGCCCGATCCGCAAAGTCCTCCGCAAGGTTCTGTACCCGGGCAGCTTTACCGGGGACTCCGGCGAGATCACCTGGAATTTCGAGAAGTTCCTGATCGACAAGCAGGGCTCGATTGCGGCACGGTTCGCCCCGGACGTGGTGCCGGACGATCCATGGGTGATGGAAGCCATCGAAGCGCTTCTATAATCTTTCCATAATCCTTTTCTAATCTTCTTCTAATCGCAGGGTCAATCCGTCAGTACGATATTGCGCCCCGATTTCTTCTTGCGCTTTTTCCGATCCTCCCTGCGGCTATAGCCGGTCCCGCCGCTACGGTAACTTGCGCGTGTCGGGTCGGCCGCGCACTTGACCATGAAGTCGATCATGGATTGGAAAACCAGGATGAGGTTGTCCTGGGGCCTGCCGGGAAGGCGCTCCAGGCCGCGCCGGTCCGCTTCGCAGAGGAAGTGGTGGATGGATTCCAAGGTGGAAAGGCAATAGGGCTCCGGCTGTTCCTTGATATAGAAGATCGACTCATGGGTCGCGGTGAAGGATATGCGCGGAAGGCTGCGGATGTTCAAGGACAGGGTCATCATCTTCTTGGCGCAGCGCCAAGTCCCGTCTATCAAAAAGACGACCAGCTTGCGGCCTAAATCGCGGGTCTCGATCAGGGGCGCGATCTCATCGCGGGAAATATTCAGGGATCGGTCGCCCGGATACAGGACCATGCACAGGTTCCCGGGATCGGCGAGAATGGCATTCACCTCGGTGTGCAAGGTGAAATCAATCCCGACTATGATCTCGGAATTCTTGAGGGTCGCGCGGCAGATGCGTCCCGTGCCGAGCTTTTCTTTCTTGGCCTCCATGGTATGCATCAGGATGATGAAGCGGGTTTCGGTTTGGAAGGATTCGATCAAGGGACAGCGGCAATGCTCTTCGAGCCAGTAGCAACGATAGCAGGTGCGCTCCTTCTTGAACTCGACGGACTGCTCCCGGAGCAATCGCCTCCGTTCCATATAGGCCGCTTTATCCATGATTTCCCGCCTCATCGGATCCCGAACCACCAGATCCAAGCCAGGACGGCCGCCACCAAAGTCATGAGGACATTGGTATGCGCTCCGACGTCCATTCCCCTGGGGCCCGCCCACTCTCCCCAATAGGATTCGAACAGGTTCGCGGCCACGGCGATGGCCATCAAAATGAGGACCTCGGCCCATCCGCCCCAGCCCAAAAACAGGATGAAGGAGGCCAGCAGGCCCGCTCCTGCGAGTCCAAAAAGTGTTCCCCACAGGGAAACGCCTCCCTTGGTTCCCGGAGGCACGGCCCGAAAGGTCCGGAGCGAAAGCGTGCGGCCTCCCAAGGCCTTGCCGATTTCCGACGATACGGTATCCATGGTCTTGGCGACCAGGGGCGCGATGCAGACCAGCAAGGCGGGCGATACGAGCGCGGCCTCTCCCGATTTTGCGATATGGACGAGCGGCGTCATCCAGGCGGCCAGCCCCATGGCCCCGAAGACTTCGGCGGCGCCGCGTTTGCCGTTCCGGGCCTGGGCGATGCCCAGGTTTTGCTTGCGCCTGATCCCGAAGCGCGTGGCCGCATTGCCCAGGATGAAGAAGCCCGCGAGGAAGGCGAAGAGCCAGGGCTCGGCCAGAACCAGGGTCAAGGCGAGCAAGCCTCCGAGAGCGGATCCGCCCACGGTCAGGAGCCTGGCCGCATAGGTTGCGATCCCGAAGGCGACGGGAACGAGCGCCCAAACCCAGGACGAGGCCGGCAGCGCGGCCCCGGTCATCAAGGGGTTGGGAACCAGCGGCAGCAGGATGCTCAACGCGAAGGGGATGATGATATTGTCGGCGATGCCGAACCAGGTGGTTTCCGCGAGGGCGCAAACGGCGACGGCGCCCAACAGCCCGACCAGGCCCCAGCCCGTTCCCCAGGCCCTTCCCCAGTCCGTCAAGGCCCCGGAGGGCAAGGCCTCCGAGGGTAATGCCCAACGGGTGAGCAGCCAGGCCGGTCCGCAAGCGGCCAATGTCCCCAGGAATACGGCCAGTATGGGTTTGCGGGAATTCCAGGGAAGCGATCGACCCTGGGGAAGCAGGCGGCAAGCCAATCCGATGCAGGCGTCGACCACGGCCAAACCGAACCAGGCCGCGCCGACGGGGAGGTACCACCCAGGTTTCCCCTGGCCTCCGAAGGCCGCCACGCATGCCATCAAGGCGGATGGATAGAGGACGATCTCAAGAGCGCCCATCCCCGGCTCCTCGGATCGGTACAGGATCTTTCCGAACCTGGGGAGGAGGAACAGATTCATGCAGAGTAGGGCTGCGGTCACCAGCATGGCTTGGAGGGGCGTCAGCCAGGGAAGGAAAAAGGCAGGCCAGAAGGCCAAGACATGCGCGAGTTTGCGAAGCGCTTCAGGCCGGGTCAGATGGACACCCGGCGGTAAGCCCGTTTCATTCTTATTGGGAGTGAGCATGACATCCATGGGTGCGCCCATCAGGCGAAAGTTAGGTAAAACGCTTTAGATTCGCCGAAACCCGCCATTTTCCGCCCATTTTCCAGGTACCAAGGTGTTTTCAATCTTACAGTAACTATATTTTCGTGCGTTTCTCGTCATACCTCATATCAGCAACTTGGATATCTACTACCATGCAAAAAGAAACCCATATGTGTCCGGTCACCACCGCCCTCTCCATTATCGGCGGCAAATGGAAAGTCATCATCCTTTGGCACTTGAAAGAGGGTGGCGTCAAACGCTTCGGTGAGTTGCAGCGCCTCGTCACCGGCATCAGCCAGAAAATGCTGACCCAGGAACTGCGCGATTTGGAAGAGACTGGATTGGTAAGCCGCAAGGTTTATCCCGTCGTGCCGCCAAAGGTAGAGTATAGCCTGACCCCGACCGGATGGTCGCTGAAGCCGGTCCTGGAACAGCTCTGCGAATGGGGCACGGAATACCGCAAGACCCGCGCGAACTCCGCCGTCTCGGCGCTCACGGAACCCTCAATGCAAACGACTCGCGAACTCGCCTCCGTCTCCGCCTGATTCCTCCGCTCTTCCGGCCCCAGGCTCTTATGCCTGGGCGCCTTTTCCCCTATTCCATCGCCACCACCCTGAGCTGGATCTTCCGCATGCCGCGGAAGCTGTTCCACTCGGGGTAGTAGGCAATCTTCGCCAGCCTGGGCCGCTCCAGGACATAGTTGCGGAGATAGCCCAGGTTGAAACCGATGGCGTCGAAGCTGGCGCCCGGAGTCCCCACCGTGAATTTCAGATGTTTGTCCCCGACCACGCGCGGTTCGGCCAAAAGTTCCACATCCTCCGAATAGAAGAGCGGGCTCTCGTTGAGCGGCCCGTAGGGTTCGAAGCGGTTGAGCCAGGCCATGTTCTCCTCGTTCAAGCGATCGAGGGAGATCTCCACGGTGGGGCTGATGCGGGGGATGAAATCGTTTCCGGCGAGGTGCTCGGCCGCGGCGGCGTTCATCAGATCGCGGAAGGCGTCGATGTTTTCGGCCTTGATGGTGAGGCCGCAGGCATGATAATGGCCGCCCCATTTCTCGAGCAGATGGGCGGCGGCGCCCAGGGCCTTATGGAGATTGAAGCCGGTCAGGGTCCGGCCGCTGCCCTTGGCCAGTCCCGTGGCCGCATCGATGGCCAGGACGAAACAGGGCCGGCGATAGCGCTCCACCAAGCGCGCCGCCACGATGCCGATGACGCCTTCATGCCATTCCGGCGAGGCCACCACCAGACAGCCCGAGGCCTGCAGCGAGGGGTCCGCGTCCACCAAGCGCACCGCCTGCTCGGTGATGCCCTGATCCAATTTGCGCCTTTTCCCGTTCTCGGTTTCCATCAGATCGAGGAAGCGCGCGGCCTCGGCTTCGCTTTCCGAGAGCAGGAGGCGCAGGCTGATTTCCGGGCTGCCCATGCGGCCCATGGCATTGAGCATGGGCGTGACCTTGAACAGTAGTTCGCCCGAGGAGATGCGGTTCTTTTCCAGGCCGGCGCGCGCGAGCAGGGCGCCCACGCCCAGGCTGGGAGCGGTGGCGAGCATCCGGAGGCCCGCCTTCACCAGGCGGCGGTTCTCGCCCACCACGGGGACGTTGTCGGCCAGGCTGCCCAGGGCCACGAGATCCATATAGCGTTCCGCCGTCTTCCCGAGGATGGCCAGGGAAAGCGCGTTCAGTAACTTGTAGGCTACCCCCACGCCCGACAGCCCCTTGTTCGGGTACGGGCAGCCGGGTTGGTTGGGAT
>DAINDC010000029.1:10968-13012 GCA_036732085.1 Fibrobacterota bacterium | reverse complement strand
GACTGGTGGTGATCGGTCAGGATCACGCGCAGGCCCAGCTCCTTGGCGCGCGCCACTTCGGCCACGGCGGCTATCCCCGTATCCACCGAGATCATCCATTGCGCCCCGCGCCCGTGGATCTGGGCCACGCTTGCGAAACTGATGCCGTAGCCTTCCTGGAACCGATTGGGTATGAACCAGTCCGCCTCGAAGCCGCACCACTTGAGCCCTTGGTAAAGCAAGGCGGTCGCCGTCACCCCGTCCACATCGTAATCCCCGTGCACGACGATCTTCTCGCGGCGTTCATGCGCTCCCAGCAGCAGGGCCACGGCCTTTTCCATTCCGAGCATCAAGGTCGCGTCCGGTTCCGCCTGCGAGTTGCCAAGCGGGGCCAGGAAGAAATCGCGCGCCTGTTCCTTCTCTTCGATGCCGCGCTGCAGGAGCATGTCCGCCACGAATTGCGGGCCGTTGATGGCGGCGGCCAAGGCCTCGCGCAGGGGATGCTGGGCCGCATCGGGTTTGACGATGATGGCCGGTATGACGGGACGTTTCAGCATCAGGCTTCTTTCCGGGCGTATTTGCCTTCGAATTCCAGGTACAGTCCCAGGGCCGCCACCTTGGGTTTGGCATAGGCCTGGACCGCGGCCAGGATTTCCTCCAGCCATCCCGAGAGGGCGAGGAGATCGGGACCGTTTTCCAGGGGACCCAGGTAAGGGGCCAGACCCGGGTCGAAACCCTGCCGGCGCAGGGCTTCCGTCGTCCAGGCGAAATCCGGAGCGGCGTCGTTTTTCGAGACGTCATTCGAAGAAGTCAAGGCGTCGTTCGCAGGGACTCCATCCTCGGCATGGTCGGTACGCTCGCGGCCTTCCAGGGCTTCCAGGCGATGGAAGAGCCGGATCATGCGAAGGAGGAAATGGATCAGGCGCGAGGCCGATTCCATGTCCGCGAAGCCTCCCGAGGCATCGAGGTAATCGGAGAATACGCGCCAGTCGCCGCTGAGGGCGGACTCGAGGCAGGCGCGCGCCTCTTCGAGCAGGGTATCGCCCCCGTTACGGTGGAGCGCCAACAGCGTTCCCAGCGATCCGTCCGCGAAGGGGAGGAGCCGGGTCGGCACGGACTCGATGCCCAGGGCCGGACCTTTTTCGGCTAATGTGGCCGCGAAGGCGGCGACCTCCATGGGGAAGACGGCCAGTTGGGTGCAGCGCGAGAGGATGGTGGGGAGTAGGGACGCACGGTCATCGCTGGAGAGGAGGAAGTAGGTGTTCTGCGGCGGCTCCTCCAAGGTCTTCAGCAGGGCATTGGCGGCTTCCTGCGGCATGGTCTCGGCCCAGAGGATGACCACGATGCGGGGCTTGCGCGAGGCCTCGGCGAAGGACAGGCGGCCTTGCAGATCGCGGACCTGGGCGATATTGATGCGGCTTTTCTCGGTGCGCGCGAAGCCATAGGGATCGTCGTGGAATTCCTTGGCCTTGAGCGCCAGCTCGTCCACTTGCGCGCCTTCCATCTCGCCCTCGGAGGAGGCTTTTTCCTTCTTCTCCAGGGGCATGATGAAGATGAGGTTGTCGAGATTGTTGCGCTTGCGGCCCAGGCAACCGGCGCAATGTCCGCAGGGACGGTTCCCGGATGCATCCTCGCAAAGCAGCAGGTCCGCGAGGTCGAGCAGGAGCGGATTCTGGCCCACGCCCTCGGGCCCGTGGACGAGCAAGGCATGGGGGAATTTACCGGAGGTTATGGCATGGGCCAGGGAAGATTTCGCCTCTTCCAATCCCATCGTACGGCTGAACGAAAGCATGGAATCAAAGTAGTAAACGGGGGCATTTGGCCTAGCGGCCCCGAGGCTACGGGGCTGGCGGCGTGCCCGCGATCACTTTCCCGAGGATTTCAACCATTCCGCCGGATCCAAGGTGCGGGTCCCTTTACGGACTTCGAAATAAACCTGGCCCGTTTCCACCGAGACGGTGGCGATGTCCTGGCAGGTCCTGACCTTGTCGCCCTGTCGCACCTTGATGCCGGCCAGGTTGGCATAGATGGTGAAGAAGTCCGATCCATTGTCCAGGATGACGCC
>DAINDC010000029.1:0-10958 GCA_036732085.1 Fibrobacterota bacterium | reverse complement strand
ATCCAGGGATACGCGTGATCAGGGCCACTTCGCCGCTTACCGCGGCCCGCACCGGCGTTCCGGACTTCCCGCGGATTTCGATTCCGAGGTTCTTAGTAGTGGTCTTCAAAGTGGCATGGTATTGCAGCCCGTATTTGGAGACCACCTCGCCTTCCACGGGCAGGCAGTATTTCGATCCCTTCTCCAGTTCCGAGGCCTTCTTATTACGCGCCAACTCCTCCTGGCGGCGCTTTTCGAGGGAGACGATGATCTCGTTGATCAGGCGCGCGTTCTCCTCCATCTCCTTGAGGGCCTCCTGCTTGGAAGTCTCGTCGCTGGTGATGGAAGCCAGGTTCTTCTCCTGCTCCCGTTTGGCGCGCGAGAAGGTCTCCCTCTCCTTGGCCTTATGATCGCGAAAGCGCGAGAGATCCTCGATGCGCGAGTCCAGCTTGGCCATGGTCTGGCGCTTGAGCTCCGCGTCCTCTTCGCTGGCGGTCACCAGGGACTTGTCGTAGCGGATGACGCGCTTCATGAAGAAGACCTTGCGCAGGAAATCCCCATGCCCGGACTGCCAGCCTTCCAGCACCATCCTATCGGGCCCGCCGGTCATATACAGGGTCCGCACGCGGCGGCTCATCACCTGGTTGCGATCCCGGATGCGCGTCTCCACATCGGCCAGATCCTGCTTGACCGTGGCCAGGGATCGGTTCAAGGTTTCCTCGGTCGCATCCAATTGCGACAGGTATTGTTCGGCCAGGCGGATATTGCCCGCGATCTTGTCCAATCGCCCCAAGGTGCTTTCCTTCTTCTCCTTCAGGGATTCCAATTCCTGCTGCTCGTTTTGCAGGCGGGAACGCAGGTCATCCAGCTCGCGTCGTTGCCGCGCGATCTCGCGGTCATAGTCCTTGCGATCGGACGCGGAGGCGGGGCCGGGAGCGAGGCAGAGCAGGGCGAGGGCCGGGATCAGGACCAGGGAAAGGCAAGGGTAGGGCAGGCGGCCGGGCCTGATGCGCAAGATGCGCATCAGGGCGCCGATCCCCGGAGGAAGGCGCCTACCGTGCGTGTGCTGGCGATGGCGGCGATGGCGGAGGTGGTGGCGACGAGGGCGATGGTGCAGGTCCAGAAAGGCACCTGGGCGGGGATGCTCGGCGAGACGATGCGCGCCAGGGCCATCAGGAAGGCGAGGGTGGCCACGCCGATGAGGCTGCCGAAGATTCCCAGGAACAGTCCCTCCATCAGGAAAGGCGCGAGGATGAACAGCTCGCTCGCTCCGCAGTACTTCATGTTCTCGACCAGGATGCGCCGCGAGTAGAGGTTGAGCTTGACCGCATTGTGGATGATGAGCGAAAGCGCGCCGCCCACCAAGAGCATCAGCCCGGTCGCGCCGAATTCCACCGGCCATCGCCACTTGTCCATCCAATCGAGGTAAAGCGAATTGGCGCTCGCCTCCTCCACCTCTTCCATCATCTTGACGCGATTGACCAGCAGCCGGTTCTGGGAGGCCGAGCGGTAGCCCAAGCCCGGGTACATGAGGAAGGAATGCGGGAGCGGGTTCCAATCGAGCGAGCGGATCATCTCATCGCCGAAGTCATGCTTGAACTCCACCAGCGCGTCGTCCTTGCTGACGAAGACGATGGAGTCCAGGCCCGGCAGCCGGTGGAGCTTGGTCTCCAGGGCATCGAGGGATTTCTGGTCCTCGTATTTGGGGCCGGGGAAGACGCGGATCACGCTGTCGGAGGCGCCGCCCCCGCCCAGGGACCAGACCAAGGCGAAGGCCAGCACCAGCCCCGCGAACACGGAAGTGCAGATGCCGATGGTTATCACGGAGGTTACGGTCAGGAATTTGTCGGAGCGGAATCCCCGGAAGGCCTCCACGAAGAGGTAGCCAAGCTGGTTTTTCATCTGTCCTCGGAATGGAAAGATAGAAAGAAGCCGGCCGCCGGAGGCCGAGGCTCAGGACGGCCAGGGTTTGGAGGGCCCCGGAAGGAACGGGTCGGGGCGTCAGCCGCCGGGCTTGCGATTCGTTGCGGAAGGATTCTGGGCCGACGGGTTCTGGGCCGTCGGATTCTGCGCCGGGCTGGATGATCCCGCGGCGGATGATTGCGCCTGGGAGGCGGAAGCGGGCGGCGGGCTGATCTCCTGGAACAGGCTGCTGGGCCGGTGATAAGCGTAATGCCCGTGGAAGCTGCGATGCGATCCATGGGACTGGAAGCGGACCTTGAGCAGGGAGAATTCCTTGAGGAGCATTTCGGCGGAGAAGTCCGCGTGGAAGCCCGACTCCCAGTCCGTGGGCCGGAAGGGAAGGGCCGGCTTGCCTGCGGCCGCGGTCTCCTGGGAGCCGTCGTAATCCAGCGGGAGCAGGGGATCGGACTGGGCCAGGCAGTCTTGCGGGGCCGCGCCCGCGGCGGGCCGGAGCTGGGTAACCCACAAGGAACCGTTGAATTCGCGCAGGCGCATCTTCATATGCGAGAGACGCTTGAACGTCTCCTCCTCGCCCTCCTGGGCGAACTCGGCCAGGTTGTCGATGAGAATGGCCAAGGGCATCAGGTTAGTCCCCTTCTTCTTCTGCTTCAACAGGTAATCGTGCTCCAGATAACGTAGGAGCTGATCCAATCCGTCGCCGCGGTTGCAGGGAGGCAACTGGGGCTGGTTGGGGAACAGGGCGCCGAAGGCCTTGGCCAAGGTGGGGGCGTCCGGGGCGCTCGGGGATTTCGACGTCAGGGGATTGGTCTTGTAATGGCGGGAGAGCGAGGCCAGGGCGAGATCGCCCAAAGATCGTTTCTTGGAGAAGATCAGGATCTGCCCCGTGCCTTCCTTGGTGAAGCCCTCCGCGCATTGCATCAGGAATTGGAAACCGAGCTCGGCCGCGAAGGGATCGCATTGCAGGAGCAGCATCTCGCCGCAGGCCGCGCCCTTATGCAGCCGATTGAACGTCGCCGAATAGAGCGGCCAGCGCCATTTGCCCTGGAGCTGGCCCTGGAAATAGGTCACTAGTTCCTTGGCGTTCTGGCGGACTTGCGGATCGACGTATTCCTCTTTCTCGGCTTCGTAACTCTTCTCGATTTGCAGGCCCTGGCTGGGCGCCGTCTCGAACTGCGCCTCCTGGCCATCCTGCCAGTTCTGGCTCAGGCCCTGGATATTGGGCATGCCATAGGCTTCCTTCTCCGGCTTCTTCTTCGGTTCGAAGACATCCTCCAGGATGGCCGAGAATATGGCGTCCTCGGAGGGTTCGAGCGCGCCGGAGGAGGTGACGATCATGCTGCTGGCATTCTCTCCCGCAAAGAGCCCGGGCAGGCCGGGAACGGGATCCCGCATCTTGCCCAGGGCGGAGGAGGCGAGCGCGAAACGCTTCTGTTCCTGCGTCGTCATTTTCTTCTCGATCACCTCTAACATATGCTTCGAGACCAGGGCCAGGGCGGCCTTGTTCAGGGGCCGGGACTGCAGGGCCACGGTGGGCCAGAAACGGAGGATCACGCCGGTCAGGAAATAGTCGATGCTGTAGCTCTTGATTGACATGCGGCCGAGGATGGCGTCGATCTGGTAGATGATGTTCAGGAATTGATCCGCATTGCCCCCTTGCGCCGACATCTCCCGGATAAGCTCGGGCTTGAACAGCATGGCCACGGAAATGGAATGCACCCGCGCCTGATCCTCGATGGCCGAGTCCAGCAGATTGCGATCGAACTGGTTGTAGGATCCGCGCGTGGGGATCTGCTCCTGCGGGAAACCGAAATTGCTGAGGCAGAAGTTGTAGCGGCCCACCAGCGGCTTGCAGGCCTCGAGCAGGAAATCGGAATCGTTGAAGAATCCGCGTCCTTCCACCTGCGAAGTCTTGGGGCTCACGAGCAGGATTTCCAGGAAGGTCTTTCCCCCTTCGGAGAGCGGGAGGAAGGACTTGAGCAGGTCTGGCTTGCTGAACGGGGAAGTAATCATGGTGCTGGGATCCATTTTCCACCTATTCTCCGGGTTTGTGAAGGAGAAGATTGGGAGCGCTTGGCGTATATGTTAGTTTTCACATGTGATAACCCTCGGAATCGAAACCTCTTGCGACGAAACCTCCTGCGGCCTGGTGGACGCGGAGATGCGCGTCCTGGCCAATCAGGTCTACAGCCAGATTCCCATCCATGCCGAATATGGGGGCGTGGTTCCCGAAATTGCGGCTCGCGCCCACCTTGAAAAAATCGATCCCATAGTCCGCAAAGCGCTGGAGGAAGCTTCGCTCTCCCTGGACGATGTGGATCAAATCGCCTTCACCCGCGGTCCCGGACTGCTGGGTCCCTTGCTGGTGGGCGCCTCCTTCGCGCGCGCGCTGGGACGCTATCTGGACCGGCCCGTGGTGGGCGTCAATCATCTCGAGGGCCACCTCGCCTCGGCCTTTTTGGAAGAGCCGAACCTGGAGCCGCCCTTCCTATGCCTGGTCGTATCCGGAGGACATACCGAATTCTGCCGCGTGGATGCGGGCCTCAAGTACACCTTGGTCGGGAAAACCCGCGACGATGCGGCCGGCGAGGCTTTCGACAAGAGCGGGAAAATCCTCGGGCTGGGATATCCGGCCGGACCCATCCTCGCGAGAATGGCCGTGGGAGGCAATCGGAATTTCGTGCCCCTGCCCAAGGCCTTGGATCAACGCGACAATTTCGAATTCTCCTTCAGCGGCCTGAAAACCGCCGTGCTGCGATATACGGAAACGAAAAGTCCCGATTTTATCCAAGCCAACCTGGCCGATATCTGCGCCTCCGTGGAAAGCGCCATCGTCGATGTCCTGGTCAAGAAAACCATGAACGCCCTGTTTTCCTCCCAAATGGAGGTCGTCACCGTGGTCGGCGGGGTATCGGCCAATGCCTATCTGCGCGAGAGGATGCAAAGCGAGGCCAAAAAACGGGGTTTCCGCGCGGTTTTTCCTTCCCGGGAATACTGCGGAGACAACGGCGCCATGATTGCCGCCATCGCCCAGTGGCGGTCCAATAAAAGTCTTCCTTCCGGCCACGTGGATGTACAGCCGTCCCTGCGCTGGGCTTGATCCGGATACCGATTG
Organism: Fibrobacterota bacterium; assembly: GCA_036732085.1. Classification (GTDB taxonomy): domain Bacteria; phylum Fibrobacterota; class Fibrobacteria; order UBA11236; family UBA11236; genus Chersky-265. The sequence goes on along the minus strand of DAINDC010000029.1, from coordinate 5,944 downwards.
ACAATCCCCGGACCGCAACCTATCATATCTATGTTCGTCCCGCCCGGAGGTCGCCATGCGCCGTAAAATCCTGCCCCTTGTCATCGCCGCCGCAACTCTTGCCGGCCTTGGCCTCCATGCTCGCGCCGACGAGGCCGAAGTGAAGGCCGCTGCCGATCGGATCAAGGACGTCCAGCTCAAGAAGCACCTCATGGACAATATCGCGATCTTCGGCAATAATGATTTGCCCGCTATCTACATCTTGAATTCGGGCGAATCCGCCGAGGAGGATATCAAGGGCTCGATCATCACCCGCGATTTCTCCCGCGACGCTTTCTTCATGCAGAACGTCGATCGCGAAGAGTTCGAATTGAAGGTCACCTTGCGCGAAATCAACGGCGACGACAACGATAAGAAGAAGGACGAAGCGAAGCGCTGAGTTCAAGAGGCGAACCGCTCTTAGCGGCGAACCGCTCCAAGCGAGGGATTCGAAACCTAATCCGTTTTATTCCGATTGATACGACCCCGCCCTCGCGGGTTTTTTCATTTCCTTTTCATTTCCTTCAAGGCTTGCGCGCGTAGACGCGCATCACGTCGCCCCAACCGGGAGCGGTGATGAGCCTTTCCATGGGCTGGGCCAGAGCCCGCCGGGCCCGTTTGTACAGGCTGTCGTGAATGGAGGCATGTTCCATTCGATGGGCAGACTTCTCCTCGCGGGCGCGCAGGGACTCGAGCCATTGGCCGCGCGCGTCCTGGCTGCGGTCGATCTGGTTATGCCGGTTGAGGCGATCGCCCAGGGAGGACAATCCGGCGGTGCGGATGGAGATATCCCGGAAGCCCACCTCATTCAGGAGCGCGCGCAAGGTCGCGGGCGTGAAATAGCAAAGGTGACGGGAGGGATCGAAGTAGCGCCAATGGCTGCGCAGAAACTGGCGGCAGATGGAGTCATGGTTGGGCGTGCTGAGCGCCAATTGCCCGCCGGGTAGCAGATGGGCATGGACCCAACGCAGGAATTCTCCCGGATGGGTCTCGCGTTCCAGCACGTCCCAGGCGGCGATGACATGGTAGCGTTGCGGCCAGGGATCGCGGAGGATGTCCGTGGCCGAGACGTTGAGGTCGAAGCGCTCGGTCGCGAAGGCGGCCCGCTCCTTGGACCACTCCAGTCCTTCCACGGTGCGGTAATGCGGCCGGCAGAGCTGGAGGAAATGGCCCCAGCGGCATCCCACCTCGAGCAGGGAGGCGGAGCCTTTGGCGATGCCGTCGAGCGGCAACATCTCGCGATGCATTTGCTCCAGTCGTTCCGCCATTTCGTGGCGGAGTCCGATATTGCGTTCCGATGTCAGGGGCGCAGGTTCGCGTCGCAGCAATTCCTGGCGGACCGCGGCGGAAAGCCTCGGGGAGATGAAGATCAGGCCGCAGGCGCGGCATTGGCGGCGCAAGGTGGGACCCAGCCGGCCCAGGATGCGGGCCGAGGTCCCTTCGCAGGCCGGGCAGCCGGTTTTTTCGAGGAATTCATTGTCCTCTCCGGGCGGTCCCAGCAGCCGGCTCCAGAAATCCGGGGGTTCGCTTTTTTCGTGCCTCCGATCCCGGGGCCGGAAATTCCGTTTTCGCATCCTGCAAAAATACCACGCTTTGCCTTCCGGTCAAAGCGCCCGCCGCATTTATATTCGCGGGCAACTTTGCTACTCTTTGCCGGAGCCATGCAGACTTCCATTTTGATCCAAAACGCTATCGTCGTAACGCCACGCGGAACCGGTCCCGCCGATGTCCTGGTCGAGAACGGCGTCATCCGCCAGGTGGGCGCTTCGCTCAAATCCCCGGGCGCCCAAATCATAGACGCCCGCGGCCTGCATCTCATCCCCGGGGCCATCGATCCCCAAGTCCACTTCCGCGAACCCGGCATGGAATGGAAAGAGGATCTCGCCACCGGTTCCCGGGCCGCGGCCGCCGGGGGCGTGACCGGCTTCCTGGAGATGCCCAATACCTCCCCGCCCACCATCACCATCGAACTGATGGACGCCAAGAAAGCCATCGCCGCCTCCAAGAGCCTGGTCAACTACAACTTCTTCATCGGGGCCACGCCGGAAAACCTGCCCGATATCCTCACGGCCAGGAACGTCTGTGGCATCAAGATTTTCATGGGCGCCTCCACCGGTTCCCTCCTGGTCGATCGCCTGGACGATCTCGAGCGCATCTTCGCCACCGGCCGCCGGCTCATCGCCGTGCATGCGGAGGACGAGGCCCTCATCAAGGAGAACAAGTCCCGCTATGCAGGTACCACCAAGGTTACCGATCACAACCTGATCCGCAGCCCGGAAGTGGCCATCAAGGCCACGCGCAATGCCGTGGAGCTCTCGCGCAAATACAATCGCCGCCTGCATATCCTGCATATGACCACCCAGGAAGAGGCCGAATACCTGGCGAAGGAGAAAGCCGGCCTGCCCGTTTCCGCCGAAGTCTGCCCGCAGCATTTCCTCCTCAGCGCCCCCGAGTGCTACGACAACCTGGGCGTCTATGCCCAGATGAATCCGCCCATCCGCGAGCGCCGCCACGGCGAGGCTTTGTGGAGGGCCTTGAAATCCGGGGTCATCGATTGCATCGCCACCGACCATGCGCCGCATACGCGCGAGGAGAAGGACAAGGGCTTCCCGAATTCGCCCTCCGGCATGCCCGGCGTGGAAACGTCCTTGCCCCTCATGCTCAATCGCGTGAACCAGGGTCTCTGCACCTTGGAGGAAGTGGTCCGCTGGATGTGCGAGAATCCGGCGCGCCTGTACGGCATCCAGCGCAAGGGCCGCATCGAAGCCGGCTACGACGCCGATCTGGTCCTGCTCGATATGGCGCGGGAGAAGACCATCGAGAACGGCAAGCTCCAGACCAAGGTGAACTGGAGCCCCTATAACGGTTGGAAGACCAAGGGCTGGCCCGTCCTGACCATGGTGAACGGCAATGTGGTCTTCCGTGAAGGCGAATTTTTCACTAACATCCTGGGCAAGGAAATGATTATCGACGCGCCCTGGGAGAAAGCGACTGCAGCATGAATCCTTCCGCCATCCTTGCGAGCCCCTTTTTCTCCTTTTGCATTCCGCCCGCCTTGGCGGTCCTGCAATTCCTGGTGCTGTCGGTTCTATTGACAACGGGTTTCCCCGAGGTCCCAGCCGAACAAAAACTCCGTGCCGGACTTTTGATCGCTTCCCTTTTCGGGCTTTGCTTCGTTGCCTTGGCCGGCATGGGTTGGGGCTTCCGCCAAGTCTTCTACGGCGATAAAAAAATTCTTTCGGCTCTGGGCGCGGCCTTCAATGGCCTGTATTTCCTGGGCTTCGTGCTTTTCTTCGTTTGCGTATTCGTCACCCACGCCACGAACTGATTTTTCAAACCTAACCTCCCAGCCATAAGCTCCCAGACATAAGCTCGCGGAAAGCCTCGGCCTCTCTGTGCGATTCCGGGCCCAGTGTTGCCGGATGAAACCCGGGTTAACAAAAGTAAACCGGTCGTCCTCTCTCCACCCTGCGGCCCGCGTAGGCTTTGACGGCATGGGATCCGGCGTGACCCCCTGGCATAACGCTTGCGTGTATTGATTAGGATGGAAACCAAAGCGGATGCCGACTGGCAAAAAGCGGAATCGTCGGACGAAGATTTATTGGATGCCTATTCGCGCGCGGTGATCGGCGCCGCGGAAAAGGTCAGCCCTTCCGTGGTCTTCATCGCGGCCACGCATAAAAGCGAACCCGCCCCCGCCAAGAACAAGACCGAGACCGAGCCCCCGAAATCCAAAAGCGAAGACAAGGAGCGGGGCGGAAGCGAGGTTCCGGGCGGGACCGGATCGGGGTTCCTTTTCACGCCGGACGGTTTCATCCTGACCAATAGCCACGTGGTCCACAAGGCCTCGCGCATCGAGGTGGGCCTCCTGGACGGATCCAAATATGAAGCCAGCCTTATCGGCGACGATCCCGATACCGATCTCGCCGTCATCCGGATCACGGCTGCGAATCTGGTGCCGGCCCTGCTCGGCGATTCCCAAGGCATCCGCGTCGGCCAGTTGCTCATCGCCATCGGCAATCCTTTCGGCTTCCAGACCACGGTCACGGCGGGCGTGGCCAGCGCGCTGGGCCGTTCCCTGCGCACCACTTCCGGCCGCCTCATCGACAATGTCATCCAGACGGACGCATCCCTGAACCCGGGCAATTCCGGCGGCCCGCTGGTCAACTCCCGGGGCGAAGTCATCGGCGTCAATACGGCCATCATCCGCGGCGGCCAGGGCATCTGCTTCGCCATCGCCATCAACACCGCCAAGCGCGTGGCCTCGCAGCTCATCCAGAAGGGCCGCATCACGCGCGGCTACCTGGGCGTGGGCGGGCAGGACATCCCCTTGCATCGGCGCATCGTCCGGCACCATAATCTGAGCCGCGAAGAAGGCATCCTGGTCGTCTTCGTGGACAAGGACAGCCCGGCCAGCAGCGCCGGCCTGAGGGAGGGCGATGTCATCGTGGCCATCGGCGACGATCCGCTGAGCGGCCTCGACGATCTCCATCGCCTGTTGACGGAGGATCGCATCGGCGTCCCCACCACCCTGACCATCATCCGCCGGTTTTCGGAAATGCTGCAGTTGGCGGTGCGGCCCGCGGCCCGGCGCGCGGACTAGGCTGCTCCGGTAGCGGGAGCCGATCCGTCCCGCCCGCCCAACCCGCTTGCCAATCTCCGGGCGGCAATCCCATAATGGGAAGGCATGGACTTCCTAATCGGCATGAGACGGGTCAGGGTTGCGGCGGCATGTCTGTTCGCGGCCCTGCTGCTGGCCGGCGTATCCATGGCGGTTTACCTCTCCTACAACTTCCACCGCTTCACTCCCATGCTCGGACTCGGCTGGGTTTTCGAATCGGGCCCCTATGCGAATTTTACGCTGGAGACCGCGCCCAAAGGCGTTTCCGTGCCTGCGCATCGTTCCACCAATGGTTGGGGCATGCGCGGGGATGAGCCTCCCCGGAACTGGGAAGATTGGAATACGGTGATCGCCATCGGATCCAGCACCACCTTATGCGCCAACCTGGACGATCGGCATGCCTGGCCTTTCCGTCTCCAGGAGAAATTGGCGGCGCGATTCCTCAGGACCTGGATCGGCAACGCGGGGCAGGACGGGGTAACGGCCAAGTCCGCGGCAACCATGATGGACCAGGTCATCCGCAAGTTACGTCCGAAAACCGTGCTCTGGCTGGCAGGCGGCAGCGATCTGGCCCTCTGCTTTTCCGACTCGCGCCGCGAAGGAGGCAGCCCTTACGATAAGGCCTTCGACAATCGTTTGCGCCTGGCGATGCAGCCGAAGTCGGCGAAGGAAACATTCAGCCTTTACCGGGAATGCCTCCTCTGGAAACGCCGTCAAGCGGGGAAGCGGACCATCGGGATCCAGGCTTCGCATAAGAATTTCTTCCCGCCGAAATTGGAATCCCCGGAAGACCCGTTGCCTCCCGACTCGCTCCTCCTCGCTTCGCTTCCGCAATTTCGCGACCAGGTCCTGCGCGTCCATGCGCTGGCCTTGGAAATGGGGGTCCGCATCGTCTTCATCACCCAACCCCTGGCCTATGGCACCGGTCCCGAATGGGCTGCACGCGAAGCCCGCACCGTGGAATTCCATCGCCGGGAATACCGTATCTCCGCCGCTACCGAACGCCGCCTCCAGGATCGCTTCAACTCCGCCCTCCTGTCGCTTTGCGTCGCGGATAAAATGGAATGCCTGGACCTCGCCGCGCAAATCCCTCCCGATACCACCAGCTTCTATGACCAAGGCCACTTCAACGATGCCGGCGCCGATCGGGCCGCGGAAAAAATCGCCCAGTACCTTCTAAGTTACCCCAGCCCCCCAACTCCGCCCCACTCTCCCGGATCCTGACACCGCCGCCACCCTCCCGGCCGCCCCTGCAACTACGGCCACCCATTCTTTAGCCCGTCCCCTGAGCCCGCCCCGCCCTCC
>DAINDC010000028.1:20138-24516 GCA_036732085.1 Fibrobacterota bacterium | reverse complement strand
GCTCCACTCCGTCCACGGCAGGCTCATCCGAGCGAATCCGGACGGTATCGACGTGCCTGCCGAACATCGCCCCTGTATCCGGTGAGCCGAGCAGGCGTTCGACCTCGTTGATGCGATCGTAGGGAATCGCTCAGGGCCCTCCGACGATCAAGCGCAATACCCCGCGCGGGCCGATCTCAAGTCCGAAATGCACCGGTATGCCCACGTCCCAGGAGGTCTTGGAATCCGATCCGCTCGCATCCGCGACGCTCACCGTGGTCGTCCGCAGGTTGAGACCCGCATCGAAGAAATACACGCCCTCGTATTTCCGCAACAGCACGAATCCGGAGTTCTCGATCTCCCCCGTATCCACCGCGCTGAGCCAACCCGGCGAAGGGACGCCCATCCCCACCTGGAGCTGGAGTTCGGGCTGGAGGTTATGCAGGAGCGCGAGGCCGGCATAACCCGTGCCTTCCCCCGCCTTCACGCTGAGCCCCCATTTGCGCGACGGCCCGTACGCAAGGTAGGACCGGGGCGGGCCGGGACGGACCTCGTAGCCATCGTCCAGTCCGCCCTTGACCTGATTGACCACCTGGGCCTGGCGCTTGAGACCGGTGGGATTGAAATCCGCGACCTTCCCTTCGGCGACGGCGACTTCCGCCACGCGCCATTGATCCTTCTCGACCTTGAGGACATTGTAGCTGCCCTGGGGCAGAGAGATCAGCATCTCCCGATCCGGGCCCTTATAGAAGTCCGCCAGAATGCGCCCCTTCTCCTTGTCCACCACCAGGTATTTGCCGTCCTGCCGGAAGCCGAAGACCAGGCCCGAGCGGCCCTGGGTCAGATCCGCGAGCACGATATCCCCTTCGCCGTAGATGCGGAACTGGTAGGCCGGATGCTGGATGCCCGCGCGGGTGCGCGAGGTTGTCTCGATGGTCATCTGGTAGGCGTACTGGTAAGCCTCGTTGAGGGTAACCTTGCGGTCACCGGAAATATCCGCGCTACCCCGGAGGCCGTTCAGCCAATGGTGGGTGAAGACCGATCCTTCCAACTGATCCGATTCCTGGGAGCGTTCGTCCATGGCGCTGGAGGCGATGATGACCTGGCCATACACGTTCTTGAGGTTTTCGATCGAGATGGGCCGCGACGCGGTGCCGCCCTTGAAGCGCGTCATCATGCCGCTCTGGCAGGCGTCGAAGATGCCGATCTTGATCTGGCTGGGCACGGCCTGGAAGCTGGTCCGCAACTTCTCCAAGGGATAGCGCGTGGACCCGAGCCTGAGCGCATCCCGATCGGAATGGCCGGAGTAATAGAAAAGGAAGAGGTCGTCCGACCCGGCTCCCGACGCGGATCCGGCGGCGGCTGCGGAACCGGAGACTGGCGCGCCTAGCTTGGTGCGCATGTCGAGCAGGCCCTTCTCCAGGCCGGCACTGTCGCAGTTGATCAGGATTTCCACGTCCGCGGGATCGAAACCCGCCAGATGCGTCAGCACGTCCGCGAATCGGCGCGCATCGGTTTCGGAAAAGCGGAGCGAATCGACCCCGGCCCCCCCGTAGTTATCGCCCACCAAGAGGGCATGCCTGCGCGCGGATGCCGGCCCGGCGCACAGCGCCAGGGCCACCGAAGCCATCGCGGCCAGCGCCCGGGGCCGGAACCTTTTCACCCCTTGGCTTTCCCGAGCAGCAGCCCCTTCGCCACGGAATGGGCGCCGGGAGGCGCGGGGAGGGCTCCCGCCAAGGTCGCGAGGTTTCCGGAGGCCCGGGTAAAGGCCCCTTGCAACCACGATTCCAAGGCGGACCCGGTCAAGGGCTGGGATCCGTAGACGAGGACGAAGAGCTCGGCGCCGGGCGAATCGTCCAAGGTAACGCCGAACGGCAGGGTCTGGCGCTCGCCGGGCTTGGCCGGCAGGCTGACCGCCAGGCTTTCTCCTTCCGCGCGGTAGAGGCTGACCTTGCCGCGGGAATCCACGCTGGCCAGGGTAACATAGGCGTAACCTCCGCCGCCATAGACGAATTGCAACTCGTCCCCGGCCAGGTAGGTTTCGGAGGCCTGGCCCGCCTGGACCTTGCCGTCGCGCTTGCAATAGAACTCGAGGATGGGGCCGCCCTTCATGCGCACCGCTTCCTCTCCGCCGGCGTCGGCGCCAGCGCCATTGCGCGCCAGGTCCAATCGTTGCGACAGGAAGGGGAGGAGCATCAGGCAGACCGCCACGCCCGCCAGGGCCGGAAGCCAGCGGGGCAGCAACCAGCGGGGCAGCAACCAGGGGGGCAGGGTCGCCGCGCGCGCGGGTTTTCCGGATTTTCCGGAAGGCAGGCGCTTGGCCGCGAAGTCCCGGAAGGGATGCGTCATCAGATAATCCCGGCGCTCGATATCGAGCGTGGCCATCCGGTCGCGGCAATCGGCGCAACCGTCCAGGTGGCGGCGCATGCCGCGCTTCTCCTCGTCGGCGCCCTCGCCCAGGAAATATTTCTCCACCAGGACGCGATCGCACTTTCCGATCGGCGCATTTATTCCGGTGGATCGATTTTCAGTAGGCATGCTCTCCCTCCAATTTCTCCAGCTTCCATTGCTGGGTTTGGCGGCGGAACTTGGTCAGATATTTGCGGATGGTCGAAGGCGCCATGCCGGTGAGCGAGGAAATCTCGTCCTGGGTGTACCCGTCCCAGTACGTATACATGATGATCTCCCTCACGGTCTGGTTCCAGGGGAACATCAGCTTATGCAGGATGTCCCGCAATATGATCCGCTTCTCCGCCGAATCGTCCGCATGCAAGGGGCTGTCTTCCCAGCCGTCCTCGTTGTCCGGAGCCTGGAATTTCTTCCGACGCCAGAGCGAGATGCAATGATTGGTCGTAGTCCGATGGATCCAGAACAAGGCCGACTCCCGGTTTTGCACCGACTCCCAGTTTTCCAACAGCTTCAGGAAGACGTCGCCTGCGGCATCCTGGGCTTCTTCCTTGGAATGCAGATAACGCAGGCAACGACGATAGATGACAGGGGCGTATTTCTCATACAACTCCTGCTGCTTGGTCCGATCCAGGTCGCTGGCCATGCCTTGCTTTCCCCGCTTGGAACCTTGGACTTTTTCAGGTCCTGATTCTTCCGCTGCTATGAGGTTAACGAACGAAGCGGCGCGATCCGCTATGGGCCTGAAAATCTAATTCAATGTACCCGGGTTTTATTTCGATCCCGTCGGAAAAACCGGAGCCGCCAGCCTGACGGCATAGGTTTTGACGTCATGCGGCCAATCCGCCAAGTGAAGTAAAAAAGCCTTCTGGTCCTTCTTGTAGAGGGCCCGGATGGATTCTTCGAATCCCGGCAAGTCGCCGCCGATCGCGGATAGGAACTTGTAGGTCCTTTCCTGGTTTTGCTTGAAGGAACTCCCCTCCGAGGATTTCTTCTTCGCCTCGTCGACGAGACGCCGCAGCACGGCCGAGGCGCCTCCCGATTGCGAAGCGAGCCACTCCCATTGCCGGGGCAGCAAGGAGACCTCGCGGGACATGACTCCCAGCCTGGGCCGGCCCGGACCGGAGCTTTCCGGCGCGCGCTCCCCGACGAAGACCTCCAGGCGTTTCAGGACGTCCTTTTCCGTGCCTTGGAAATTGAGATCCATGGCGCTTCCGGTGTTGTCGCTGAAGATCTGCATCGGACTGTTGTCCGCCTTGCCCAGGAGCCTTTTGATTTTGATCGCCACTTCCAGCAACGAGCCCGGAATTCCGCCGCGGCTTCCTGCGATTATATTTGCAGGGAGCCATGAAAGGGTCCCGAAATGCGCCTCCGCCATCTTCCGCTTGCCACCTTCTCTGTCTTACTTGCCTTGGTTTCGAACCAAGCCAATGCGGCCGAGGATGCCGCCGCGCCCGCTGCGCCTCCGGCCCCGGCCTTCTATTACAACACCTTGGGCCAGCCCTGGCAGGTAACACCCAAGGGACTCCTCGATTGGGAGAATACCGTGAGCCTCGGCGGCGTCCGCACCACCCCGGGTTCGGTAGGCTCCGCTTCAGCCTTGCTCCTGACCTCCCTGGTGACCGGATTGACTTCGTGGGCGGATGTGGCCGCGGTGGTGGGCGGATCGGAAGCGGACGGCGAATTCGCGGATGCGGGCGGCTTCTTCGGAGGCACGGGACATTTGGCCTATGACCTGGGATCCGATAATGGGGTAAGCCTGTATCTGGCCCCGAACTGGGGCTTCGACAAGACGGGCATCGCCTCCACCGCCGTCACCTTGACCGCCACGGCCGGACATGAACCCACGGACGGATGGAGCCGGGACGCCAACCTGGCCGTCAGCTATACCGACCAAGGCTCCTTCGCCGCCGTCACCTCACCCGATCTCGACAGCCAATGGACCTGGTCCCTGCTGGGCTCCCTGGGACATGCCACGGCCGATCAACATGGC
>DAINDC010000028.1:16278-20128 GCA_036732085.1 Fibrobacterota bacterium | reverse complement strand
CTCCGGGGACATCGCCAAGGATGCCGGCGAACCCGCGGAAACCGGCACAGCCTGGCGCGTGGGCGGAGGCATGGGCTATCAACGGAACTTCGGCCACAACCCGGCGGGATTGGCAGCCTGGGCCTTATACGGCGGGGTCCAATGGGAATGGGCCGATGCCGGCGCGGCCGGGAGGAGCGCTTCCCCATCCGCGGTCGTGAATTTCAGTTTGGGGATGATCCGGCCCCGGTGACCGGAGCGAAGCCGGCCCCATCACGCGCTACGGTAACTTACCCGTTACTCATGCCGTCAATGTCAACGCAGCATACTTGCTGACCACGGCCCCGGCGATGATAGTGACATGCTTCGAGCTTCCGGAAGGGATATGCGAGGTGGTCACCTGAAAGGTCGCGCTCGTCCCTCCCGCGGGAATGATGAGGGAGGCGGGCACATGCGCGTAGGGCGACTCGCTTCCCGGAATGGGGATATGCGCTCCGGAATCGACCGCGGCCAAGCCTACTACCGTGTCGGTATTGACTGCATGTTCCAAGGTCACCGTGCCATGAACGGGGATGCCCCCCTTGATGGTGGAGGGGAATAGCGTAAGGCTGTGCAGGACCCCGGCCACCACGATGGGATTCACCGTGAGGGTGGCGGAACGCGACGTGCCCGCATAGCTCGCGAAGAGGACCGCATGCGCGGGGCTGAACGGAACCTCGATCACGGGAGTCGTGATTGGGAAAATCGCCGTATGTTGATTTGGCAATACCGTGACTTGGGCCGGGACGGTCGCGAATCCGGGGGCGCCGTTGATGAGATTCACCACCACCGGACCCAACAAGGACGGGTTGTCCAAGAGCACGGTCCCCGTGGCGGTCTGCCCGCATTGGACCGATGCCGGGGAAATGGAAAGGCTGGCCACTCCGGGAGGAGCCACCCCTACCGTCATGGTCAGGGACTTCCCCGCATAGGCGGCGTGGACCTTGATCGTTTTCGGCGCGAAGGGAATGGCGATCGCATGGGTCTGCACCGTGAAGGCCGCGGACATGGAACCGATAGGGATGGTGACCGTGGCCGGGACGACGACCAGGGACGGCATGTCGCTCGTCAGGTGGATGACCACTTCCGCCATCGCCGGGCTGCTGATGAAGATATCCGTGGTCGCGCCATATCCGCAAGTGATGTGGTTGATCGAGTTGATGGCCGACAGTTCCGATACCGGGAATAGATTGTCGCCGATGGGATTGTAGGTCCGGCCCTGAGGATAATGGGAATTCACCAGGTTGATGAAGGACGTCCAGCCGTCGGTGCGGCCGGTGAGATGCTTATAGACGCCGGCCAGCCGCGACGCCGCCGCGGCGATGATGGCCTCGACGCTATAGCCCAATTGCGAATTGAGATACCAGATGAACAAGGTGGTGCAGCCATTGACCGCATCGGGATGGTTGTCGTCCGGGTCGTTGTTCACGTAGTCCGCGCGCGGGCTGTTCAACCAGACGCTCGAAAGCACGAAGCCCGGAGGAGCGATGGGCACCAGCCCATTCGCGATTTGAAATTGGACGCCCAGGAACCGCGAAAGGCCTTCGCCCTTGCTGCCTTCATCGCTGCCTTGGAACCAGCCTTTATCCTGGGAATCCATGAAGATCTTGGTGACTTCCAAGACCAGGAGATAGCGCAGGAGGTTGACCGAAGTGCCGCGGCCCTGGTGATGCCGTCCACGGCGGGCAGGGACTCGGCATAGCTGATTTTGTAATGGGTGGTGCGACCTTCGTTCGGCAAGCCCCGGCTGGTGAATCCCATGGTGAACCCCGAGTGAATCGCGACCGACTTGGGCGCGGGTGGAAAATTAATCTTCCCTGATCGGAAATCGCAAGCGAAAACGGAAACCGCAAGCGAAAAAAATTATTGGAAAACCTCGAAGGGGCATCTCCCCTTCGAGGTTCAGTAGCGCGAATGGAATGCAACTATAGGATTAGCGGCTCTTGCCGATTCCCCCCGCCAGGACCTTATTGATCCCCGACAGCACACCAGAGACCTTGACCATGGCGCCATAGGCCGCGCTTGCCAAGGCCGGGTATTCCTTCGCGTACCCATCGAGGCGTTCCTTCTGGGCGGGATTGAGCGCCTTGAGGATTTCACTCGGCAGGGAAATGCGGAAGAGCGGGCCCACTGGGCCGATATGGTGCGGAACGGGCGTGCCGCAATAATCGTCGATGACCCATTGGCCCAAAGTCGCCTCGATGCGATCGTGGATTTTCCCGATGCTCACGTCCACGGGAATGGTCTGGTAGAATGCGAACCAGATTTCCCCGGACTCATGCGAGACCAGGGAGATGTCGCGCGTATTCACGATCGATTGCGAAGGCGTGATCTTCTTCCATTCCAGGAAGGGCGCGCCGTCCACCGTAGCGAAGGCCCGCAGGTTCTCGGCGGATTCGGAGGAGACATCGCCTTCCAGATTGGCATGGGACGACATGGTGCCGTCCAGATGATCGGGGGGCGTGGGCGGGGTGAGGACCTGGATGAAATCGCTGTCCGAGAAATTGCCGGTGTCGACGTTGAACGCATCGACCCAGACGCCGGGTCCGCCGCCGGAGCCAATGCCGCCAGGAGGCGCATAGACCACCAGGATATCGATATTGCTGGCGCCCACCGGGACCACCTGGTTGCCGGGGCTGGTATAGAGATGATTGCCGTCCGCGGCGCCGTGCACGGACATGAAGGCGAAGGGAAGGTTGTCGCCGTTGAAAGGCAGGGACGCGAAACCCAATGCATTGATATGGTCGCCCGCGGAAGCCGTGCCGTCCGCCTCGTCGATGATATTGTTCATGGTCCCGAAATGATGATGGCGGACGCCGCCGCCGGTATGGGTGTAAACGATATACTTGATGGTTGTATTGATCATGGGTGCCTGCTCGCCTCCGATTTGGGTTTCACTTCCAGTCGATCCTGAAGGCCCGGATTGCGGCCCTTCCGACCCTGCGAACGAATAGAGTGGTTTCCCCGGAAAGGGGTAACAATCTCCTGGAAGAAAGATCGCCGGCATCGGAGCACAATTCCCCTTTTGGGCCCCCGTGTTCCCGGTTGGGTGCGTTAGGTTTGGCGTCCGGAGTTTTTGACTTTAGATCTTTTTGTGTTTGATATTTTTCAGCAAATAGGGCCGGTTTTCAAAATAAGCTAACTTCAAAAGCTTCGTTGAAGGAGCATGCAAATATGAAGTTTAGCGCCATGATTCCAAGGTCGAACCCGCTCTACGGCTTGCTGCTATTCCCCATCTTCATCATCTCCAACACCTTCGCAAATTCCATCATCGCGGGCGGGTATGTTCCCGAGCAGCGTAGCCTGTCCGTTACCCCAAGCTATGGCGCGGACAATTCGCCGTCCAACCGATCCACGGAAGTGGCCGTCATCGAAATCGACAACAATCTTCCGAACTATGAATTGGTCCTCGATTTTTCCGATCGGTACGGGGATAAGGACATCGTCGCGGAAGTGCGCTTACAATGCTTGGATGGAGTTTTGGGGAGCGGATCCCTGAGCTCTTCCGGGACGGTTTTGATTCCGGGCGCCGCCCCCGGCCAGTTCATCTGGAGTCCCGGGCCGCAGATGATCCCCACGCACGAATATAGGGTCAAGGTGATGGTAACATACAGGCGACCCATGACCGGAACGCCGACCCTGAGGGTCAGCATGCCTTCCAGCTACTGAGCCCGTCCCACCACTCGCGCTCGCTCCGGGCGCATTTTTGAGACCAATTCTTACTTGGGCGTGAGGATCAGGGTGCCCACGGATTTTATCCCCGAAGTATTCTTGGGCAAGGTCAGGATGACCGAATAGATCTTGCCGTCCACATCGGCCTCCACCTTATAAC
>DAINDC010000028.1:14802-16268 GCA_036732085.1 Fibrobacterota bacterium | reverse complement strand
CGGCTGCATGCGGGTCATCTGGAATTTTCCGGCCTTGTTGGTGAATCCGGTGAAGGGATCCTGTTTCGTCCCATCGCCGTCCAACGGGGTGGCGGTAAAGGTCTGGTATTCGGCGGGAACGCCCCCGGCCAACAGTAAGGTTCCCAAGGCGATGATGGTGGCGCGGCTGCCGGTGGTTATGGAGTACCCGCTCTTATAACCAGGGTAGAGGGTATATTCGGTCCGCTCATCGTTGGATCCGAACGGGGGATTCAGCACCTCGAGATGGATTTTCTTCAGGTAATACGGGCTTAGGGAGGGAACCACGGCCGGAAGCCATCTGGCGGCCTTGGCATCATAGCCCAATTGATTGGAATTCACAAGGACATCGCAATTCTTTTCGTTCTCGATGCCTTTGACCATAACGAATCCATCGTTGATGGGCCGGGACAAGGCGAAATTCCCGTCCGCGAAAACGAGGGCTGATTGCAAGGTCAGGTCCAGATAATTGGAGATCAAAGTGCTCGTCTTCGGTTCGTATCGACGGCCCTGAACTTGCAGGATTCCTTGGTTGTTTCGCCATTGGGCCTCGCCGTTATAGTCGTTGCTGGACGGCCCGAAACTGGTCGAAGCGTTCAAGCTGGGATTATTCGGGAAGGGTGCAGATCCGTTATAGTCCCAATTCAAATCCGTCGAGAAATCCCAATTTGGTGGCGTGCCGGTTTCGCTGCCGTCTGGGCGGTGGTTTTCGATCCGTTCAGATGCGGCAAGCGATTGCACATCCACGTTGAAGTAATAGCTAAATGTGGCCGCCACGAAGGTATTCGTGCTCTTAAGGCGATCAAAGGTGTTTTTCAGGGACAAGGATGTGGACCATCCCCTTGACCAGTTCTTGTTCAGGCCGATATTGACATCGTAAAAATCGACTTTGTGTGGTCGTAGGGTATAGGCACCGCCGACATTGAAGCTCGCGAGCGCAGTATTTTTCTGCAGAGATCCGGCAATGGTCACGGAACCGAGCCGACTGGTATCCTGGCTAGGACGGAAAAAATGCTTCCCGAAATATTCGGCCCGCACCCTCCAGCTCAAAGGCGATACGTTGGGGGTGATTTTAGGTATATAGGTATACTCCAGGTTCCCCGCCCAATCGATATCATAACCTTGATGGTAACTCCCCGCCGCATCGACCTTGATTTTTCCCAGCTTCATCGCCCGCAGGGCATCCACGCCGACCATGCCGGCGGTATCCAAGGCCTGGGAATAGGTTTCCATGGTCAGCAAATCCGAAAGCCCGCGCCGATAATCCAGGAACAGGACGGGATGGCCGGCATCGTATTCGTAGTTCAGGATCTCATGCCCTTCCGGTTCCAGCGGAGGGTTTACGACATTATAAATATTCCGGCTGGGGAGGCCGACATTGAAGGAAAAAGCCGCATTGCCTTTTGCGAGGAGGTTGGGCTCGTGAATGAAGCTGAAATTTAAGGTTT
>DAINDC010000028.1:0-14792 GCA_036732085.1 Fibrobacterota bacterium | reverse complement strand
TTGCTTCTGGCCCGTATTGTCGGTGATTTGGACTTCCACCTCGCTCTCTCCCACCGTGAAGGCGAAACCCTGCAAGTCATGGGTGCCAGGCTCCATCTGGAAGGTCCCCCGCAAGGCGCCATTGATGAAAATCTTCACTTCCGAGGGATTGGTGAGGAAGAACTCGAAATCCTTCACGGGATAGGCCACCAATTGGGGTTGAAGGGAAAAGTCCCGGGACAGTCCCACGCCGCCCATGTTCAGGAAGCTTTGGAATCCGCTGGTAGGGAAAATCAAATCACCCGCGGTCAGTCGCAGAGCCTGCCTGGGCCAATCATGGACCAAACGGATATCCTCACGGCTGGCCTCGAAAGAATTGAGGGACGGTTTTTCCCACAAGCCCCCTTTTCCCTCCAGCACCCAACTCTTTAGATTTACGGCACCATCCAAGTTGGCGATCACCGGCTGACGGCCCTTCTGGTTCCGCTCATCCACCTGCTGCCGTCTGAGGGGAGAAGTGTCGGAAGGGAGGGGGTTGTACTGGTAATAGGGCACTCGCTCCTTGACTCGGGCATTCATGAAGGCGCTCAAGTTGCTTGGTTCAAATGCAGGAACCGAATAGGGATCCACGGTACGACCGGCCATGGGATGGATTTTGGTGCCCATCAATTGGGCTGGTACGCCAGTGGACAATTCGAATACCGTCGTATTCAATACGGTGGGGAAACCGCAATCGATCAAATCCTCAACCGTGAAGCGGGACTGCGTATTCGCTCGCCGCGCCAATTTCTCCCAAAGTTCGCGCCGGACCAGTCCCTGCAGCGCATTCAATACCGGATCCACCGGGAAGGTGTAACGCTTCTGTTCCTTATTGTAGAGGAGCCAAAGGGTTCCATAGGACTTCCCGTCCACGAGCAAGGTCACCTCCACCTGGGCCGGCAGAGGAGGGGGCTTATGTTTAAACACGTCTTCGAAGAGCTCGTCACGCGTCCGATCGAATTGGTAAGACTGCAGTTCCGACGTGGGTTTGGAGGCAGCGGCCGCTGGTGCAGGCTTGGGTTTGGGGGCAGTTGCAACCGGAACGGGCTTGGGCTTCGGGACTGCGGCGACCGGAACGGGCTTGGGCGCGACCGCAACCGGAGTTGGCTTGGGAGGCACGGGAGCTGGAACAGGCGTGGCGACTGGTGGGGCGGGCGTTTCCGCTACCGGAGTGGGTGGCTGTACATCGGGGGCCGGAGTTTCCGGAACAGGATTCGCAGGGGCCACGGCAGGTGCTGGCGTTTCGATTTCCGGGTATGGTGCTCCCGCCACCGGGCTGGTCGGCTCCACGGCGGGAACGGGTGATTCTGATTCCGGGGCGGGCGGGGGCGCCTCGGTTTTTTTCCTTTTCGCAACCCGTTTTTTCGGTTCCACCGGGGGACTTGGCGCTTCCAGTTCGGGGCTCGGCGTCTCCGGAGCGGGAACATCCGTGGCCGGCTGCGCATCCACTTCGGTCGGCAAGGCGGGGACGGGTGGCGTGGCCCAAGGACCGGAATCATCCGGTACCGTGGCCGGTACCTTTTCGGTGACCTCGGCCGGTTTAGGGGGAGGAGCTACGACGGTCGGAGGCGGAGGCTTGAATTTCGGCATATTCTTGGCCAGCCGTAAAGACACCTGCCGCATCGGCCCGTTGATGCTGAGGGAGACACCGAAACGGGCCAGGATCTTATTGGTGAGCGTGCCCGCGGGAGTCATCTGCGATTCGAGCCTGTGCAGGAGATCCGCATCGACCATGCTGGCAAGCACGGAAAGCACGGGAGCCGCGGGGATTTCTATCAGGCTCCCGCCATCGGATAGGTTAATCCAGGTATCGGCCTTCTTCTGTCCGTCCACCAAAAGGACAACATCGAAGTTGGATACGCCTTCCTGAGCGGCCGCGGTTTGGCAGAGCAGTCCCAGGGGGAGAAGCAAGTACATGGAAAGGAATAGGGCTCTGGTGGTCATGGTGTATTCGCTAAAGAATGGGCATTCCTTTGCGTTACCGTCTTTTCAGCCTCCCGAAATGATTTGAACGCTATTCTGCGCAAGCAGGCATGGTTTTATTTCGGAATATCCGGAAAGGAAACCATCACCTTGACGGGTACAACGGGAAAACCGGTTGGCCAGGGCATTTCCACCTTGCGACGAAAGCCAGCCAGCAGGCTTTGGTTGGTGGCGGGAGTAACGACCGTATTCTTAATTTGGACTTTCTCATTGAACTTGATTTTCCCGCTCTTATCCAAGGGAGCAACGGACACATCCATGCTCTTAATGGATTGCAGTCCCGTCCCGGTATTATTCAGAATGACGACCAAATGCGTTCCAAGACTGTCATTATGTGCGTAAGCCGTGTCCACAACCACCTTAGGACTGACTTTTAAAGGGCGAACGACGATGATCCCTTCATATCTCGTCATCATTTCAACCTTGGCAATGGCCTTTTTAGGTTTCTCGGATTTCTCCTTAATGGTCAAAGGCAACTGAGTGGCAATGAGGCCCAGACTTATTTCCTTGTCCGGAGTTTTTGTACCCACCCACTGTACCTGGACTTTTTTGGTATCGCCGGGATAAAGTATGAATTGGGACGGGTAGACGACGAAGTCGTCCGCGCCTTGGGAGGATGGATAGACAATCACGCCATCCAAGGTCAGCTCACGCGCGCTGATACTGATTTCTATGGGCTTCGGCTCATTCTTGCCGTCATTGGCGACAGGTCCAAGGGCGTTGGGATCCTGGCCTGTAGACTCCGTATGGTACTGGAAATCTACGACCTGGCTGATCACGTTCTTATCGGGCTCGAAAATCAGAATCCAAGGGTTCATGGTGAAGGTTGAACACCAAGGCGAGGCCAAAAACAAGGTACCGATGAGCGATAAAAAACGGAAATACATTTTCAACTCCCTGTATTTTTCTAGTCAAGAATAGGGTTTCTAAGGGCCGGATACAATCACCGCGTTGATTTTTTCCTTGTAGAACCCCGCGATGCCCGAAGCCGGATCTGCCCAGTCGGCTTTGATTTCAATGAAGTAACTATCCGTTTCCGTGGTGGGAGCGGGCGGGCAGGGGCTCCAAGTCCAACTTCCGGCGCCGTCCAGAACGATGGGCACGTTTACGGGCTCCGTCAGGCCGCCTCCCAGCGCCCCTCCCGAACCTGCGACCTTGTTCAGGACCAGATTTGTCATCACGAATTGGTGGGTCCCAACTTTGAAAAAACCTTTATTTTGAAAAGTGAAGGTAATGTGAAAGCCTGTGCTGTCATTACTATTGACCAGGAAGAGACCGATCTGCTGATTCGATGCTGCCGTGGAGAAATTAAGGTTGATATTGCTGGTTCCTTGCACCGTATTCACGGTCGGGATATCACCCAAAAGCGCGAAAGTCCGGCTTGGCCCAAGGATTCCGAATAGGAAAATGAAAACGACGGCAGCTTTACCCATGGATAAGTCTTTGGTCCTGCCCTCCAAAATACCGTTACCTACCATAAAAATTGCCCGGGTTTTACATTAACCGAATAACAATTCGACCAAACGGCTCCTATTTAGTTTTCACAAATGGTACCATAACAAAGAAGGGGCTGTGAAGCCCCTTCTTTAAATCAAGAAGAATTTAATTAGGGCGGATTAAATTACATTACTGCGACTAGAGAAACCGTGAAGACTTCCGTATAGTATCCCGCCAACATGGTGGTAGTCGCGATCCAGGTTCCATCAATCTGGATTTTATAGTCGACCGTGGCGATATCTTGCGCACCGGGGGTTAATACATCATGGTCGCCAGGAGCCGAACCGAGAGTAAAGGTAGAAAAAGCATGGTTTGCCCAAACGGCGGTAGGCCCCCACGTTCCACCAGCAACATGAGTCTCATTGCAAGCTGCGGAAAAGGGATTACCCGTACCGGGGGTACCAGCGGCTCCAATGACAGGTAATGCAGCGGCATTCCCCACCCGCAAGAATCCGCCATTTCTCTCCGTCACGGTGAGGGTAAAGGAACCTGGAGCGTTATTATTAATCCAAATATTGGCGATATTCACAGCTGTACCGACCGACTGGATGTCCAAACCGTCAACACCTTGGGCTTCGAAATAATTCTCAAGGGGTACCGTACCGCCGGCGACAACACCTGCTTTGGCCGGCACGGCGCTCATGGCGGCAGCAAGTAGAACAGCAGCCAACCCTTTCTTAAAACCAGTCTGTACTCGAATCATGCTTTTCATCCCAACCTCCTTGTTAATGTGAGAATGAGCATTACTACATCCATCGGATCTTTTTCTTCAGGACTTTAGAGAATCCCTTCTCTTTTTTTCCCGAGGACCCCAGGCGTTATATGAATGCTCAGGCTCCATAAGCAATTATGGGGGGTGGCGGAGAAAAAAACAAGAACGCGAGAAATAAGTTGCAACCGGGATCCGGCCTATGCGCAAGTTGAACCGCCCCCGGCATTTACGCATCGGGCAGCCCATGTAAATAGGGTGTTTCGCCCAGTATTGACAGGCCTTCCAGCTATGTGACGGGGGTCACATGCGGCTTGCGGCTCCCAAAATCAACTAATTACTTGACCCCAGAAATGCCATTCCACGCATCAGCACCCAGGCCGCGAATCCCGGGATCCGGGCCGGGCCGCGGGAATCGGAAGCGCCTTGGACGGTTAACCCGGAGGTTACGGGATCGAAGCCGGCCACGTAGATGGGAAACGGGGAAATCGGGAAGGCTCACCTTCCGTTTGCGATATGGATTTCCTTCGCAGGGTCCAGGAGGACGCGTAGGGTATCGATCCGATAGCGAAAGTCCTCCTGTACGCAAGCCGCTTTCCTGAGCACGCGGGTATGCATGGAAAGCGAATCATTCTTGTCGCGGCCGTCGTCGAGCCAAAGCGCAAGCGTGTCGCCGATGAACATGCGGTTCAGATCCATGGTCCGATTAGGATTGGTTTTCCAGCCGCGACCGGTGCAATGGAATCGGAGCGTATCCCCGAGCCCCGCTTGCCTGTCCACGATCACGGTGGTCAAGGTGTCCTGGACTTGATTGTACCAGACATTCAGGAAAAGCTGCAAGGTATCCAAGGTCGTCTCCACCGTCAGGGAGTCGCGACCAACGACGGCGATCACGGGAGGCGAGGTTTCCATCGCGCCGCATCCGGTGACATAGCCTTCCGAGCATGCCGACCACCAGAGGGTCATGCACAAAACCGCCATTCCGAAAATCCGCTGCGCCATTCAGGACCTCCCGCTCTCGGAAGATCAATGTAGCCAAGAAACTAATTCCGCGACTGGTAGCCCTAAATCCGCGACTGGTAGGTGAAGAGCTGGAAGTACCGCCCCTGCTTGGCGATCAGTTCCTCGTGATTCCCGCGTTCGACGATGGCGCCGTTTTCCACGACCAGGATCGTGTCGGCGCGGCGGATGGTGGAAAGGCGGTGGGCGATGACGAAGGTGGTCCGCCCTTTCATCAGGCCGGCCAGGCTTGCCTGGATCAGCATCTCGCTTTCCGCATCCAAATTGGAAGTCGCCTCGTCCAGGAACAGGATGCGCGGATTGGCCAGCAGGGCCCGGGCGATGGCCACCCTTTGCCGCTGCCCGCCGGAGAGCTTCACGCCCCGCTCCCCTATCAAGGTATCCAGGCCCTTTTCCAGCCCGTCCGCGAACTCCTTGAGGTTGGCGGCCTGCACGGCATCCGCCACCTCGGCGGCGCCCGCCTGCGGCCTTCCGAACAGGATGTTATCACGGATGGTACCCTCGAAGAGGAATTCGTCCTGGAGCACCACGGCCAAATGGCGGCGATAGCTGTCCAGCTTCACGGTGGCCAGGTCCATGCCATCGACCCGCACCTTGCCGGAGGTGGGACGCAGGAAGGAGGCTGCGAGACCGGCCAAGGTGGTCTTGCCGGATCCGGAACTGCCCACCAAGGCCGTGAGGCTGCCTGCGGGTGCGTCCAGGCTCACGCCGCGCAAGACCTCCTTGCCCGCCTCATAGGCGAAATGCACGTCCTCGAAAGCGACCCGGCCTTCGAGATTGGTGAGTTCGATTTGCCGTTCCGGTTCCCGCCCTTCCGGCTGCAAGGCCAGGATCTCTTCCATCCGGTCCAACCCGGCGAAGGCTTCCGTGAGCTGCGAACCGATATTGCTCATCTGGACGATGGGCGCCACCAGGAAACCCAGGTATAAAGTGAAGGAGATGAAGTCGCCCACGCTCATCCGGCCCTGTAGGATCAAGTGCCCGCCGATGCCCATGATGAGCACGCTGGTCACGCCCAGCAATAGCGTGGCCGCGCTCGTCACCATGCTCGTGGTGGTCATGGACTTGCGCACGTTCCGGAACAAGGTGTCCACGCCGGACTCGAAGACCTCGACCTCGCGCGCCTCCGCATGGAAGCCCTTGACCACGCGGATGCCTCCCAAGGTTTCCGTCAGTCGGCCCGTGACCTCCGCGGTAATTTTGCCACGCTCGCGGAAGATGGGGCGGATGCGCGAGAAGGCCTTGAAGGAGATGAAGCTGAACAGGAGCAGCGGGAACAGGCTGGCGACGGTCAGCCAGGAGCTGATGCGGATGAGGAGGAAGAGGGAGACCACGGCGGTCAGGATGCCGCCCACGAGTTGCACCACCCCCGTACCAACCAGGTTACGTACGCCTTCCGGATCGTTCATGATGCGGGAAAGCAGGACGCCGCTTTTGGTGCCGTCGAAGAATCCCACCGGCAGGTGGATGATATGCTTCTGCATCTGCAGGCGCAAACGCGAGATCAGGTGCTGGGCCTCCACCGCCAGGAGCTGGGTCAAGGTATAGGAGGTGACGGCCTGGATCAAAATCGACAGGCCCACGGCCGTCAGCAGGATGCCGAGCAGATGGAGGTCGCGATGGGGAAGAACATCGTCCAGCAGGTACTTGGTGGAGCCGGGCAGCACCAGGCCGGAAACCCGGTTGATGACGATGAGCAGGAGTCCCAGGAGCAGGAGCTTGCGGCGGGGCCAGATGATGGTGAGGAAGGCATGGCGGACGGTCCGCATCGAGGGCTTGGACTTCTTGGGGGCGGCGGCGATTTTATTCACGAGCAAAATATAGGAATACGACCCCTCGCATCGAGATTCGCGGGCCCGCGACCGTGCGGAAAGGCTTGCGCAAGCTCATGGTTCGGGTTCTCGAGAAGCTCAATTTCCGTCTTGAATATTCCCAGACCCGGTTCGATTTCCCCAAATTTCATCGGCCCATTGCAGCTCTTTGAGGCTGAGAAAACGCCGCGATTGATTTTGTCCCCGGCTTCGGTCATAGTATGCGAAACCATTCTTCGGACGCGCAATCGGGACATAGAGGGAATCCATGAAACTAGGGAAACAGTCAATCGCCTTGGTGAAAAATTCTTCGCTCGGATCTTTTCTCCGCTTGGCGGCGGCATCGATATCGGTGGGAGCGATCCAGATGGGTTGCCTGGAATCCGGCTCGCCCGGCGCGGTCCAAACCCAATCCATGGCGGTGAGAGTGGAAAGCACGGGCAATCCCCAATGCCGCGACCAGACCCTATTGCTCATCCTGGATGAAGATGCGATCCGGAATCCCTGCCAGGTCCATCGGGAAGGAAATCCTGTTGCCCGCCGGCGAAATGGGCGATGAAGGTTGGTTCGCGCCCACCCTCATCCGCATAGGCTGGAAGAGCGCGGGTCCGGATTCGGGGGACGGGTTGCGCAACTACCTGGAAGCCGGCCCCGGATTGGGAACGCCCGATGCCAAGGGCAATAAGGAAACGCTCCTGGAGAACGTCCCGGGACTCACGCCCTTGCGGGCCACGGGACTGGCCAGGCTGGAAGGGCGTTCGGTTTGCGCCGTGGTCCTGGATGGCGATGTCCGGATGAGTTACAGTCCGCTCTCGGGGAATATCCAGGGACCCAACCTGGGCAAGCTGGCCTTCCAGGTCCTGGGCACGGAATACGCTTCGCCACGATCGGCTTATACCCTGCCTTCGGTGCGGATCCGGATCCTGGATGCGGAAGCGGTTTGCAGCGATCCCTTGTCCGTATTCCTCGACGCGCCGGAATCGGTTTCCAAATCCTCGCCCCTGGACGTGGAGCGGCCTTCCTGCGCGGTGCAAAGGACCCTGATCAACGAACCCTGGAACAGTTTCGACTCGACGATATGGAAGGGAGACGGCGATCAGGCCGTGGAGGGCGGGCTCTTCTTCGCGAGGGACGGCGCCAGCTCCGCGGCGGCGGACTGGATCAGTCCCTGCCCGGTTACGGTGGAGTCCACCACCGCCTTGCGCTTCTCGAACCGGCTCCACCTTAACAGCGACACGCAGAACGATTTCGCCGAGAGCGGGGCCCTCTTCCTGGTCAATGCGGACAATGACGGGACCTTCAGCAACTATGTCTTCGTCAATGTGGGTTATACCATGCAACCCAGCAAGGTTTTCGTGGAGCTCTTCGGCTCCAATGGCGGCGCCGACTTCGATCAATTCGAGGAGTCTTCCCTTAATTACAGTCCCAGCCTGATCTTCTCCGTCGACCTGAACATCATGCCCAATGCCTACAATATCGCCGTGGGCGGGGAAGTCCTGGACACCGTGAGACTCAGCGCCCCCATCGCCTCCGTGGGCCTGCTCGAGGTGGGCGTGCAGCAGAACGTCGGCGGGCTGCGCGGCTTGATCGATCAGACCCTCCTCACCAAGATCTGCCAGGCGGAAACGATCCGCAAATGCCGCAGCCATGTCTGGGCCCAGGGGGACAATCGGAAGCGCCTGGGCAGAAAATGCCATACGCGGAATGCCTATATCCGCATGGCCCGGGAACAGATCAAACATTGCGACCATCCTTCCATGGGCCTGCGCATCCTGTGCAAGATGCGGGAGCGGCCGGAAATGGATTGAGCCGCGGGAATCATCCCCATTCCTTCAAGGTCACTTTATTTCCATCCGCTCCAAGTCAATCCTTTTTTTTCGTCCGCGCGCCGGTCCCGCCCCCGGGATCCCTGATACCAAGGCTCCGCGGGGATCTGGAATTTCCTGTACATGTGATTTGCGTAACATTATATTGCGCTAGCATGCGCGGAAAATCCGCGCCGGACGTGATCCGGGAACAAAGGAGACGCTGAATGAAAAAGAACATCAAACCCATTCTTGGCCTCGTGATTGTCACCGCGCTTACCGTATTGGTCGCCAGAACCCTCACCAAGGCCGAAGCCAAAAAGACCATGAACGGTTCGGCCTCGTCGACCCAGTCAGGGATGCCGGCGACCGGCGCCATGCCCGCCCCGCCGGCGGCGACCTTGACCGATATCGCGAAGACCTTGGGATTCGTACCCCATTTCCTGTCGGACATCCCCGCGGTGGCGCTTCCCGGCGTCTGGGACGAGATGAAGAACCTGCAGCTCAACAATAAGACCGCCATCCCGCCCAAGATGAAGGAGCTCATCGGCCTGGGCGTGGCAGCGCAGATTCCTTGTCAATATTGCATCACCGCGCATACGGAGTTCGCCCGCATGCACGGGGCCACGGAGGCGGAAATCGGGGAAGCCATAGCGGAAGCCGCCCTGGCCCGCCACTGGAGCACCTTCGTGAACGGCATGCAGCTCGACGAGAACCGGTTCCGCGCCGACATCTCCAAGGCCGTCGCCAATGTCAAGAAGATGAAGGCGAGCGGAGCGCCCATGCCCAAGCCCATCGACGTGGTGGACGGCAAGACCGCCCTCCAGGATATCTCCCAGATGTACGGCTTCGTGCCCGAATTCCTGCAGCGCTTCCCGGACGTCGCCCGCGCCGGCGCCTGGAGGACCATGCGGGACGTGGAAATGAATCCCAACGGGGCCCTTCCCTCGAAATATGTCGACCTGGTCAGCCTGGGCGTATCCGCGCAAATCCCCTGCAGGTACTGCACCTATGCGGACATGGAATTCTCGAAAATGGACGGCGCGACCGAGGCGGAGATTACGGAGGCCGTGGCCATGGCCTCCTTGACGCGCGAAATGAGCACCTTGCTCAACGGGATGAAGGTCGATCCGGACCAGTTCCGCGCCGATGTCGCCCGCATCGTCAAGGGATCCCAGGCTTCCGTATCGCCCCAGAGCTCGGCGCCCGCCAACCGCTGAACGGGAAACCCCGGATTCCTAGGTAACCTGAGAATTACCGACTCGTCCAGGTTACCTTCGGTTTTTACTTCCCGACCTTCTCCGTTTGTGCGGCATTGTACGGCCTACGGTCTCTGCCTCAGGTAGCCGAAGGTGGCGAAGACGGCGGACTGGGCCTGCCTGAGGAACTGGTCCTCGCCCTGGCCGCCCTTCTGGGCCTCGTTCTCGCGGTTGAGGACCACGCCCTTGAGGATATAGGCGCCCGTCCCCACCGCCGCGCCGTTATGCGCCACCGGGATCCACCGGAACCGCAAGGTTCGGAAGCCTTCCCCATCCTGCTTCGCCTTGGCCAGCATCGCCTCGGTGACCTGGCCGCCGGTCTTGGAGACATAGTTCCCCAGGTGATCGTAGATGGTGAACGAATAATGGAAGGCATACTTGGCGCGGATGATCCATTCCGGGATGGGGCGATTGTCGGTGAACAACGGATCGGTCCCGGGCAGGCAGTCCAGGCAAATGGAGCCGCCTCCAGGTGGCGACACGACTACGGCGAAGGGATGCCGCCACACCTGGGAGACATCCGGTTCCGGATCGCCCTGCCTAGGAATGATCTGGTTGACCACCTCGATGACCAGCTTGTTCACCAGGAACTGGGGCACGCCCTGCACCGGGATCCGTTTCCCACCGCCCACCGCCGGGCTTCCCAGGGTATCGTGGAGGATTGGCTTGGAGAATAAGGTGAGGCTGTCGATATAGACGGGGAAAGCCGGGGAATCGACCTCGAAGGTCCAGCGGTAGGTATTCTCCCGTCCCGTTACCGCCTCGATCGAAGCCACCCGCACGGGCTTGCCCTGGACGGCGCCGTCCCGGATGATGTCGAAAGGCCAAACCAGGCCCGCCTGGATTTCCGCGAGGTTGACGGGCTCGCTGAAGGTGATGTCCACCGAGGGCCGGTCTTCCGGGACCTGCTTGTTATGGGAGATCGCGAGTACCGGCACGGGACCGGCGGAATCCGAAACCACGAAGGGGGCGGAAGCATAGCCGGCGACATCGGGGAAGGCTCCCAGCATTGCCTCGGGGAAGCTGGTTCCCGGAGTGAACTGCTTGTCCGGGAAGCGCACGATCAGGACGTCGCCGCCTTGGCCGCCTATCGTACCCGCAACGTTACCCTGGGTGACATAACTGGAGGGCAGGAGGAGCGGCGCATTGCTGAAGGGATCGATCAGACGGAGGGAGGCCGGGACGCCGGCGGCGGAGATATCCAGATGGATGACGGCGCCGTCGATTTTGCCATTGCCGTCGAAGTCGACATAGACAGCCTTCACCGCCTGGGCCAGGCGCGCATAGTTCTCCACCATGACCTGGCTCGGCTTCCAATCCTGCTGGAAGGCCTTGGCTTTCAAGGTGACGGAGGCCGTGAACTTCAGGGGAACCGAATAGAGCGGGCTGGAAAGGGCGGGCTCGGAACCGTCCAAGGTATAGCGGATATCCGCGCCGGCATGCCCGGGAACGGAAAGCGCAACGGTCTGGGATCCGACGAAGCCGCCCCCCTTGGGATCGGCCACGGGCGGAACCAAAGTCGAGGCATCGGTATAGATCTCCTGCATCACCGCGCTGGGAACCCAGTTGGCCAGGTAGGCCCGGGCGGTCAAGGTGGTGGTTTTCGAGAAGGTCAAGGCAGCGGTATAGATGGGACTGGTCGAGTCGGGCGTGGATCCGTCGAGGGTATAATGGATGACGGCGTCCGGCGTTCCCACGGTCAAGGTCACGCCGATGGGATCGACGAAAATCTTTCCGGCGGGGTTGGCGATGGGCGTGGCCACGGTTTGCATCTTGGTGAAAATTTCCGTGACCACTTCGCTGTTGCGGTAGCCGGGTCGGGTGGCGATGATCTTGAGCGTGGTGGTGGCGGATAGGGTAATAGGGCCGGTGTATCGCTGCGAATTGGCATCCGGCGTGGAACCGTCGGTCGTATAGTAGAGGATGACGGCGGAGGAAGGATGGGTCGCGGTCACGGAAATCTGGCCATCGAAAAACCGGCCCGGAGTCACGACCGGCCTGCTCAAGGTCGGTTCCAGTTCCAGCGAGGTCGTAATCCTCAGTTTCGACGTGGTGGTATGCCGTTCCGCGAAAAAGAAATCCAGCGGATAGACGAGGCTGTCCTGCAATCCGATGGCAGCGGCCACGTCGTCCAAATTGACGGAAGCGTCCTGGGAAGGATGGATGCCGCCCAGATCGATGACCCGCTTGCCGTTGAAGAAGACCCAGACGTCATCGTCGCCGCGGAAGGTGAAGGTCTGCTTGCCGCCCTTGAAATAGGTGAAGTTGGCGTGGAACTCCATCGTGAACCCGAAGTTATGAATATTGTTCGGAGCCGGAAGCAGCTGCCCGAAGGGAGGATTGGGACCCAACTGGAGGAAGGTCTTGCCATTGTCGATGGGGAAGAATTCATCGTTGAAATATTCGTAGTTGCCGGTGGCGGGGTTGCGCGTGAATTTGATGTCGATGAGAAACGATCGGTTCACGTCTCCCGTGGGACGATCATTGTACCAATCGCCGAACCGAGCGACCGGATCGAAGCATTGGGCCACCTTCGGATCCAACGGACTGATGAGCTTGGGCCCGCGATTGTCCCCTTTGAAAATGGAGGTGTCGCCGATATCATTGGTGGTATCGATATTCGACTGCACGATATTGACGGCGGCTTCCTGCGAGCTGCAGTTCGCCTCATACGGCCTGTTCCCATAGAAATGCGGATGGATGGGAGTCCTGGTGGGATTGTCCTCGATGAAGTCCCTGACCTTGCCCTTGAGGAGAAGCTCCGCGGGCGGCACCGCCTGCCCCAAGGCCAGCCCCAGGCCCAGGGCCAACAGAAGGACGCCCATTCTATCGGAAATATCGGAAATCCGATGATACCCCTCATGCATAAATCCCCCTCTTCCGAATCATTCCCAAAAACGAATCAATCCCGATTTTAAGGTCAGCTGGCTCAAGCTCATCCGAGTATCGAAGCCAGCGGTTATTCCCAAGGAATACCTGGACAATATCAGAATCTTATTGTAATGCATTTCCAAAATCAACGCTTGGGAAATAAAAACATGCGTCCGATAATCGCGAAGCGGATCGCATGGGGACTCGCTGGTTGCGACCCTTGCCGGCATCGGTAATTCTCGCAAGGCGGTCCCCGTGTCTTCCCTGACAAGTTTCTTTGTTAGCGCAAAATCCCGGTTGCTTCCGGGGTTGCTGTGAATCTATACGTAACATGGAAATGCCGGGCGAGTGGGCGCGGAGATTCTGCTTCTATTTTGAGAGCAGGGCCAAGCATGCGATGACGCCCGGGATTCGCTTGGGTTTATCGGAAATACTCACGCGCGCACCTTCGCAAAGAGAGAAGTCCCCGGGCGATCTTGGAAGGATCGGCTGCCAAGGTTATGTTGGACTGGCGAGCCCGTAAAGACGCGAAATATATCCGTAACCATATTGAAAGGGGACGCCATGTCTCATAATCACAAATCAACTTATCTATACATTCCGTTATTGGCCGGTTTCCTGCTGAGCCAAAATGTCTTCGCCACCTCGCCCGTGGCCGCGCCGGCAACGGCAACTGCTACCGCAGCCGCGCCCATGGCTGCTCCTACGACTGCTACCGCAGCCGCGCCCAAGAACGCTTCCACCGCTGACAAGGCCGCGCCCGCCTCCACCGCCAAGAAATCCTGCGAAGATGTCAAGGCGGAGATCGACTCCAAGCTGAAGGCCAAAGGAGTCAAGGCTTTCACTTTGGACATCGTCTCCAAAGCGGATGTGAAGGATGCGAAAGCCGTGGGAACCTGCGAGGCCGGTTCGAAAAAAATCACCTATAAGCGGGGATAAGCGACGCGGCTGGGTTTTATCCATTTTCTCGTTCGGGAGCCCGCGGCCGCGGATATCCGTAGCCTTGACGCGCCTGGATTGGATCCGGGAGATTTAAAACCGGATGGAACGGATCAGGCCCCGACGGGGACCTTGATTACCGTCTTGCGCACCAGCCCTGGGGCGCTTGGAAACTGACCCGGCATATGCCCGTCTTCGGGAAAGAAGACGGCAGCCTGGCCCGCATGCAATTTGAGCCTTGAGCCCGCGCCCGCATCCTTATACTTGATCACGTCCTTGGCTTCGCGATAGGGCTTTTCGATTTCAAGTTCCGGGATCGCGATCACGTCGATGACTTCTTCCCCTTCCAAGATGCACTGCACGTCGATATACATGCGATGCGATTCATAGAAGCAATCCCCACGCGGCCGGGTCTGATAAACCTGATCGAGGGCGAAGGCGCCCTTTTCCAGAGGGACATTTTCCACCGCAGCAACGGCCAGGTTGCGGATGCGGCTATTTTCGTCCGACCCCGGAATGCGGCAGCGGTTCAGATATTGAAAAGCCGCATCAAATCGCGCATCCGTGGCCAGCAGCCTCGCCAAGTCATCGATATTTCCAAAAAGCGCCATGGTTAAAAAATAATCTAAATGCCGATCCTCAATCCGGGCCCGCTCCGTTACCGTTGCGGAGTCCGTATTCGTCCTATGGATTAGCCGAAGCAAGGAAGCGATTTATGCCTAAATTTGAAAGCCTGGCCGGGAACTTCCAGGACCCGAAAAAATCCAAAGCGCCCGCGCTCCGGGCCCGGGAGACGGCATGAGCATGTTCAAACTTTTGGTGCAGAAAAGGTTCGGGCCTTTCTTCGGGGTCCAGTTCCTGGGGGCCTTGAACGACAACC
>DAINDC010000027.1:16442-24593 GCA_036732085.1 Fibrobacterota bacterium | reverse complement strand
GCCCTGGAGGACGTGCGCGTCCGTTGCCTGTCCTGGCCCGCGCGCGAGCGAGGTAGCGGCAAGCCCCGCGCCTTGAACGAAGGGCTCAAGCTCTGCCGGTTCCCGGTCATCGCAATTTACGATGGGGACAACAATCCCAAGCCCGAGTCCCTGCGCATCCTGTGCACCGCCATGGTGCGGAATCCCAAGCTGACCGCCGTCCTCGGCAAGTTCCGCTGCATCAATCGGAACAAGAACATCCTCACGCGCATGGTGAATATCGAGACCCTCAGCTTCCAGTGGATGATCCAGGCCGGCCGTTACTGGTTCTCCAAGTTCGCCATCCTGCCCGGAACCAATTACATCATCCGCAAGACCGCGCTGGAGGCCGTGGGTGGCTGGGACGAGAAGGCCATCACCGAGGACTCGGAACTTTCCGTGCGCCTCCAAATGAAGGGATACGAGGTGCAGTTCGTGCCTACCTCCGTGACCTGGGAGCAGGAACCGGAAACCATCAAGGTCTGGATCAAGCAGCGCACGCGCTGGGTGCGGGGCAACAACTACGTCCTCAAGAAGTTCGCCAAGCCGGCCCTGCAATTCAAGAACCGCCACCTGACCACCGAGTTCCTCTACATGTTCGGGCTGTACTACCTGTTCCTGCTCTCCACCGTCCTGTCCCATACCATCTTCATCCTCAGCCTATTGGGCGTCATCCGCATCGACATTCCCGGACCTTATACGGCGGTCTGGTTCTCCGCCTATGCCCTCTATATGGCCGAGGTCTTCTTCGTCCTTTCCTACGAGAAGGAAGACACCTTCTCCAACCTGTTGGTCACCGGCCTCATGTATTTCACCTATTGCCAGCTGTGGATCTTCGTGGTCTTCAAGTCGCTCCTGCTGGACCTCACCAGGACCCGCGTGGGCGTATGGGACAAGACCGTCCGCTTCAAGACCGACGCCGAGATCCCGCCGAAGAACCTGCCGGCCGTCAAGGCCGGAAGCCCGGATGCGAAGTAACCGCTCCGCGGCCATGGCCGCGTTCGCGCTGGCCTGGCTGGGCCTGTCCCACCCGGATCTCCGCGCCGAGGGGACGAACGTTCTTTTAGCGGGTGCGAATGCGGAGGCGAATCCCCGCTTAACCGGGACGGGCGACGCCCCCGGGGATTCCCTAGGCACCCCGGCGGCCCTTGCGGATACGGGCGCAGAGGACGCCGCGTCCGAGGAAACCAAAGCGGACGGGGATGGGGACGACGGCGCGGAGCCTGCGCCTCCCCTATGGATAGACGCCTATTCCGAAGGCGTGTTCTCCCGGCATGACGATCGCAACCTCTCCGGGTTCTCTGAGTTCATGGTCGGCAAACGTTTTTCGCTCAAGACCCCGGTGGATCTCTACGTCAAGACCCGGCTGTACCGGGATCAGAGGGATTTCTATTGGAACAACCGAGTCGACGCAGGCGTGGGCGCGCGCGTCTCCCTGCTGAAGAAGGTTTCCTTAACCGCATTCGGCGAGATCATCGGAGGCCAATACTTGCGGCTGTCTTCGGGCGCCGTGGGCTTCGAGGGGATGCAGGGCCGCATCGACGGGAACCGGACGGCCATCGATCAGGCGCAGAAGCAGTTCCAGGCCATGTACAAGGACATCTTCCAGGCCGCCCTGCTGGGCGACGACGCCCTCAATCGCCAGGTGATCGCCCGACTGGACACCACCGGCAACATCCACCTGGCCTCGCTGGCGCGGCTGAACGCGCACCTGGACAGCCTGGAGACCGCCAAGGACAGCCTGCAGCAGGTAATGGACAGCGTGGGACTGGTTCCGGCCGGCGCGCTCACCGAATACCGCGCGGGCCTGGTGTTCTGGCATGGATGGGGGCAGGAAGCCGCCGCAAGCGGCGGCGAGGATGTCCACGGCGGGACCGCCGCGCGCGGGCGCTTTCCCATGCGGTTCTGGGGTGAAATCTATTCCGACTGGATCTTCTCCTCCTTGAGCCGGCACGTGCGGACGCGCGGGAACGGAACCGCCTACCGCGACAGCGTGTCGCGCTTCCGCAATCTCATCTTCTATGCCAATCCGGACGTGGGGGTGATGGTCATGGAGGGCCTGGCCGGATCCCTTTCCGCCTACGGCACAGCCTATGTCTGGTTCGACACCCATAAGGACTGGTGGAACAATCTGGCCCTGATGGGCCCGGGGTTGCGGTACAAGCCCCTGGGCATGCTGGACCTGGCCTTCAAGGCCGAGTACCTGTGGGGCCGCTATTACGGGCGCGAACGCAGGGAGGATCCCAACCCCTATGCGCGCAACGTACGCGACGTGCGGATCACGGGCAGCTTCTGGTACGGCCTGGGGATCTAAGGAAAAAAAACCGAACCTAATTTCATGGTGGTTCCGCTGCCGAGGGTAGGCTGGCTCCAATCAGTTCCGCCATTCGCGGTTTTCAGAATTGTGCCATTCCTTCCGACAGCAAATCCGGTATTGGAGTCAATGAAAAAAACCGAAATCAACTCAGAGTTTGAGTGGCTAACCAATGCGTCCCAGGTTATTCCTCCATTGATTGTTTTGAGGATTGTGCCGTTTTCTCCAACTGCATATCCGATTTTATCATCCGTAAAATAGACGGAGTTTAATGTTTCCGAAGAAGGGTTCGAAAGGGCCTTCCAAGTGGCTCCGCCATCCACGGTTTTAACCACAACACCGAAAAATCCAACTGCATACCCGATATTTGCATTGGGGAAAAATACCGAGAACAGAGCCTGGGATGAACCACTTCCACCCGTCGGAGGAATCCATGAGCTTCCACCATCGGTGGTTTTGACGATAACCCCGCCATTGCCGCCGACGGCATATCCAATTTTTGCATCCGTGAAAGTCAGGGACTGCAGAAATTGGGTGGATTCGCTCGGAAGCGTGTCCCATGAGGCCCCGCTATTGGACGTTTTGACCTTGATACCGTTACCTACTGCATACCCGGTACTCGCATTTAGGAAATGAACGGAATTCAATGCTTTGGCCGTGGGTTTCGCAATAAGCCTCCAAGAAAGGCCTCCATTGACGGTGCTGATTATGTTGCCGACATCGCTAACGGCATAGCCGGTATTGACATCGGGAAAGTACACGGATGTTAGATAATCGGAGGTGACTCGGGAAACGGTATCCCAAGAGACACCGGCATTTGTGGTTTTCAGAATTGTGCCGCCATCTCCCACTGCAAACCCGGTTTGACCGTGAACGCGTATTGCCAACAAACCGATTGCGGACCAATTCCCGGCCGCATCCCTTTCTTGTACGTACAAAGTATGCTTGGAACCGACATTGAAATTAACCGA
This sequence comes from Fibrobacterota bacterium, assembly GCA_036732085.1. Lineage (GTDB taxonomy): Bacteria > Fibrobacterota > Fibrobacteria > UBA11236 > UBA11236 > Chersky-265. The sequence continues at coordinate 21,290 of DAINDC010000027.1, read as the reverse complement.
TGGGGTATAGTTCGTATCGGACGAAAGACTGGCACCGGTTTGCATCGCGGAATCATCGAGCTTACATCGATATGAGCCGATTCCCCCATTGCCCCCGCTTGACCAATGCCAAATTGGTTTCGGATTCGTCGTTTGCCAAGAATCAGCGCGGATTATCGGTGCTTCCGGCGGACTCAAATCGATCACAATCGAAGTCGAGGCTGTTGGCGACCAATTGCCTGCCGAGTCGCGCTCCTGGATGTACAAGGTATGGGCGGCAGCCGATAGAGGCAAGGGGGCGATAAACTGAGTGTTCATGACCGTGGTTCCTCCGGTGTCTAAATTTGCATTATCCAACTTCACAAGGTATACGCCGATCCCCCCATTCCCGCCGCTTTTCCAGGTCCAAGTCGGTTGAAGGCTATTCAAGGGGGACAACGGCAGGGAATCGAAAACAGGTGGATTCGGGGGCACCGTGTCAATCCGAATACTCCAAGCGCAGGAAGAGGACCAATTCCCCGCCAAGTCCCTCTCCTGTACAAAGAGCGTATGAGTTTGGGCCGTTTGTTCGGTCGAAGGCTTAAATACGGTATCCTTCGTCTCCGGTGAGCCGGACAAGTCCTCGAAATCCAACCGGTATCGGAAAATGCCCGTTCCACCGTTGCCGGACGAAGCCCATGACCATGTTGGACGAAGCAGATTAACCAAAGCCGGACCTTTAACTACCGGCTTGGTTGGTGGAACGGTATCCAAGTAGACCGTGATGGATTTGGAATACACCTTACCAGTTGCATCCATAGCCGTTCGGGTTATGGTATTCGCCCCATTTTTAGTGAGGGTTTCCTTTTGGAATTTCAATTGAATGGTTCCCTCTACGCTCCAGGAAACGTCAATCAAAGTTTTGTTGAAGTAGGTTCCATCCACGGGAGAGAGTATCTGGATGTTCGGCCCCCTGATCGCCGTTACATTTATGATCACCGTCGTGTCGTTACCCTCAGAGTCCCGTACATGGAACCGAGTTGAAATTTCCTTGGCATCCTGATACTTGAAGAAGACGGACTTGAGGGCAGTCGAGGAGCTATCCCATTTTCCATCCCCATCCAAATCCCATTCGAACAGGGCAATTGTCCCATTGTCCTGTGGTGCCGTCGGATTGAATATCACGGTGGTGCCGACTGGAACGGTCGTATCCCTACCTACCGATAATCTTGGCGTATCCTTAATTACGATCACAAGGGAACTGTCCTTGCGAGTGCTATCCACCCTGCTTATGCAGGTAACACGAGTCCGGCCAGGGGCAACCGGCATGACCTTACCGGTTGAGTCCACCGATGCAATAGCAGCATTACTTACCCGCCAACGCACCCAGGCTGTGGCTTGGGCAGGTGAAGCTACCGCATCAAGGGTCTTACTTGTCCCTCCGATGTAAAGGATAATTGAGTCCGTTGGTATGTCTACGCTTTCAACCGGCTGCGATGAAAGAACCGTGATTTTTATCGAGTCCAAAATCGAAGGGTAATCCAGGGAATTGACCACCAGCCACGTCACGCCTTCCTTCTGGCCCAATACCTTTCCTTCAGATATCTTTGCAATTGCCTCGTTGCGGATCAAATACTGAACCCGGTCATTTGCATCCGGAGGGCTCACTTGTACGGATAAACTCTCCGCCGTCCCGCCCGCAAAAAGGTTCAATGCCCGGCTAACAAACCGCACAGACGTAACAGGAATCGGATCCGTCACTACTACCCATGCCGAATCGGAAACGGGATCCGCTCCGGATGTGATAGCGGTAATCTGGGTCTTCCCCGCACTGATTGCAAATACAGATCCGTTTTCCGTAACCGAAGCAATTAACGTATCCAGGCTCTTCCACGTAACTGAAGTGGAAACGGTCGAGGGATAAATCTTGGAGGTGAATTGCTTGTTTCGCCCATGAGCGGGCATCTTTAAAGTATCTGGGCTGATTCGAAGGCTGTCCGGTATATCAGGATCTGGCAACACCTCGACCTTGATCTCATCATGCTTAGATGTATCAGATTTAAGCACAACGCTCAAGGTTGCAAATCCGGTTTTCACTGCAACCAACCTATCCGTCTCCACCCTCAACACGGAATCGTTTGATGACTTCCAAATCAGGGTTTTGTCCGCAAGGTTTTCCGGTTCAATCGTGACCGGGGGAATGGCCGAAAAGGATTTGACCATGATTTGTATTTCTGTTTTCCCGATATTGATCTTGGTCGTCGGGAGGATCACCGGTTTGATTAACTCGGTTTCACCGTTCTCCCCGTTAAAGATTCTATCCGCATTGTAAACGACTTGTCCGCCCTTATAGCCGATGATGGTGATGATCATTTTGCCGCCCGGATAATGGGGGGCCGTCAAGTTCTGTAATTGGCTCTCGGTTCGAACTTTACCCGTGAACAGCGTATCCAAGGGTTTACCCGTGGTATCCTTGAGGATGATCAAGACCTTGTCGTATCCCGATAAGGAATCAACGAATTTGGCAGGGAGATCGAATGTATCGGGCTTTTGTTCATTATTCAAGCAGCCCCAGATAAGAGCGGCAACTGAGATAAAAAGAGGCCAGCTAATTTTTCTTTTGAATTTAATTTCCAAGGACATGCTTATTCCCCGAAGGTGAAGGCTGATCTAATACATAATATGTTCCAACAATTGCCGTGGTTAAGCCGACCCCAGCCGCCGTCCACCAGATCCATTGGGTTGATTTCTCTGCCTTGACTTTTCCGGTTGGCTCAGGATCTTTTTTAGAACGTCCATATTCATCATGGCCGTGGACATAATCCTGCTGTTGCTGATAGCTCTGCTTGACGTTTTTAAATATCGACTCGATGTTATCCGATATGTAGAGGTCAATCAGTTCAATGGTAGGCATCAGCTTTATGAGTTGCACCATATAGCTCTCAGCCTTTTGCCTTGTTTTCGGATCGGCGGCATAGATAACGCTCAGATACTTATAAACGAAGATCGAATCCTCTTTTTTCGCATTGCCTGGGAAGGATTGGCGGTAGGCTTCGAGTGGAGGGAGAACTCGTGAAAACTCCCCTTCAAAATAGGCGTGGCTGATAGCCTCTTTGTCCAGAGTGCCGTCGAGTTTAAATCCAAAGGCCCCATGTGCTTGAGGGGCGAGGAGAGCCATTACAAAGCCTAGAACCAGGGAGGCTTTATAGAAAGTGGTGGTCGGCATTCGCAGAAAGGACTCCTTCTTGGCTGATATCACGCCCGTTGAATTTAGCTTTCGCCTTGTGGCCCCGTAAGCCAGAGATGCCCTTATTAGGCGGTTCCAAATTGGAATTGATTTATTTTGGCGCATTTTCCTTAAAAAATCTCCCAGACCCTTAGGTATTGCCCGTAATGATTTCTGGCGAGGCATCCGTTTTCTCGCATTCCTTTTCAATCCAATGGATGACTTTGGCGTCCTTTGGATTCCAAGGAGAGGTTGATCCGTCCATTTTGGGAGCCTTGAAAAGCATCCTGGCATTGCTCTCCAGATTTTGGATTCCCGTCGGCGTGGCGCACGAGAAATAATATTCGTAAAACTCATCTTCCTTTGGCATCGACCCGGCGAATGGGCGAATGCTTTCGGTTCGTTTGTTGTTCGGTGCGAAATATGAAAAGGGAATATGGGCAGCGAAGAGTTCGTATGAACCCATTTTTATGCTAGTGGCGAGAATCGGTTGTTTATCGACTTCCGAATCAAACCATGATTTTGTTTCGGCGCTTCCTGACTCAATCGCCTGAAGTAAAGGAGCCAATGGCTCACCGATATTTTTTCCCTTGAGGTCAAGCGTTCGTGGAGGATGCGAAATTGATTTTGAAGTATGGTATTGTCCCAAATAGTTAAGCCGTCCAGAGAATGTCGGACCTTTCTTATCCTCTCCAAGGCGATCCTGGTGGAGAGTCAATTCAAGGGGCGTATGTCCCCAATCCAATCCGGCTTTTTTATAGGCATCCTCGCCAAGAAAATTCGCCCAAAAGGTCACGATTATTTCAACGGGTTGATGCCAATCGAAATGCGGGAACTCCTTCTTGGCGTCAGTGCCGAGCCAATACCAGGCATCGGCGACTTTCAGATAGGAGGGACCAAGTCCGAATTTTTGTTGGAATAGAGTTGGATAACTGAACTCGGTAACTTGGCTTTTCAAGAAATCTTCACTCAGCAATTTTCTTTCGTGGGGTCGCTTATAGATACTCAAATTTACAGGAAATTCATTCAACGGATTTCGATTGTCGGGCCTGCCTCCCAATTGGAGCCAAGGCAAGGAATTGTCATCCCCTAAAGCAATTTTAAAGCCGTAGGTCATGTTCCAGAGTCCACCGATGGCATAGTAAAGATTGACGCCCACCATATCGATTCCATTTCCAGCCAAGGGTTTAATGCCTGGAATGGTTTCGACTCCAAGTTGGTAGAATGGGTAGAAGACACAACCCAATCGTCCTTTTCCCTTCCACTCGTTCTCTTCTGGAAGAAGGAATGGATCCAAATTGCGGACGATATCTTGGTATCGGGGGCCTTCGAGATTCTTCAATCCATCGGTTCGAAACAATCGAAGGGATATAGGGTAGATGCCGGGCTCGATCCCCGCTTCAAGGACTACCAGGATCCGGATTTGATCGAGTGGAGACAAGGGAGTAAGGCTTTCGATATCCTTGCCCTCATGCGGTTCATAAACCTCCCACGGGTCTTCAGGCTTGGCGTCAGGTGCCCGTCGATACATGCGGGTATATGCGATTGATTTTCGCCCTAGTTTCTTGCCCGTGTTGGAACAAAAGGATTTGCAGAACTCCTCCGTGTTTGCAGCCTCCATCCGGTGGATGGGGAAGCTATCATGGAAGTGAGTCTTCACATGC
>DAINDC010000027.1:4360-16432 GCA_036732085.1 Fibrobacterota bacterium | reverse complement strand
CATGCTTGGCGAGAACCACATTTCCGGCAACCAGCATCCCCATTGCCGATGGGATACCGGAAGCGGCAGCCAAGGTAAGCGGCTTGGTATATCCAAATTGGCTTTTGAAGAAATCGAAGTCGGAAAAAAGACCCAACGGATTGATGGTGAAGAGCCATATGGAATCCATGCTGACTGGGATGGAAGGGTAAAGCGGCATCTGCCAACCGTCATTCAAGATGAAGGTCTCGATATACTCCTTGACTCGATATTTCTTGATCTTATCCAGGTATTCACTGTCGTTTTTGACGGATATGGCAGCACGGGTAAGGAGTCCCACCAATCCGTTAATAGCCTCGGCTCTTAGCCGGAACTGAACACCGCCGTCCAAGCCCCCCTCCTTAGCCTGATCCGACATTAGCTCCTGATTGGCATAGGAGGTCTTCATCAGTTCCGTAACCTTGGAGTGCCGACTTGCGATGGAGGAAAAATAATGGTGGAATAACCATCCATCCACGTCGGAAATGGCTTCAACTCCCAGGCTTGCCGTATCTTTGATGAGCAATACCAGTCCTGGGATAAATCCCACTCCAGGAATCAAGGTCAGGGTTCCTAATACGGCATCAATGGCCTTGGCACAGGCTTCAGCCGTTTTATCATCCACGTCCATGGCACCGGTGACGGTCATGGCCCGATATTTTTCCAGGGTTCCAATCCCTTCCCGGTTCGGGAGATTGGATAGCTTTTCCTTATACTGCTTGACCAAATCGTTGAAGGTGGATGTGGTCAGTTGAAGTTTCGCCTTGGTTCCGATGACTTCATTCACTGCCAGGGCGGTATCAACAAACGAAAATGCGGTCTCAGCCACGATGAAGGCTTTTTCCAAAACCTTAGCAGAATTGCCGATGGACTTCTGGAGGTTTGACACCTCTTCCGGAATTCCTGCCTTTAGGAATATGGCCCGACCTTTTTCACCCATCGATTCGAGATCCAGCTTCGCAAAGTAATTCTTGGGATCCTCGATGAAGGAATCCCGAAGGTAGTTGAACCAACGATTCTGTTCGAAATATCCTTGGACATCGGACTTCAGAATTTTCGTTATCCGCTTTTTGATTTCCGCACTTGCGGATAACTGCTCCTTGAGTTCCTTCCATTCCTTGGCTTTGTCGTAGATGCCGTAGCACAGATCAAGGCCCTTTCCCAGTTCCTTACCAAGAAGGGTTTTGTTTTGCTGTATTAGAAAATTGGCGATTTTTTTGCTTCGAGGAGTTGCACCATTCGTATTATAAATTTTGACTGCGAACTGGGATTTCCCCTGTATCCATTGCAACCGATTGACCCATTTCTCAATGGCTTTGGGTGGCTCAGGGAAATCGCTCTTTACCTCGGATTCTTGTGCCGTGGCTTTTGCCCTTCCGACAGAAACCAAATTCTCATACAAAAGGGGAAATTGGTTGAGAACGGATTCCTCAAGGCTAATACCATCCGCAAGCACCAAGGCAATTTCAGAAACCAATGTTTGTGCTGAGAAAATTACCTTTTCATGAAAGACATAATTCCGGTTTGTTTTAAATTTCGCCCCCAGGTGAGCCGTAACATCCGAAACTTCAACTTTGTAAATTCCCTCGGGAATACTTTTCTTATCACCCGTAAATGAAACGCCAAATACGCCAGGCATTCCACTTACAGGGCTAACCTTTTGGGTAAGCAATTCATGCCCTGTTGGAGTAGTGACCGTCACACTTACTCCTGAATAATCCACCGAAGTAAAGGAAACGACAATGCTTCGCACTTTGGGGATGATGAAACCATACATGGGCTCGGTATCGGACAATCCAGCATACCAACTCCTATACTCGTCCGAATCCAGATAGGTTCCATTTTTCTCCGGAGGGCGTAGGTGACTTTTGAAAACCCTTTTGACTTTGAGTTCGACCCCTTTTAAGTCATGGTCTTTGAAAAAGTTATTGACCGTTACCGTCCATTTCTCTCCCTTTGCAGCCCAAAGTAACGGCAGCGAATTCTCAGGTATCATTTGAAAGAGAATTTGCTTGTGGAGCATCTGCATGGTTGTCCGGTTAGCAAAATTATCACCCATGAAATAGAGAATTCCTCTTTCATTGCTCACCCAGGGTATAAACTTTTCATCCGTAGAAACTGCTTTGGTAAAGACAATGGTGTTTCTGAGAATATCGAGCCCGTTCGGCATTGGCTCAAGTCCTTTGCCGTCTTTATCCTCTTGAAGGAACCCATTGAACAGGTAAAAAAGATGGAGCTTCATTTTGTCCTTCGGTCATTTTCTTTGAAGATCGTTGTTAATCCCGAGATGTGCTCAACGTCATCATCCATGATTTGATTTTTAATACCCGTTTCCCAGTTTAGACCAATGAGGGTTACTGTTTTACTACTTGCATAATAAATGGTTTTTCCATCAGAATTCAGAGACATTGCCCTTTCTGGGAGCGAGTCTCTATAGGCGATACTGTCAGCGTGAGCGAGATTAACAACGATTACTTCCCTGGAAAAACGGTTAGCTAAATATTTCCCGTCCCACGAAAGCGAACCGATGTTACTCATTTCGACGTTTTCTCTAACTTTGGAAATAAAGTCCGATTTACGTTTGATCCTCCCAGCATAGTCGAAAGTGACATAACCTGTTTTTGTAAATCCGAATATTTCAGGCTTGGCTGCGAAGGTTAGTTGCCCGTAAATTCCGGGATTGTCCCCCTTTATTGTATCTATTTTGCCCGAAGCCATTCGATAGGCGACTTCCTCGTTGGCATTGAAAAAGAACAAGGAGGCGCCGTCCATTGACCAACCTGGTTCACATGCCCCGTCGTTTCCGATTACCTTTCCTGTCCGGTTCTTCAAGTCTAAAATCGCAACAGATGACTCATCCGCTTTGTTTGTCCCTGCAAATGCGACATATCTGCGATCAGGGGAACGACGAGGAGTGCCCGAAATCGTTGCCATTCCGGCAGAATCGAGAAACCCTGGTGAGACAACCAGACGTTGATCAGTGCCATCAACGGCGATGCTTAGGATTACTCGCTTATCGTTACCCAAATCTCGGATGTATTGAAGCCGCTCCTTAGTCCTATCCGTCCAGTCCTCATTGGGAAGTGCCAGATAATTTATAGGAACGACTGACGCCTCCGGAACTTCTTCTTGCTCCTTTGGAACCGAGGCCTTTTCCTTATTGCAACCGACCAGGAGGACGGAAATAATTCCGATCCCCACTATCGAATTCCGAACCAGGGAGCCAGAAGCCAAGAAATTCTTAAACATCTTCAAAATGCTCCTCTTTGATTAATTCGTCGTATCCCACGTCCTGAAACAAGTAATAAGGATCGACTCCGTCTTTCGGATCCTTGATGAGGTTGAATACCTTGCCCTTGGGCGCACCTGGGAAAACCATTTCCACCCAATTCGGAGAAAGCTCCTTCATATCCTTTACCCCAAGGGTATGCTTCCAACTTCCATCCGTTGTCTCCAATATGACAAGGTCATTCTTGGCGCTTTCCTCATGGATATCCATGTGATGATGGATAGTGCCCCCATCGGAAACAACCAGCTTCCCACTCTTGCATTCCAACTTTTTGGCGAAATGCTTTGCCACGAAATAGAGTTCAACGCTTCCCTTGCTAAGGGCATCCTCAATCGCCTTTCCACGCACCTGCCATTTTGCAACGGCAATATCTCCGTCCGGATTTGATTCCATCCTGCCCATAACCGTTTCGATTTTTTCAGAAGTATCGGCTCGCATAATGTTGAAGGTGATGGAATCTCCAGGCATCAAACCTTCGGAACTGACCTTGCAAGAAATGGAAGCCATGAGCATGGCGCTTGTAATTGCTATCGGCTTTTTGGATTTGTCCTGCGAGTTGGATTCACCAATCCATATTGCATCGAAAAGTGAAATCTTTTCCTTGGAAGGGGACTTCACTTCCAGGGCTCCCGCCTCTTCTTCGTGAACCGAGTCCGGCCTTTTGGGTCCCGACCCGCCTCCGGTAGCGGGCGTTACCTTAGTCGGAAGATTTCCAATGAATTGATAATAGCGAAGGGACGAATAATCGTATGGCCCTCTGGCAGAGAGGAACTGACTTGAGGAGTCAAACCATCGTGCATGGTGCATTCCACAATTGAAATAGTGAACAACCACGAGGGACGTGTCTTGGAGACCTAACGCCGCTTCTCTGGAAATCTCCTTCCATTTGGAAGCGTTTCTTCCCACATCCCTGGCATCCAGATAGATGCTGAACTTCAACTTGTTTAACTCGAAATTCATGGCTCCGGACTGCCTTCCGGATTCTCCATAATCGTGAATTTAAACGTCTGCGCCCCCGGCTTGAGGGTGAGCAAAGTATCCACGTTTGTGCCGTATCCGGATTTAAGGATCAGTCGGTGCTTTCCGGAAGGGCATTCCTTCCCTTCCAGGGGAGTCCGCCCGAGAGAATATCCATCCAAGAATACTTCGGCAAAGGGAGGAGCGGATTGAACGGTTATAAGGGCGGATCCGTTCAGCGCCATAGTATCCCGTGACTCAGGCTTGGACGTTTCGGAAATGGAATTTGTAATGGCGAGAGAACTTTTCTCTACCAAGCCAATCGGCTTAATTTCCGTTCTTGGAATATGGGCCATTATAGTATCCGAGGAGGGAGGAAGAACGTGGGGACGTTCTTGTGAGACTTCCCGAGATTGTTCGGGAACCGGAGACTTAGGCGGGGTTGTAGCTTGCTTTTCGGCTTGGTTGTTTTTGCTTATAAGAAATGAAGCCACTCCAGCACTCACTCCCAGCATCAGGACGGCGATAGCCCATGACAGCTTTCTCCTTTTCCATTGGAACCGGCTCGGCTTTTTTCCCAGGTCCAAACTGCCCATCCACTTCTGGATTTGTTCCGGCTTGAGGCCCGAACTTGTTTGGATTCCCGCAGCGTTCAACTCCCGGATGTATGCGCTGATTCTTTCCGTCGGCGCTGCCACCTTCTTTTTGAGCAGGAACTTTCGGAGCAGTCCGGAAATACTTGTCGGGCCGTCCCCCCGCTTTGCCGGATCTTTTTCCAAGAGCATATCGACAAGACGAACCAAGGTGCGGTCCAGATTGGGCCGAACTTCGGAGAGGGAGCGGTGAGGTTCGGTTACAATCTGACGATACAGGTCTGGGATAGCATCGGCCATGAAGGGCGGAACACCAGCCAGCAGGTAGTAGAACACGGCTCCGAGGGAGAAGAGATCGGATTGAACCGAGAGGGGTTTTAATCCCTGCACCTGTTCCGGTGACATGAACCGGGGCGAACCGAGGATTTGCCCTGTGGCGGTCATGGTGTGATCCTTCAAATGGCAGATGCCGAAATCCGTGACCTTGACGATCCCTTTCTGTGTCAGCATCAGGTTATCGGGTTTCAAGTCCCGATGCGTCACGCCCCATTCCGCAGCGGCGGATAATCCATCTACGACTTGGACAATCATGGCCGAAGCCACGACCGCATCCATAGGCTCCCCATCCAATTGATACATGACTTTTTGGAGGGTCTGCCCATCGATGAACTCCATCACCAGATAGGGCACGTTCCCTTCCATTCCGAAATCGAACACGTTCACGACGTTTGAACAGTTGATACGGGAAACGGTCTTGGCCTCCTTGAAAAACCGTTCCAGGGCACCCTTTTGGTAGAGCAAATCCGAATGCAGAACCTTCACGGCCACCAAACGGGAAAGCACCGAGTCTCGGGCCAAGTACACCGCAGCCATGGCTCCCTGGCCCAGAGGTTGAAGGACCTGGTAGCGTCCGAAGTAGGACCGCATTAGAAGTTCGGTTTCCCTAGGTTGGGTGGGTTCCCATCCGGCTTTACAGACACATCGAATCTCCGGGAGTTGGGCCTCTGGGAAAGGTAGCAAAACCGCTCGTTCCCTGGTCCAGGACCTTACAGCCTTATGGGCTCTGGGGCATGGCCGTAAGGCCCTGGACGAGGAGGAAATGGGCCACCGGTGTTTTAGGGGCCTGAGTGCCTGGGTAGAAGCATTCGTTGGGGCCCTGGTACTTTTTTGTACTTTTAATAACTTCATAAGTGAAAATAATATAAATTATATTCTGAAAAGTGCAGGACGCCGATGTTTTTAAACCTTTCATAACCTTTCAAAACGGTTTTGACGGGCTTAAATGGTGGAAAATGACTAGTTTGGAAGGATGAGAAAATCGAAAATGGGCAGACCTCCCAAGGACGACAAGGAAAAGCAGAAGAACAAGGTAACGTTGTCGCTGACGGATACCGACATCGAGAACCTTGGCTTCTACGGCAACAAGACCGGGATCACGGAACGTGCCCAAGCTGCTCGCCTTCTCTTTCTGGAAGGCGTCCGTAATTTTCTCTCCCAACAAAAGAAGCCAGGACCTGGCGGAAAGGGCAAGCCGTCGTAAACCGGCTTGGCCCTTTCTCCCTCAACCCGTTTTCCGCACCCTCATTGGTTTCCAAGCTCCGAAGGCATTTGCCCTCGGGTCTGCCTGCGCTGTTATGGCACTGGATAATCACGCCTTCCGGATCCTTTTCTCCGGTGGTATGGAAAGGGGTATTGGGAGATGGGACTGGAATTGGGGAAAATGGGTGTGCTTCTCATAGAGGAGGACCCGATACAAAGGCTGATCGTTCGGGAATACCTGGAAATCGGGAATCGGTATTCGGTCTTGGAAATGCTTTCACTCTACAGTATCCTGGCGACCTGCGAGAACCCGATGCCCGACATGGGGATTGTTCTCGTGGATATGGATTGGTCCCGTGTGGACACGGTGGATATGATCCTGGAAATTCGCCGACGGAATCACTTGCTGCCAATCCTCGGGATGTCGGACTGTCCATCGGACCTATATGGGGATTCCCGGTTGCGTGGGTGTCCATTCGGCTTTATCCCCAAGCCATTTTCTCCGTTCCAGTTGAACAGGAGCATTACGGCAACCTTGAGAGCGCATGCAGCTCAGGAATTTCGAAGAACGAAAACCCTTCGGACTCAAGTTGTAGATCGAACTGGATTGAGAAACCGGGAAAAGGTAGGGTAATCGGATGGACAAGACCATTTCTGAACTTCTCCATATGGCTACCGAACAAAAAACCGATTACCTTCAACGCTTGTCTTGCCGGGAGTTGGAAGTCCTCATTCTTGCATTGACTCAAACCAAGGTTGAAGAACTGGACCGAGAATCGTTTGATCGGTTTTTTATGACGGTCGGTTCGATACTCCGGGACTGCCGGGAGCGGGAGGCCCTGGGAAAGCTGGGCCAATAGGCCGGGGCACCCATGAATTCTTAGTAGTATTTCAAATGAAGTCAATCACCTCCGAAGGATGTCCGTTTGCGGGTAATAACGGCTCCTTCCCCTGGGCGGATGGTCTTGTAAAAGGCTGTCCGCCCCCTCTTCCTTCACTTTTTTTATCCAGCTAATCGATTCAATCTTCGTTGTATCAGGGAGCGGGTTATAGCTTACCGGGAAGTTCCGTGCCTTGCGTCCAATACCACTTCTCAGTTTCCTCGTGGCTCTCAAATCGGTGGACGACCTCTAACATTGCGGTCAGCCGATGATGATTAATCCTTAAGCCTTCGTAGCGTCTTGACAATGTCATGTATGCAATCCCATCGCCAACATGCAACCTTGGAGCAAATTTTCCACGGCGACAAATGGACGTGATTGAACGAGCACTCGATTCGAGATTCGGCTCTCTTCTACAAGTCGCATCCACGTATTTTGGAATGTCATAGATTTGGATTGCTCTCTTCCCCGCTGGCTCCAAACAAATCGGTCGATAGCTAACCAAGTATTTCGGCATTGACGGGGCTCCCTCGGCATTTGATTCGAGTGAATTGTATGGCGGAAGAAGCAGAATGGTAAAGGGGAAATCCCGAATGGAGCGAGGGACTATTTCTTCGGTGGCTGAATTAGCCGATCAATCTTCACGTTCAGGGCTTTGGCAATCTTGTTCAACTTGGAAATCCTGACATCTCCCTTTCCTCGAATGATCCGGCTCAGGGTAGTCTTGGGGATCTCGACCGTCCAAGCGAATTCCTCGAATGTCTTGTAACCCCGCCGAAGGATGAAATAGGCAATATTCTTGCCCAAGTTCGCCAATAGGACTGCATCCGGTTTTTCCTGCTCAGGCACCTGAACCCCTTGAAAGCATGAAAAACTAGGGGTTCGCTCACTTTTATTGATACCATATATGGCACCTATCCCAGCCAGCCAGTAGAATCAAGGGGCGTAATAACCATTGGTCGAGAGAGGTGGGGAGCATCGAATATCAAGAGGACGCAATCACAAAGAAAATTGCCTACACACGATGATCCGCCGTTCGGGGTTATCGGTGCTTAATGAAGCGACTGCCGGATCGTAAACTGAGGGTGAATGTCAAGGACGATTAAAATCACGGAAGTTAGTCCGTCGAAGTCCAATCAGCCCCAATCACGCTCCGTGCCTTCGCATACCTTGGTTTGGGTATTCGCCGGTGGTGAAACAAATGAGGTTGCAGTGGGCTCCCTTGCCAGCGGGAGTACCTTTCATTTCGAGGGACGTGGTTGGACGGTAATCGGTTGAAAGGGAGTTCGGCATTTACGCCCTGGTCGTTTTTCTAAATTCCCCCCATGGATTTCAAAATTGTCGGGCTCTCCCACGTATGGGAAGACCTTTCTGAACATGACAAAATACGCCCCATGGCGCTGCTTGTTCTCGATGATGGAGGATACCGAATCCATTATCCCGAGGTGGACCATTTGAATTTCCGGGAAGTCCTGACCGAATTTGGCACCATGGCCCGTTCGATGCGTACTTCCCAGTTTTGTTTTTTCCTGGATGCCAAGTATCGTTGGGATCCAGACTCACCCGATGGCACGCCTCAGCCCAAACGCCCCCTCGATGATTTCGATAGCTCGGTAATGGTTCTCCAGTGCATTTTCAACCCCGGTCTAGCCATTCCGATTCTGACATTCGTGGAATACAAGAAACCTGGAAAGAAGATTCAGATTGGGGAATCAGTATCGACCGTTGCCGGGAACCATGAGTTTTTCAGTTGGTTCTTTGAGGGGTACGGGACTGATTTTCCCTAAAATCCCATCCATGCACTTCAAAGCAATCGGACTCAACCACATTTGGCAAGACCTTCGCACCTCCGGCGAATTCCGCCCGATGGTTATGATGGTCAACCCAGGGGGATGGGCAATACCGCTTCATCTACCCCAACTTGGAGGTAACGAAGACAAAGGATATCCTGACAGGCTTCGCCGTCATGGCTCGATCTGAGAACGCCTATCAATGCTTGTTCTTCGTTGAAGCAGAATTCCAAAGAGCGGTTGATGAAGTGGAGAAATATCGGGCCTGTATTGTTGTCATTCATTTTCATCTCCGACCAGAACCGACCAGGGCGGAAGTTACGTGTGCGGAATACCAATTGAACGGGGATGTATTGAAGATCGGGGAGGAGCTAGACAAGGCTACCGAGGGAGATCCGGTGGTAGCGTGCCCCTATGAAATCCCCCACAATCCGCATCAAGCCAAATGGACTCTCCGCAACCAAAAAACCGCGAAAACGGGGTCTTTCTTCACAGTTTAGTTGCTTTTCTCCAACCCGCCCCCTTTCCGGTGGGAAGTATCTTTAGGAACTCCCTTTGATTCGCTCTTAGTCAAGGAATTGCACGAGGTACATTTATGAAAACGTTCCCATTTGCGACTTTTTGTTTGATATCAGGTCTTTCCTTGATGCGACTCGATGCCAGCCCCGGTGATGAGCTGTGGCGCTTTTACGCCGATTTCGGCGTAACCGTGATGGTACCAATCGATGACCTTTCCGGCAATGGAGGCAAGGATGTATTGGTCGGATCAGAGGATGATTCCCTGTATTTGGTGGAAGGAAAAGGACCCAAAGCCGGCAATCAAATCTGGTCCCGTCCTTTCAAATCCACCTTGAGTACGGCTGCTCCAGTCCCCGATCTCAATGGAGACGGGAAGACCGATGTTGTCGCAGGGGATCAGTTCGGCCTTATCGGTTGTTATTCCGGCGCGACCGGTGATACCTTGTGGCTCGCCATCACCTTCGGGACCATACTCAGTCTAACGGCTGTGCCGGATGTAAATGGAGACAACATCCCCGACATAGCTGCCGGGAGCGAGAATGATACCGTCTATATGTACTCGGGAAAGCAAAGTAGCAAGCTAGGAAAACCCTTGTGGCAATTCGGTTTCTCGGACGGCAAAAGAGGCCCGCCCGGCGTCGCTGGCAAAACGACCGCGGCGCCAAGCGGAGCGGGCGTCCCTTCGGGAGCCAACAGCCTGGCCGTGCTGCTCGATGGCAAGGGCGGCGGCGCCTTCGGCCTGGCCGTGGGCACCAACGTCGACACAGTGTATTGCCTGCCGATGGCTGGCGGCGCCCCCAAATGGAAGACCGGCCTGCCCGGCGATATCTGGCAGGTGGCAGCTTTCCCCGATCAGGATGGAGACGGAATCGACGAGGTGCTCGCCGCCTGCGGCGCCGATATGGCCTATCTGCTCAAGGGATCCACGGGGGAAATCATCTGGTCCCATCCCGTTTTCCAGGGCGCCGTCTCCCTGGCCGTCACGCCTGACATGGACGGCGACGGCAAGCCGGACGCGCTCATAGGCGACGGAGGCGGACGCGTGCATTGCGTTCCCGGGGCCGCCCATGGAGCGGACGTCAAGGCCGCCTGGACCTACGACTTCGGGGACACCAGCACCATCCTCTCCATTGCGCCCATGGGGGACGTGGACAAGGACGGCAAGCCCGATTGCGCCGTGGGCACCTCCAACGATTTGGCCGCGCTGCTCAACGGCAAGGGTGGAAAAACCTGGTCCGTGAATCTGGGCGGCGAGGTGACGGGAGTCGCCGATCTGGGGGACGTCGACGGCAATGGGACGTCCGATGTAGGAGCCGGCACTCTCAAGGGATTCGCTGCCGCGTATTTGGGCGGCGGACCCACTTCCACCTCCTTCACTTTCGCGCGCGGGAACCGCCTTTCCGGCCCCGGTGATTCCCACGGTTCCGCCCGGAGCGGGGTCCAGCGCGAGTACGGCGGCGGGTCCGGATTCCTGATCCGGTCCCCAGCCCGCACCGGCTTCCACGCGGATGGCCGATCGGTTCCGGCGGCTTCACCGCTCCCAGCTACGTCCCCGATCAGCGCATCCGCGCCCCAGGTAACCGACGAGTGACCCAGGAAGGAAACTGAACGCAGCAAATTAAGCGGCGCCACCAATCCTTATGGTGATGGCAATGCGGCTCCGCGTATCGTAGAGGCGATTCTAGCTCATTTCGGTTTTCCCATTTAAGCCAATGTTCTCAAGGATGAAAGGGAGTCGGATCGGTCCACATGGGGTCGTTCCACCCCATATCGTACAATCCCGTTTTTCTTGATGTTCAACGGATTATCTGCGCACTCTCGACTCGACCTTCCAATTCCTGGGGTGGGCCAACCCCAATCCGGGCCACCTCATCAAATCCAAATCTGGCGAATGCCCGCGATTCCCTCATGTCATGCTATTGGCATCGAGCTTGCGTAAGTACCAATGCATGTTCGTTTCCAAGTGAAAGGGAAGCGTTCGTAACGAGACTCACCTTCCAAAGGAACCCAATATGAAGACACTCATCTGCACCCTCGGCATGACTCTCGCACTCGTCTCCGGCGTAATGGCGCAGGACGGTAAGCCCACCACCACGACTGTCCCTCGCGACAGCGCGGGCAAGGCCACCTCCGCCACCCACTATGCCGATGCCATGAAGAATCTTCCTGCCGGCGTCGCCGAGAAGATCGCAGCCGCCCGGGACGCCGCCAAAGCCGCCAAGGCGGATGTCGATGCCATGAAATCCCAGGGCAAGAATCCGGAAGAGATCCAGGCCATGATCACGGAGAAGAAGGCCGCCGCGCTTCTCAACCTGCAGAAGGCCCTGGATGCCTTGAATGGCCTGCCCGATGGCGCCAAGGACCGCGTCACCAAGGCGAAGGATGTCGTTTCCAAGCGTCTGGATGAGCGTAAAGCGGACGCGAAGACCACGCCTTAATTTTAAATTGGCTGCGGGGATCCTCCGGTCGGGGGATCGGGGATCCTC
>DAINDC010000027.1:0-4350 GCA_036732085.1 Fibrobacterota bacterium | reverse complement strand
GTCGTAGGATCCCTTCCGCATTTGATATCACATTGGAATCGCATTGGAATCCGAGGATGATCATGTCGAACAGCGGAAATTGGAAAGTCTTCCTCCCGGCCCTGATGCTCATCAGCACGGCCATCGCAGCTGACGATGTGACAAACGTGACAACTGCTAAAAAAGATGCCCCTCCCGCCGAAGCGGCCAAACCGGATGCCGCCAATCGAAAGACCTACGACAATCTCTATTCGGAAATCCTCAAGACCCTGCCGCAGGACGGCAAGGCCAAGGTGGACTCCGCCCATGGCGCGGAGGCAAAGGCCAAAGGTCAGCAAGCGGTAAAACCAAAAACCCCTGAAGACATTCAAAAAACCATCGCGGATAAGCGCAATCAGGAAATGGAGGCCCTTCCTCCCGCGGTAAAAGCCCGGGTTGACAAGGCACTCTCGGACCTGGATAATAGGAGGAAAGAAAAAGCCCTAGAGTTCAAGGAATTGGAAAAATGAAAACTGCGATATTCACGTGCCTCTTCGTAATGACATCGTCATTCGCCGCGACCGTTTCCGATTCGAATCTCGGGTATTCCATT
Organism: Fibrobacterota bacterium; assembly: GCA_036732085.1. Classification (GTDB taxonomy): domain Bacteria; phylum Fibrobacterota; class Fibrobacteria; order UBA11236; family UBA11236; genus Chersky-265. The sequence goes on along the minus strand of DAINDC010000027.1, from coordinate 3,779 downwards.
ACCCTTCCCGCGAATTGGACCCAGCTCAAGCTCAAGCCCGACCAACATTATTTCCGGGACACCGCCCGGACCTATAAGGGCCAGATCTCCATCCTCCGATATGCCATCGACAAGGTCACTTATCCGACGCCGGAAACCTGGTCGGAAGCACAGTTCATCGCTTACAAGTTGAGCGTCGAGCACTCGGCCTATCCTTTCGGAGCCGTCGTGTATTACGACTCCTCCGCCGCCGCCAAGATCGGCGCCAGATGGGCCCCCGAGGCCTTTTCCGTTCTTTATCCGGCCGATGGCGACCCCACCTATTGCGAATACATCCGTTATGTCGCCAATGGGGATTACGGTTACGAGATATACGCCATCGGGGACTCCACCGATATGACCAACCAGGTCGATTTTTATGCGGGGATCATCGCCACCACGCAATTGTCGGAACCGCTGGCATCCCTTGCCGGATCCCGGAATCGGAGCCAAACATCCAAAGCTACGGCGGCTTCCGTAACGAATCCGCTACCCATTGAAGAATTCGATTTCCTCGGCAGAGAACTTCGGGCGGACAGGACCAGGAAACCGGCGGGAATGCTTCGACCCTATTCCGGACGATAGCCGGCTCCGGTCGGCGCCACGCAGCCTATCCGGATCCCCACTACTATTTCAAGATATTTTTGCTTTTGAATTTTATTACTACCGACACTGAAAACAGACTCGCGCTCCGGAATGAAACTTCCCAATATGCTCGATACGAAAAGGAGGAAAAGCATGTTGCGGAGCAAACATCGGCGTTATATTAGAAACGGCTTTCAACACAAAGGATGTTCACATGAAGATTAAGATATTTTCAACCGCGGTTTTTTCAGCCGGCTTGATTGGTTCCGCCCTTTTCGTGGGCTGCCTGAGTTCCAATGATACCACGGGCAATTCATCCGACCCCTCCTTACGCACGAGCGGAGCCGCCCCCGATCCCAACGGTGGAGGCGGAGTCGCGAAAGTCACGATTTGTCATATCCCTCCCGGGAATCCCGCCAACATGCATACGATAACGGTAGGCGCTCCCGCGGTACCGGCCCATATGGCCCATGGCGATAAGTTGGGCGCATGCGCGGATACCGTCCCCAAGGGCGGTGGCGCCGGCCCGGGAACGGATTCCACCGGCGACAATGGCACGGGGACGGGGACCGGCACTGGAACCGGGACCGGCGGCACGCCGACCGATAGCATCATCGCTCCGTCCTGAAGCCTTCGCATTAAGGCTCGGATATCTCGAACGGCGGTCCTGGACCGCCGTTTTTTTTTCGTGGACCATTTCCGCGCGAGCTTGACGCCCCTCCGAATTCATCCTCATCGGAATTTGCGCGGTTTGTACCTTCTCAGGATGCGGAAGCCTGATTTACCCGGACCTGATTTGCATGGCGAATCCACGAATGGGACAATAATCGCATAACATGCTGGCAAGGTTTCCGAAGGCCCGTTTGGCCCTGGTATTATTTTTCGGCCTGGTTCCGATTATGGCTTCCAGAGCGGAGCAAGCGACCTCACATGAGGAGTCGCTGCAGGGACTCCAAGCCCTGCAAACGAACCGCCCCGACGACGCCCGGGAACATTTCATGGATGCCTACCGGCAGGGCCTGTCCGTGGACAGCTTGTATTATTTCCTATCCGAGGCCGCTTTGGGCAAGTTCGCATATGACACGGCCATGGCCTTCAACCTTTCCATCCGGACACCGGCATCCGAGCCGTTCCGCCAAGCCGTCCTCGTCCAACGCTATAAGCTCTATGCCCAGACCGGACTCGCTAAGGATGCCGCGATTCTCTTGGATTCCATGTCGGCCAAGCCGGACCTTCCCTCCGGGAGGCGAAAGGAATTCAATTGGAGAATGGGCTCCGGATATTTTCGCGAAGACAACTATCTCGCCAGGGAATATCCGTTCGGCATCGACTTGGGCGGATTCCTCTCGGAAGGCTGGCAGTTCCGCAATCAGGCCGAACTGCTTTGGCCCTTGGCCGTATATCGCGGGGGCTCTTTGACCCTGGGCGTCACCGGGGATGGGATCAAGTCCTATGCCAAGGACTCGCTCGACTATCGTGCCGGATCCTTGCTGCGGCTACGCGGCCTCTTCTCAGATAGCCTTGCCTTCACTTTCTCCGGCGATATCGGGAACGTCACCGGTACCGGCCCGGTCACCTCCTGTAGGTTGGAATCTTCTTATCTATCTTTTTCCGACATCGGACTCACCATGATTCAAGGTGGTTACGAATCGGAATGGGGACGATCCTGGGAAAGACGTTTCGATGGCATCTGGTTCTCCTTTTATCACGACCGCTCCATCCGCAAGGACCGGGGATTCAATTACTCCTTTTCCGCTTCCGCCATCCGCGTCAATCCCATCGAGGATCGGACCTCCCTGCGAGTCATGTACGTGGATGACGTGACCAAGGTGAAACCGACGCATTATCAGAACGGCGATTTCCAGGATACCTTGCCCGGCAACAGCATAGCAACCTATCAGAAGTACACTTCCGCGACCGGCGCCTTCGATGCGATTACGCGGACGCCGCAAGGTTTGGTGATCCTGATTCCCAGCATCGGATACAGTTTTCCCCTGCCTTGGAAATTCACCGGCGAGACCGGGGGGACCTATGCCTTTACCTATTACCCTGAGGTTTATTCGTGGCAGGATGCTCCGGTTCCCGGCGCCTTCCAGGAATTGGCCACGGGCGACTTCCATGGCTTGGCCCTCAATCGTGCGGATGGGAAGCGATATGCCGCGGTCATACTGGATAAGAACGGCGGGTTCCAGGAATTCTATGGGCCTGGCCCGCTTGTGCAGAGGAACCGGCATCGGGTCGACCAGCAATTGGGCGCGAGCCTGACCTTGCGCCACCGCCTGGCCCGATGGGGCACTCTCTCCTTGGAGGGAACTCTCAAGCGCAACTGGTCGAACCTTTCCGAAGGTGCGCCCTTGTGGATCCCGGATTGGGATGACGGCGCGAATTTGAAATGGAGCCGGAGTTGGGAATGGTTATGAGCAGGGTTCGACCCGGATGCGGGCGAAATATATTCCGATGGATGAAGCTCTGCGCGGCCGCGGCGGTTCTCTCCGCCTGTCAATCCAGGGATATCGAAAAGGGCCGGGTCTGCCTGGGGCTGGGCGATTACGCTTTGGCCCGGACTTTCTTCGCCAAGGTCGTGGAGGAATATCCGGAGGGGTACCCGGGAAGATACGGGCTGGGCCAGGCCCTGCTCCAGCAATCCTTGGCGGAAGGCGATAGCGCCTCGTTCGCCCATGCGATGGTGCAGTTCGAGGCCTGCCGGAGCATCCGGCCCTCACAGGACCTGACCGAGCTTCTGACGGATGCTTATACCGAACGCGCCCGCGGACTCTTGAATCGGAAGGACACGGTTTCCGCCCTGGCGACTTTGGCCAAGGCCATCGAAAGGAATCCCGCCAATCCGCAACCGGTGAATCTGGTGGGCATCATTTATGGAAAACTGGGGGATCCGGCCAAGGCCGCCGCGCTCTTCGGGAAGGCTCTGGACCTGGACAGCGCCGACGCCTCCGCCCATTTCAACCTGGGCATGATCCGTTGGCAGGCGGGGGAATACGCGAAGGCCCATGAACATTGGCTCAAAGCCCTGAAGGCCCTGCCCAAGGACGAAGACGTGCTCTACTGGTTCGCGCTCTCCGAGAAGCGGCTGAGGGAATCCCCATGATTCCCAGATTGCCCCGGGGATTTTCCCATCCCATGGTGGTGGGGGCGGGCTCGTTCTCCTCGGTGTATCG
>DAINDC010000026.1:20755-24874 GCA_036732085.1 Fibrobacterota bacterium | reverse complement strand
CCGGAGGCTTGTCTGAGCGCGTGCCCGGTGAGAGCCTTCGCAAGGAAGATACGCGCGAGTTCCGGAGGCCCGGCCCTGCGCACCGCCGACCCCATCTCTGGATCAGGCCCCATGGCCAGGTATTCTCTTAAGTGCGTCATTGCAGCAAATCCTCTATCTGCTTCAGTTCCGAACGTATCTGTTTGCGCTTCTCGGCCACTTCGCTTTCCGATTCATCGAAAACGCCCTTGAAGACATCCTTGGACTGCGCGGCCTTCCTGTCCTCCAGGCTGACCTCGTCCACCTTGAGCCCCGCCGCGGACCCGGCCGTCGTGGAATCCGGCTTCTCGGCCTTCTGCGGATTCCTGGCCGCCAATTCGCGATAGCGCTTCCTCCGCTCCTCGTCGAAGATCAGCGCGCGGATGGCCTCGGCCCTGGTCTCGTTCCATACCAAGGGCGCCTCGATGCCGACTTGGATCTTCGGGGGCTTGTGCGTCTCGTCGTTGTAGAACGAGAGCGGATGGATTGGATCCACGGTGAAGTCCGCCGTGAAGGTGAATCGGTCTCCCATATTGGCCCGATAGCCCATTCCGAATTCGTATACCGGGGGCAGGAAGGCCCTGGCTGGATTCGGATTGAAGCGGGTCGCCAGCGGCCGATAGAGCATGACGCCGCCGCGCACGTACCAGCCTTTCCGGTTCCCCATGTATTCCGTCGCGAAACGGATCTGGTGCTGGGCATAGGCATGCACCAGGCGGTAATCGTCCAGGCTCATGTAATTCACATAAGCCTTCACGGGCAGGGAATGGAACGCCTTCACCAGATCGAGATCCGCCACCAAGCCGAAGTACAGCAGCGGATCGAAACCCGGCGTGGTCTCAGCCTTGGAATAAATGTCCTCCTCCGTGGACAAGGTGGCGGCCAAAACCACCGCGAGTCCGAAGATGCGGAGGTTGTCGTTTCCGGGCGTCGTGAACTTCAACCGCGCCGTGGTAGCTCCGAGCTTCGCCCCGTCCCAGGGCACTCCCTCGAATTCCATTTGCAGGAAGTTCGCCAATCCGATCGCGGCGCCCAAGTTGGGAACCAGTAACAAGTCCCTATGCAGCCGATCTCCGGACCCGTACAGCAGGCGGAAATCGTCACGATAGGAACTGTCCACCGTCTGCGCCAACTTCGCGTTGGACACGGGGCGGATCTGGAAATAGGAACTCGCGCCGGCAGTAACCCAGATGTCACCCAATCCCACGGTGTTGGATGCCTGCATGCCCGGAACGCCTTCGGCGCGGGAACGCGATTGGGCACCCATGGCGCTGTGGGCCAGGAGTCCTAGGGCTACGAGGACCGATCCGAGCTTACTCATCGTTGACCGGCCTCAGGGTCGACGGCTTGAAGGTCTTGCCTTCCTTCTTCCGTCGCCGCTTGTGCTCGCGTATCCGCTCGATCTCTTCGGGCGAGAACAAACGCCATCCGCTGGCGTTGGTTCTGAAGCCTGCTAGGCTGGGATTTTCTTCCAGCCAGCGCTTCAACGTGGAGACCGAGACCCGCAGGGCCTTGGCCACCTGTCCGGTGGTGTGATAGGGTTGATGATTGGAATCGTTCAGGCTGTACATCTGAACCTCCTTCTTGGGACGTCCTCAGATTTTATTGGGTGGGGGGCTTAAACCCCTATATTTTCAGGGAGTTATCCTAACCGCCAACCCTATCGGGATCCCGCTGCTTTCGGCCTCCACCAACCCGCGCCATGAACAGGTCACCAAGCCGCCAACCATGGGACCAGTCAGCCCGCCGAATGAACCCTCTTGAAAAGGGTTAAAAACCCGCTTCTATACCGTGTCAGGAAACCCATCCCCAAGGTCCCCGATGCACTCCTCGCGAACTCGCGTTTGGGAAACCAGGGGCGAATAGGTGAAACCGCCAATACGCCAAATTCCACAATTCCGAAAAAACCTTGCCTCGGCCGGGTCAAAAGTTCCATCATATAGGAGCCGAAGGCCGGCGCAAAAACTTCAAATAAGGTGGCTCAACCTATGTCCATGAAAGTCCGCACCTGGAGCCTTAGCTTGGCCGCCTTATCCTGTCTTTTGCCCTATGCCACCCGCGCCGAGGAACCGATTCCCGCAAAGAGCCCGGAATATCTCTGGGAGATCAGCAAGAACCATTTGAAGGATCCGCTGGGATGGCCAAGCATCTGGCGTCTCACTCCGCAAGCAGGGGATCCCGGGAATATGCAAGGCTTTGGAATCGTCCATAAGGACACGGAAGACCCGGCTCCGAAGGCCAAGCCCAGCACCGGCGCCAAGGCCCAGACCGATTGGAAGACGAGCGAGGAAAAGCGCACGCGCAACTACCTGGCCAAGGTCGGTCCCTTGCAGCCGTCCCTCTATGAACCCATGCCCCCGGAACACGCCGACGCCCAGCTCACGCCCGCCGTGCCCGGCGCGCCCATCAAGCATTACCTTTCCCAGGCCGTGGTCCTCACCACCCCTTTCCTGGCCGAGTCCGGCGAGGGCGGCGGCGCATTCGCGCGGGAATGCAAACTCCGTTACAGCTCTTCCAATGAATCGGAAATCCTACAGCTCTTCGATGAGGTGGTGGTGGGCGCCGGTCAGAACCAGGGCGTCAAGGCGGGCGATCTTTTCCGCACGTTCGAAGTGGGCGCGAGCTACCGTTCCTTCAATTCCGGCCTTTCCCTAGGGCGGCTCGTGGAGACCAACGGCATCGTGGAAGTCCTGCGGGTGGGCCCCAAAAGTTCCGTGGCCCGGCTGATCAAATGCTTCGGCACCATTTCCCGGGATGCGCGCGCATGCCCGCTGGAAGGGCCTCCGGAGGTGGTCGCCACCGGTTACACGCCCGTGACGGACGGCAAGCTCTCCGCCCAAGTGGTCTGGGTGACCCAACAGCAGCAGTTCCCGCAGCCCTTCACCTACGCCATCGTCGATCGGGGATCCGCCCGGGGCTATAAGATCGGCGACATGGTGCTTTTCTTCAACCGCGCCGAGGGCAAGATGACGGACAAGGTGCTGGGCGACGGCCTGGTCATCAGCGTCCACGAGAAATCGGCCACCATCCTCATCAAGGACCTTTACCCGGGCATCATCAACCGGGGAGACTATACCATCATCGTCCAAACCGCGACCGCCATGATGTGAACGACGGGCTTCCCGTCCCGGGCCCCCGTTCCGGGTCCCCCGGTTCGGGGACCGTCCCTTTTGTCCCGGGATTTTTTAACTTTCCGGGTACCGGAACAGGCGCATGACGTCGACCCCGGCGGGAGCGATGCCCATGACCACGGTCCTACTCAACTTCATGTACGCGCTGGCCATCGACAAGCGCACCCAGGAGCCGAGGCGGATCCTGTTCTTCCTGCTTTATTACGTCATCGGTTTCTTCGTCGCCTTCATCGTATCCACCATGGTGCTTCTTTGCCTGGAGGTCTACGACTTCCCCTTCGCCCGTAATTTCATCTACCGCCAACTTGGCGAGCACGTGCTACTGGCCTTGGAGGCTCTTCTTTTTTGAAGATCAGGAACCGGCGGCGCACCACGCCACTTGGTATATTGTCCCGGTCTTTCCCGTGGTCCATGAACCCGTGCCGGGAATTGGACGGGTAGGAAGCGGCGGACCGAAGTGAACCTTTCCAAACACCTTTACCAGGTCTTCCTCCTCAGCATCCTGGTGCCGGGCCTGATCCTGGCCTACCTCAGCTTTCGGACGGTCAAGGACGAGCGCATCCTCATCGAGAAGTCCCTGGAAAACCGGAACGAGGAATTCGTGGACGCGGTCCAGGGCGTGCTGGACAAGACCAAATCCGAGCTTCTCAAGCGGCTCCAGGAGCAGTTGCAACGATCGAGCTCGTCTTCCTCTCCCGACAACTACCTCTTCCTGGCCACGGACCTGCTCGATAATTCCATGGTCCAATCCCTGGCGATCTTCCGCGGGGAGGAAATGGTCTTCCCCCGAAGGCTCCTCTACCAGGATACCGTGGGCGGAAGCGCCCAGGGCGGAAGCGCCCAAGGCGGAAGCGGCCCGGGCGGCGGGGTCCAGATCGGCGGGGCAGCGCAAAGCGCGGGGGGAGGTAACACCGGGATTACGGGGGCGAACGGCCCCGTCGGGGCGACGGCAGGATTGGGAGGGGCTGCG
>DAINDC010000026.1:15806-20697 GCA_036732085.1 Fibrobacterota bacterium | reverse complement strand
CCATGCCGCCGACAGCTTGTACTCGACCCGCGCCGGCACCCTGTACCGCTACGGCCTGTGGCTGCTGGAGATCAAATGCCTCATCGGTCTCAACCTCACGGAAGAGGCCGTGGCGCAAGGCCGGGAGCTCATCCAGGCCCTGCTCCGCGGCAACGGTTTCACGAGCTACCATCAGGTCCGCTATTACCTCTCCGAGACCGTAAACCTGCTCACGTCCCTGGAAAACCTGCCCCGCGAGATCCGGGATTATTTCTGGTCCATCCACCAGAAGTCGGAAATCTTCCTGATCAACGCCGAGTTCGTCTCGCAGGAATGGAAGGTCAGCCCCGAGGTCCTGATCCGATCCCGCGCCCTGGATTTCCAGAATCCGATCCAAATCAACTACTTGGAGGGCATCCCCTACCTCATCATCGGTTACCCCTGGCTCGACAAGGAGACCCGCATCATCGCGCGCCTCAACGAAAGCGTGTTCAGCGAAGCCATACAGGGGGAAATCCTGCAGTCGAAGAAGAGCGCCTGGAAGGACATGGACTTCGCCCTCATCAACCAGCGGGAACGGGTGGTCATGAGCACGGATTCCGTCACCGATCGGAAGGTGGCCATGGAGACCGCGCTGGCCGGGGACTTCCCGGCTTGGAAGCTCGTCATCTTCAAGAAGAAGGACAGCGAGGTCATCGCCATCGGCAGGCGCAAGCTGACCTTGCTCTACGGCCTCCTGGCCTTCTCCCTGGCCGCGCTTCTAATCGGATCTATCTCGGTCTTCAAGGGTCTCAAGAACGAGCGGCGCATGGTGCGCATGAAATCGAACTTCCTGTCCGCCGTCTCCCACGAGCTCAAGACGCCGCTCACGGCCATCCGCATGTTCGCCGAGATCCTGGAGAGCGGACGCCAGACGCAGGAGGACAAGCGCAAGAAATACGCGCACCTCATCGGCGAGGAGTCCATGCGCCTGCATGGCATGATCGAGGGCATCCTGAATTTCACCAGGCTGGAGGAAAAGCGCTCCAAGCTCAAGTTCTCCTCCTTGGACCTGACCCAGGTGGTCCAGGAAGTGGCGGGCCTCATGGCCGGCGCCTTCGAAAAGGCGGGCATCACCCTTTCCCTGCATCTCGATCCCGGCACCGAGATCATGGGCGATTACGATTCGCTCCGCTCCGTGGTCCGGAACCTGCTCGAGAACTCGCTCAAATATTCCCATGCCGGAACGACGGTGTCCGTGCATCTGGAAAGCACCGGGGAGAAGGCCTGCCTGCGCGTCAAGGACCAGGGCGTGGGCATCTCCGGCGCGGACCTGAAACGCATCTTCGACAAATTCTACCGGGCCGGCGACGAGATGACTCGCAAGACCAAGGGCAGCGGCCTGGGCCTGGCCATCGTCAAGCAGATCCTCGATTCGCACCGGGCCCAGATCCGCGTGAACAGCAAGCTGAACGAGGGCACGGAAATGACCATCATCTTCTCCAAGGGCAAGCATGCATAGGATCCTGATCGTCGAGGATGAGGAGGCCATCCGCGTGGGGCTGGTGGACCTCCTGGAAATCGAAGGGTACGATATCGACGTGGCTGTGGACGGCGAGCAGGCCATGGAGAAGGTGAGGCAGCGACAGCCGGATCTGGTCATCCTGGATCTCATGCTTCCCAAGGCGAGCGGTTACGATGTCTGCCGTTACATCCGCAAGACCTATCCGCAGATCTTCATCCTGATGCTCACGGCCAAGACGGAGGAGATCAACAAGATCCAAGGCCTGGAGATGGGCGCCGACGATTACGTGACCAAGCCCTTCAGCGTCTTCGAGCTCATGGCCCGCATCAAAAGCATGTTGCGCCGGATCGCCCACGAGCGGGCCCCGGTCGGCGCGGGGCCGGACATCCTGGAGTTCGACGACGTCCGCATCGACTTCCGGAAATACGAGGCGTTCAAGTCCGGAGCGCCCATGGAGCTTTCCGCCAAGGAATTCCAAATCCTGAAATATTTTTCCACCCGCAAGGGCGAGGTGGTCACGCGCGAGGATCTGCTCCAGGCCATCTGGGGTTATTCCATCGAGAACATGCCCACCACCCGTACCGTGGACAACCAGATCGTGAAGCTGCGCCAGAAGATCGAGAAGGATACGGAGAACCCGGCCGTCATCAAAAGCGTCCGCGGCGTAGGTTACAAGTTCGATCCGCCGGAGGCCAAATCGGAATGAGCTTTTCCGGAAAGAGCCTCTCCCGCGCGGCGCTCGCCCTTGCCCATTGCCTTCCCATCGTGGCGGTGACGCTTCCGTGCGCGCAGGAACGGGATATGAATTTCAACCAGCAGCAGCAGGCGGTGGAGGCGGCGCGTTACCTTTTTCGGATCGAGGGCGATGCGGAAATGGCCGGGCAAAGGCTGGCGGCCTTGCTGTTGGAAACCCATAACGAGGAAGTCCAGACACAGGCGCGTTACCTCCTGGGCCGCATCCTCGAGCGGCAGGGCCGGCTGGATACGGCCCTTTCCGCCTACAAGCTCGCCCTCGCGGGAAAAGGCTTGCAGACCAGGGAAAAGCTCTGGCTCTACCGGCGGCTCAGCGTGTTGAGCCCCAACTCCATCGCACCCGTGGTGCTCGATGCCGGCGCGCAGGTGGGACCTTCCCGCGTCTTCCGCGATCGGCGGGGAAAGCGGACTTTTTACACCCTTGAGTTCCGCGGACATCCGGACGCACAATGGGAAAGGTCGAAGGAGTTGGCGCTCCAGAACGAAGACGGCGATCTGGTGCGTCTGGATTTGAGGCTGTCCGGTCGCGAAGAATTCCTGGACGCGGATGCGACCCAATGCCTCTTCCAGAACCTAGACACCCGGAAGCTCACCCTGCGGCCTCTGCAAGGAGGCAAGGATTGGGAGGTGCAGTCGCCGGGAAAGGTGGAGGCGGCGGGCATCCTCGGGGACGAGCCGGGATCCTTCCTCACGGCCGGCGCCGGGAGCCTGCGTTGTTATCGCCAGGGCAAACCCGCCTGGGAGCTTCCCCTGGAGCAGGAAGGCTGCGCCTGGATCGCCTCGCCGGAACAGAGCTCCCTGGGCGTCCTGCAATGCGCCGAAAATCAACTCCTCCTGGTCGATGCGCGTAAGAAGTCGCTCAAGCCCATCGTGGGGATCAAGGACAAGGCCCTGCAAGTCGCCTGGCAGGGGAGCTTCCTGGCCGTCAGGTATATCGATCGATTCGAAATCCGCAAGGGGCCTGGCTTCGAAACCGTCAAATGGGGACTGCCCAGCCAACTCCAGGAAAAACTCATCCTCGGAAACGACCGCCTCTACCTGATCACGGCCAAGGGATCGGTGAAGTCCTTCCAGATCGAATCGGGCGCAATGGAATGGCAGAGGGACATCCTGGCCAGCCAGGCCGTGGCTTATGACGGGTCCCTCTTCGCCACCACCTTCGCCCAGACCGTGGTCTGCCTGGACCTGCGCGGCAAGCCGATTTGGAATTACGAGTATGGCTGGGATCGGGAACCGTTCCTGCTGCCGAACGAAGAATGGGTGGTCCTGCAATACGGGGACGGCCGCCGCATCAAGCTGAACCGGGAACTGCTTCGGGTCACGGGCAATGCCAATGGGTTCAAATTCATGGACTACCATGCGCGCGAGGCGGACAAGGACTGGAAGGGAGCGCTCACCGCCCTGGGGCGCGTGCTGACCTTGGAACCGGGGAACGGGGAAGCTTGGCGGTTACGTGCCGGGGCGCTCCGGAATATCGGCGCTCCCCGCCAGGATCAGATCCAATCGCTCATCGAAGCCTCCCGATCCCAGGAGACGCCCAATTGGTCGAATGGACCCGTGCTGAAAGGGCTTTCCGCCGGGCTGGGCGCGAACTGGATTTGGAAGCGGCAGTTCGGCCCCAAGTTCTATCCCAACCTGGTGCCGCATAAGGACAATTCCTTCTACCTGGAAAACGACAATCAGACCTTGGTCCTCCTCAACCATGAGACCGGGCAACTGATCAACTCCTTCCACTTCTCGGAAGAATTGGACATGAAGGTGGCCCTGTGGAAGAACGACACCATCTGCGTGAGCAGTCCCTCGCGGCTTTACCTTTTGTCGCCCAGTCTCAATCCCGGCGGGCTGGGGCAATTCCCTCTCAAGAATCCGGTCTGCCAGGCGCAAGCGGTCGCCGGAGGCCTCGTCTACAGCGATTGGTACGGGGGGCTGAACATGATCGGCCTGCCGGACCGCACTCTGCGATGGGAACGCAAGCTCGGCCAGAGCGGCCTCCTGGTGGGCAAGGCCAAGCCCGTGGACTACCTGGACGTCATCGACCTCGAAGGGAATTATTATGCCGTGCAACCCTCCTCCGGCAAGGTCGTCTGGTCCCTCCGGCTCCCGTCCGGCACCATCACGGAAACCTTTTCCAACAAGGACTTCATCTATGCCGGATATAATCAAGGGACCTTGGTCTGCATCGATCGGAACCGGCAGGCCCCGGCCTGGACGATCGATTTCGGCGAGCAGATCTTCAGCCTCTCCGGTAACCGCGACAATACCTTGGTGCTGACCACGGCTTCCAAGAAACTGATCTGCGTGCAGGCCGCGACAGGCGCCATCCTATCGCAGGTGCGGATCCAATCCTACCTTTTCAACCGCCCCACCGTCATCGATCATGGCTATTGGCTCGGCACCACCGAACCGGCCCTGGAAAAACGGAATTTCAACCATGAATTGATCCTGAAATACAAGCTGCCGGATCTCCCGGGCAGTCCGGTTCTGTTCGGAAATTCGATTTTCATCGGCACCCTCGACAACTTCATCCTGAGTTTCCCTTCTTGATGGCGATATCCGGTTACATTGCCTTTGGAAATTTTTAATTATTACTTGTTTTAATTATTACTTGTTAGAGGGTCCGACCCTGAAATCGAAACGAAACAAGGAAACATGGTA
>DAINDC010000026.1:0-15796 GCA_036732085.1 Fibrobacterota bacterium | reverse complement strand
TCCTGGTTCCGAACCTGTTCACGGGTCTGAACTTCCTGCTCGGCATCTATTCCATCCTCGTGATGCACGAGACCTTCACTAGCCCCACGCCTGGACAGCCCATCCTGGGCTTCACCAAGGCGCCCATGATGCTGGCCGCCTGGATGATTATCTGGTGCGTCCTCTTCGACAAGCTGGACGGCTTCGCGGCCCGCATCCTCAAGGCCTCCTCCGATTTCGGGGCCCAATTCGACAGCCTGGCGGATCTGGTCGCTTTCGGCGTGGCACCCGGTTTCCTGGTCTATTTTTACATCCAGACCATAGACTATGCCTGGTTTGAGTCCCATCGCCCCCTGATGCTGATCTCCGTCTCCCTCTACATGCTGTGCGCGTCCATGCGGCTGGCCCGCTACAATGCCATCGATTCGGAAGAGCTGGTCAACTACTTCCACGGCCTGCCCTCGACCTTTGCCGGCGGCTTCATGGCCATGAGCGTCATCCTCTTTTCCAAATATCAGCTCGCCTGGAGATCGCCCGCCTTCATGGTGGTCTTGCCGCTGCTCCTCATCTTCACCGGCATCCTTATGGTGAGCCCCTTGTACCTGCCCAAGCTGGTGCGCCGCGAGAACAAGTTTTTCAACTTCATCCAGATCATCAATATCATCGTCGGGTATATCTCCGGCTTCGGCATGGTCTTTCCGGAGTACCTCTATATCATGCTCCTGCTTTACGGCGTGGTCGGTTTCACCATCGGCTTCTTCAAGAAGGGCGTCATCGCGCCCTCCCCGGAAGACTTGCCCAACAGCGACTGAGCGGCGATGGGACGATGCGAGTCCCGCCGACCCACTCTCCCCTCCCGTTCAATCCGCGCAGCTTTCCACCTCGCCCGGAGTCGCATATCCCGCGCCTCCGCTCCCGTTGCGCGTGAGGCACCAACCGCTAGCGGATCCCGAATGTCCGAGCGAATCCGCATCCAAGGTCGTGACCCAGCCATCCTTCATCGGCAAGGCGCGATCCGCGGGCGGAACGGTGCTATCGACCGTAGCCGAATAGCGGAGCGAGTCCAGGACCAAGGCATCCCCGGAGCAAAGCAGCAGCAGGGACGAAGCCGTATTGATCATGGTAAAGTCCGCATAGTGGAAATCGGCCGCTGCGACCGAACGCCCGAAAACCGCGGCCTTTCCGGGAACCAGAACCTGGGCGGAATCGAAGGCCAGGGAATGGGTAACACTGGTGCTACGGTCGCGCGCCAACCGGCAGCCTGCCAGAGACAAGGTATCCGCGGTCCGGTTGAACAATTCGAACCATTCCCCCGAAGTCGATGAATCCTTTTCCGAGGGCGCCGCGTAGAACTCGCTGATCACGGTTTCGCCCGCATGCGCGGGCTTGCGCCGGCGCGCGGGAAAACCCGGCTCCAGGCGCGTGACCTTGGCCGGAGCCAGGAGCAAAGCGACGCCAGCCTGGGCTTCGGTCGGCAACAGGGACAGATCCCATTTGGCCTCCTCCCCCAGCGGCAGGAAAACGGCGGCCCGATTCGCTTCGTAACGGGTCTTGCCCACGCTATCCGTCAGGGCCAGGGCCACATCGTAGCGGACATCGCCGGGAATCTCGTCCACCGTGAACGATCCGAACTCGCCCTGCTTGCGCAGCTTGGCCGTGTACTCGCCGGGTTTGCCCTGCAACTTGAGCGAGCCGTCGGCGACGGGAGCCGGCATGCCCATGGGCAGATGGAAGCGCGTGGTCACGCGCGAGAATTGGGGATCGCAGCTGAGCGCCACCTCCGCGGGGACATCCCGCCGGAAGGCGTAGGTCCCCTTCCCCGCATAAAGAAGACGGCCCTGCCGGAACAGATCCGCGGTCACCACCCGGGATTCCCCTGCGGGCAGGTCCTGCAGATCGAAGGCCAGGGAATCACCCGAAAAGGAAAAATCCAGCGGGGCCATGTCTTCACCCGTGATGCGCACGTGGATGGAGTCCAGGGCCACCGAGGCTGCGGGCTCGCCGCGCAACAGGGCCGCGGGAGTTAGCACCAGGCGCACTTCCGAGGTCCCGACCGCGCCCAAAGTAGGCTTGCCCTCCCGACCGGAAAAAACACATCCGGCGACCCATGGCAAGGACCCGATCAGGAAAACGAGAGCTGTGATACGTTGCGAATTCATTTCCTTCCTCCCGGGGGCTCGGTGGCCCCCCTTTTCAATTTGATGTCAACCCAAGCGATGCAAAATGGGGACGATGCGAACCAGGCGAATCATCCTCATGGGACGACAAGGTACGCGCGCGCCCGGAAACCGCCTGTGATGGCCGGCACGGGTCGGGCCGCATAAACTATTTTTATGGGATGCGCATTACTTTCCTGGGCACGGGCACATCGCATGGCATACCGGTCATCGGTTGCAACTGCCCAGTCTGCCTCTCCCCCAATCCCAGGAACCGCCGCAACCGCACGGGCATCTGGCTGGAGGGAACGGACGGCATATCGGGGATCATCGACGTATCCAGCGAGTTCCGGGTGGCCGCGCTCCAGGCCGGGCTCAAGCATGTCGATTTCCTGCTGCTGACCCATACGCATTCGGACCATGTTTCCGGACTCGACGATTTGCGGATCTTCTCCCAGCGGACCGGCATCGGCACCCCCATTTACTCGGACGCCCGATCCCTGGCGGACGTGCGCTCCAGGTTCGCCTATGCCTTCCAGCCTCCCAAGGACTACGGCGGCGGCGTGCCCCAGTTTGAGCTGCGCGAGGTAACCGATACGTTACGGGTAGGGAAAATGCGCGTCGTTCCCCTGCCGGTCCTGCATGGGCCGGAACCCATCCTGGGATTCCGGGTGAACGATTTTGCCTTCATCACCGATGTCACCGTGATCCCGGAAAAGACGCTCGACCTCATGCGCGATCTCGATGTGCTCGCCCTGGACTGCCTGCGGCGCGAGCCCCACTCCACCCACCTGCACCTGGAAGCGGCCGTGGCCTATGCCCGGCGCATCGGCGCCAAGCGCACCTATTTCATCCACATGACCCATGAACTGGAACATGAGGCGACCGAGAAGGAATTGCCGCCCGGGATGAGGATGGCCTATGATGGCTTGGTTTTGGAAACAGCTTAAGAGGAAACAGCTTAAGAGGAAACGGCCTGAGGCCGCAACGGCCTAGGCGCCCAGGCGGGCGCGGAATTCGGCGAAGCTCTGGTTGCGCTTGTCCCGCTCGGAAATGCGAGGGGCTTCGCCTCCCAAAGGCCAGGCCACCCGCAAATCGGCATCGTCCCATTGGATCCCGGATTCGGTGGCGCCATTATACACGTTCGAACACTTGTACTGGACTTCCGCCCAATCGGAAAGGACCAGGAAACCGTGGGCGAAGCCGATGGGGATCAGGATTTGCAGCGGGTCATCCGCCGAAAGCTCCACCCCCATATGTTGTCCGAAGGTCGGGGATTGCGGCCGGATGTCCACGGCCACGTCCCAGATGCGGCCCATGGTGCAGCGTATCAGCTTGGCTTGGCCGGGTTGGGTTTGGAAATGCAGGCCGCGTAGGGTGCCTTGCGCGGATCGACTATGGTTGTCCTGGACGAAGGTTTCGGATATGCCGACGGTCCGGAAGGAGTCCCGGTTGTAGCTTTCCAAGAACCAGCCGCGATCATCCTTGAACAGGCGAGGTCGCAAGAGCAGAACCCCATCGAGAGTCGTTTTCAGTATTTCCATGGCTGGAGGGGAAAGATAAAACTTTTAGGCGCTTTTAGGCGCCTTTACGCGCCTATGGACCTGGAGTCTTGGACTCGCCATCCTCCGGCAAGATGGGTAAAACGATATCATGGAGGTCGCTGAACATGCGGCTTTCCTTGCTTTCCCCGAGATGCAGAATCCGGGAGCAATCTTCGCAGTAGGCCATGCTTTTGTTCACCACATAATCCGGAGCGGGCATGGGCTCCAGGCATTTGGCGCACCGATGTTGCTTGGCTTCGGAATCGTTATGAGGGACGTTTTCGATCGCATGGCTCATTCCCCGTATCTCCCTTGGTTTTGTTCCTTAGAAAGAAAATTTCCACGACGGAAAGTCAACCACCTTCCTCGGCCCATCCAACATTGACTTGCAGGCCGGTATTTCGCATTTTAGGCTGCCAGCATGCGGATCAGGGTCAACCGAACCATTTGGGCGAATTTGGCGTTGAGCATCCTGGCTCCCGCCCTCTTCTTCCTGCTCTGTGAAACCGTATTGTTCCTTGCGGGTGTGCAACCGCTCGCCCTTACGGAAGACCCCTATGTGGGTTACTCGGCCTCCCAGCCCCTGTTCCTGGAGCAGACCGGGCCCGATGGCAAAGCCATGATGGTCACCAATCCGGTCAAGCTCACGCATTTCAATTCGCAGAGTTTTCCGCTCGCCAAGCCCCCGGGGACCTACCGCATTTTCAGCGTCGGCGGATCCACGGCCTACGGGCACCCCTGGCGCGACCCCGTTTCCTTCAGCGGCTGGCTGCGGGAACTGCTTCCCAAGGCCGATAGCAGCAAGACTTGGGAAGTCATCAATGCCGGCGGGATCAGTTATGCGAGCTATCGGGAAGCCAACCTGATCGCGGAAATGATCCATTATCATCCCGATCTCTTCCTCGTCTATAGCGGGCATAATGAATTCCTGGAAGAGCGGACCTACCGGAAGACGGCCGGTATTCCCGCCTTCGTGCGCGAACTGAGTTCCAAGCTCGATCATACCCGGACCTATTCCGCCATGCGCCTCCTGGCCCGCAAGCTCGGGGCCGGAGCAGGAACCGGGTCCGAAAAACCCAAAGCCTCCGCCGCCACCGGACATGACACGGCAGTCAATGGGGATAAGCTCGCCGGAGAGGTGGACGATATCCTGGCCAAAACCATCGGTCCCACGTCTTATACGCGCAATGACACCTTGCGCCAGGCCGTCCTCGACCATTATCGGATCTCGCTGGCACGCATGGCGGAACTGGCCCATTCGGTAGGCGCCGAAGTGATTTTCCTGACCACGCCCGGCAATGAAAAGGACTGCTCGCCTTTTAAGAGCGAACCCAAGGCGGGACTGGATGCGGCCGCTTCCAGTCGGATCGCGGAATGGATAAGGCAGGCCGATGCGCTTTCCCTTTCCGGCAAACCCTCGGAAGCGCTGGCGCTCTACGACTCCGCCCTGGAGCTGGATGATCGCAATGCCGGTCTCTTCTATGCCGCGGGCAAGGCCGCCTATGCCGCGGCCCAATATCCGGAGGCCAAGCGGCTTTTCCGCAAGTCGCTGGATGAGGACATCTGCCCGTTACGGGCCTTGACGCCCATGCGCGGCATCGTCCTCGCAACCGCCCGCGATCAAAAGGCGCAGTCCATCGACTTCACCGACCTGCTCGAACAGAAGGCGCGGAGCGCCGCCGGCAACGACATCCTGGGCGAACCGGACTTCGTCGATCACGTTCACTTGGCCATCGAGGATTACCGCTTCATGGCGCTCTCCATCCTGGCCAAGATGCAAAGCCTGGGCGTGGTCAAACCGGGGCCGCCCTTGCGGGAGG
The DNA here is from genome assembly GCA_036732085.1 of Fibrobacterota bacterium. GTDB lineage: Bacteria > Fibrobacterota > Fibrobacteria > UBA11236 > UBA11236 > Chersky-265. Next base: position 10,297 of record DAINDC010000026.1, on the reverse strand, counting down.
AAACGATCCAAGGAGTAAGCGACCGGATCATGTCCAAGATGGGTCCGCATGAACTCGGCGAAGGCCTGCATAACCTGGCCAAGGTCGTGAACTGGGCGGGCAAGCATGAGGATGCCGCCCGCATCGCCGAGAAGGCCCTGGCCACGGACTCCCTGGGCCTGGAGGCGATTTGGAGTTCACTCTTCGTAGGGGCCGCGCGCGAACGCCAAGGCAAGGAAGACGAGGCCATTCCTCATTATCGCCGCGCCGTACGCCTCGACACCAATAATCCCCTATCGCGCCACTACCTCGCCGCCGCCCTGATGCGCCAAGGCTCCGAACCAGCCCTGCAGGAAGCCGCCCGGGAGTTCGAGAAAGTCCTGAGCCTCGACCCCACCGATGCGGAAGCGATGACGGATCTGGGCTTGGTGAAAATGAAGCTCGGCAAATCCGGCGATGCCGTGGCGCCCTTGGAGGCCGCCGTCAACACGGCTCCGGATCGGGCCGACCTGCGTTCTGAACTCGGAGAGGCTTTGTTGGCTGCGGGGAAGCTGCAGGAAGCGGAACGAAAATTCCGCGAGGCTTTGCAGCGGAATCCGCGCGAAGCGAGGGCGATCATGGGTCTCGGAAAAATCGCGCAAGCCAAAGGGAATGTCCCGGAAGCCATCAACCTTTACGCCAAGGCCCTGTCCATCTCCCCGCAATTGGATGAGGCGCGGGCCGCCCTGAGCCATGCGCTCGGCTCCTTCGGCTCCAAGCCCTAAGCAACCTTCCAACCCTCAAATAACCATTCCCCATCGCTTCCAAAAGGTTGCGCCGCAACCGTCGTCACTTTGGCAAAGCATAAGGATATTTCCAGAGGGGGAAAGTTCATAGTATTTAGGCTATGCATATACGCAATGTTTTGAATCCTTGCGCGGCCGTTTTTTTCCGGCTCGCGCTCCCTCTTTCCCTGTCCGCATCCCTCTTCCCCGCCTCCGCCGACTGCGGCATGCATGCGACTTCCCCGATGGAAATGCATAATAGTTCCACTTTGGAAGCAGGAGCCGGTTTCAACCAAGTCGCCTTCGATGTGGCGGGAATCTCCGGAACCTATTCGGAATTCGATCCGGAACTCCGCTTTACGGCGCGTCCCGATCTGGTATTCGGAATCCTGTGGCCGTACCTTATCTTGGAAATTCCGGCCGGCAGGTTCATGGGTTTGGGGAATCCCATGGTGTCGGTGGAATACCGGCATGCGACCAGTCCGGTCCAATCCTTCGCCATCGACCTGCAACTGGAGCCGCCTCTGGGCAATACCGCGGATGGTCTCGCCATGGATCGATTCATGGGAATCGGCTTCGCCACCTGGCACCGATCCCTAGGAAGGTTCTTCGGCGTCGGCTCCATCGGAACCAGCCTGATGCAGCCTGGGATGAAATCCCATACCACGATGGATATGGCCGGCATGGATATGCCTGGAATGGCGAACATGGATATGCAACCCGCCGCACCCGATAATGCTTCCCTTATCCATCCTCATGAGAACTGGGAAAGCCTGTTCAGGTTCGCGAGCGGCGTTGCGCTTTGGAATGGAACCGTATCGCCGACCCTGGCCTTGAGCGGCCAGCACGTCCTCGGGGAGGCCATGCAGGCCGGCGCCGGAACGGATTTCGTGAATGTGGAACTCTCGCTTCCCGTACTTCTGGCGCGGACCATCCTGGAGCCGGGATTCAAAATCCCGGTGACCAGTGCCAAACGGTTCGCATGGAATTTGGGTTTGACGGCGAGAGTCGCCTTATAAGTTCCAGCAACTAAGGGATGAATACCTCTTGTGACTTGTGGAAGGCGCCAGCCTCCATGCGAATCACGAAAAGGCCACTCGACTTGGAAGCCAAAGCAACCGGGATTCGATAGGTTCCCGAGTCCAAATCCTGATCCAACATTACCGATGATTTTCCATTGATGGGATTGATCAAGGTAAGGTGCACCCGGGAAGGTTTGGAAACGGAAACCTCCAGCATCAGACCGTTACGAAGGTTCGAGCCAGGCAGGACCGCAATGGCGTCCACAACGGCTCCTCCCAGCTTTCGAAGCGAAGTAACCGGCTCGGTGCGGAAACTGCGGATCTCGGAAAATGCGCTTATGCCGCCGGCATTCTTCGCAAGCACGCGCCAGAAATAAATCGTGCCGGCCTTGAGATCGCCTATGGCCTTGGTGGTATCGGTCAACGAAGAATCATTCAGGACCACGGAGGAGAAGGTCGCCGTGGTAGAAACCTGCAGGCGATAGGACAGGGCTTTGGATACGGCATTCCACTTGAGGGTGACATTCAACTTCTGATTTTCAGCATTGTCCGCCGGAGCCACCAAGGTAGGAATGACCGGGGCGTCCAGGATGACGGTGAACTTCCGCACGGAGGTATACGCGCTTACTCCGGCCGCATTATTGGCGCGGACATGCCAATAATAGACCGTCCCAGGGACGAGCGGACCCACGGTCCGGGTGGTGTCGTTCCCGGTCGAGTCATCGACCACGGGGGCGGAAAAATCGGCATGCGTGGAAACCTGCAGGCGATAGGTATCGGCGTTCTTGGATTCGCTCCAGACCATGGTCACGTTGGCGGGGACCGCGCTGGCATTGTCCGCGGGAAAGATTGCCACGGGATCGGCGGCCGCTCCCACCACCGTCGTGAAACTGCGGATTTCGGAAAAGACGCCCGCGCCGGCGGCATTCTTGGCGCTTACCCTCCAATAGAAAACATCCTCATTGCCCAGCGGACCTACCACGCGGGTCGTGTCCGTGTCGGTCGTATCCTGGAAGGCCAAGGTAGCGAAGGTGGGCGAAGTGGAAACCTGGACGCGATAACCCGCGGCCCGTTCCGAGGGATGCCATTTCAAGACGGGGCTGGGCGAGATGCCGGTGACGCCATCCGCCGGTGAAACCAGCACGGGAGCGGGAGGCACGATGAGCACTATGGTGGTGAATTTCCTAACGGCCGAATACTCGCTCGTTCCGGCGGCATTCCTGGCATTGACGCGCCAGTAATAATTCGTCTTATTGGCCAGAGGTCCTATCAGCTTGGCCGTATCGGACAAGGTATCGCTGAACAGGGTGGTGGCGAAGTTGGCCACGGTGGAAACTTGCAACTTGTAGCCGGCAGCGCGGGCTGCCTTATTCCAAAAAAGCTTGAGGCTAACCGGCAGGTCAACGGCGGCGTCGGCTGGAGCGGCGAGCAGCGGGATGGGCGGCGCTTCCAGAGTCGAGAAGGCGCGTGGTTCGGTATAGGCGGTGTTTCCACCCGGGTTACTGGCCCGGACATGCCAAAAATAGGTCTGCGCAAATTGCAGGCCTTTGACGATTACCAATGTATCCGCCGTGACCAAGGTGTCGATAACCAGGGCGGCAAATCCTACCGTGGTGGAAATCTGCAAGCGATAGGTCGCCGCGCGATCGGCCTTATGCCAGGTGAAGGTCACCGGAAGCGAAAGTTCGGCGGCCTTGTCCGCGGGAAGCAGCAGGGCTGGCACCGGCGGCAGGGTGGTGAAGGACCAGGTGACGGAATAGGCGCCCGCTCCACCGATGTTCTTGGCGCGCACATGCCAGTAGTAAGTCGTATTATTCGCCAGGGCGGCCGGAGTCCAAGTGGTATCGGAAACGGAATCATCCCTGACCACGGCGCTGAAGTTGGCAGCGGTGGAAATTTGGATCCGATAACTGCTCACGTCCGCCTGCTTATGCCAAAGCAGAACGGGGGCCAAGAGGACGTTCATCGCAGCCGTGGCCGGGGAGGCCAAGGTGGCCATGGCGGGCGCTTCGACTATGGTGGTGAAGCTTCTCGCGACGGTATAGGCGCCCACGCCAGTGGCATTCTTGGCCCGGACATGCCAGTAGTACTTGGTATTGTTATTGAGCGGACCTGCCGAGCGGAAGATTTCTGTGAAATCCGAGTCATTGCGGATCGGCGCCGTGAAATCCGCATTGGTGGAAACCTGGATATGGTAGGAAAGGGCGGCGGGTGATGCGGTCCACTGCAGGATCGGATTAATCGACTGGGAGATGGCACCATCTTCGGGCGAAAGCGATCCAGGCGGATCGAGAGGCGCGGCCTGAGCCGCTCCCCACAAGGAAATAACCAAGGCAAGCGCGTTAAAACCTTTTTGCATACTGGGCCTCATTTAAAATGATGTTCACAATTTGACGGAACGCAATTGTCTACGATGGTTTTCGAAAAAACGGTTTCGAAAAACCTGAACGGCCGAAAACCAGTGGGGAGGCCTCGGTAACGCGAAAAGGTAATGCCCCGCCCGGTTTCCGTAAACACCACGAACCGTGGTGACAGGGAACGATATTCACGCCAATGGCCCGGATTTATTTAGCGAGCAGATTTCGGATCTCTTCCAGTTCTTTCTGACGTTCCTGTCCCAGGATCGGGTAACTCATTTTAAGTTCTTGCATGGTTTCGACGATGATTTCGGAAATAATCAGGCGCGCGTTCTTCTTGTCATCGGCGGGAATGATATGCCAGGGCGCATCGGACTTGCTGGTCGCGCCGATGGCCTCCTCGTAGGCCCGCATATAATCCTTCCAAAGCTTCCGTTCTTCGATATCGCCGAAATTGAACTTCCAATTCTTATCGGGGACGTCGAGACGCGCCAGCAGGCGTTTGCGCTGCTCTTCCTTGGACAGGTGGAGGTAGAATTTGAGGATGCGGGTCCCGTTGCGACGGAGATGTTTTTCCGAATTGACGATGGATTCGAAACGCTCCTTCCAAATGGTTCGGACATCGTACAGGTCCGGAGGGATTCCCTGATTCTTGAGATATTCCGGATGCACGCGCACCACCAGGACTTCCTCATAATAGGAACGGTTGAAAACGCCGATCATGCCGCGTTCCGGAAGCAGGCAGGTGGTCCGCCAGAGGAAATCATGCTTGAGCTCCTGGGCGCTCGGCAACTTGAAACTGTGGACCAGGCATCCATGCGGATCGATTCCGGTAAAGATATGCCGGATGGCGCTGTCCTTCCCGGCCGCGTCCATGGCTTGGAATATCACGAGCAGGGAATGCCCACCTGAGGCGAATAACAGACGCTGCAAGGACGAAAGCTTGTGGGTGCTTTCCCCGAACAGCTCGTCGAAGTGCGCGGCCGATCGGTAATAAGGCTTTATCCGCGTGGGCCACTTATCCAGGTTTAGCTTCTTGCCGTTGGAAACAAGGAAGTCATTGCTTTTGATTTTCATTTGGACATACTCGCCAACCTCGTCCGGATTGATAGTGTTACGTCAATGTTAATTGATTAGAACAAAAAAGGGATGATTTGGAATTGCCGATTGAGCAGAAAGTGGGGCTCATCCGCGTAAATGAGGCCGGCCTTGACGGCCCCACAGGAAACGGAGATTTCGGTATTCTCGAAATCATCCAGCGGCCGCAACACCGTCTCCTGGCGCGCGGAATCCAGATGGCGCCGGATATATCCATTGGCCACGTTCTTGACGAACAGGAACGCGCCCTTGAGGCGCTTGTCCTTTTCCCGTTTGGACGCATCGGTCGAAACATCTATGGCATGGCCGGCCAGCCGCCAGCCACCGCGCGCAGGGGCGCGACCGCGCTTTTCAATCCCGCCTCAGCGACCGGTTTGTCCTTGCCCAGGGCCGGACCTGCCCAGATGATAACGGTCAACCAAATCCCCAAGCAGCCGAAGGAGGGCTTCATGCGATCCACCGCACGATCTCCTGCGCATGGTTCGCGATATAATTGTCCCAGGAATGCGGATCGCGCAGGATTTGGCTGGAGGCGGCTCCATTCACGGCGATATCGGCCAAGACCCCGGCCAAGTCCAAGGCATCCTTGATATTTAGCAGGCTCTGATCGTCCAAGAGGGATTTCTGGCCCTCGATGTCCATATAGGCCCAGGGCACGGTCTTCTTGAAAAAGTTCCCGCCCACGGGATCCAGATTGCCGGCGATGGCCTTGGCCAGATTGGGATCCGTTTCCTTACCGACCTCCGCTTCGATGAAGGATTGGACCGCGCCCAGTTGCGAAGCCAGGCCTATCTTGTCCTGGAACCAATCATTGACGTCATCATAATAGATGCAGTACTTGGCGATACCCTGCGCGGGAGCGGCACCGATAAGGAATTCACGATGGAATTGGTAGCTTATGGATTGACCGGCGCCACCGGCGAATTCTGAATCCGGCGGGGGCGCGGAATCGTGTCGGAATCCTTTGTCCCTCAATCTTGTACGGGAGCGTCCGCGCATGAGGCTCTACATTTCCTCGTTCCGGCTCGGCAATCAACCGCAAAAACTCGTGGAATTGGCCGCGGAAAAAAAACGGGCCTTGGTGATCGCCAATGCTTGCGATCTATCCGCCATTGAGATTCGCAAGCCGCGTCTGGAAAGGGAACTCAGGGCCTTGCGGAGTCTGGGCTTTCTGGCGGATGAACTGGACCTCCGCGATTATTTCAGGGACCATCGGGGAAACCCGGACGTCTTCGTCCGCCCGGACGTCTTCGTCCGCCCGGACGTCTTCGTCCGCCCGGACCTTCGGACCTTATTGGAATCCACGGACCTGGTCTGGGTCCGCGGCGGCAATCCCTTCGTGCTGCGCAGGGCCATGCGGCAAAGTGGTTTCGACGAATTGATCGTGGACCTTTTGCGACGGGATGCCCTCGTCTATGGCGGCTATAGCGGAGGCATTGCCGTCTTGGGCCCTTCCCTGCATGGCGTCGAACTGGTCAGCAATCCCTTGGCCGTTCCGATTGGCTATTCCGCCGACGTGCTCTGGGAGGGCCTGGGTATCCTGGACTTTTCGCTGGCCCCGCACTATCGCTGCAAGCATCCCTCCTCTCCCCAGATCGAATTCGTCGTACAATATCTCGTCGATCATGGCATGCCTTACAAGACCTTGCGGGACGGCGAAGCCCTAATCCTTTCCGACGGCAAGGAAACCCTCCTGACCTGATCTCGCCTTCCGGCGATTCCCATCGCAAAGTAAATAGGCATACACTTTCCTTCGGTCCGGAATTTAACTTACAAGGAGGGCCGCTCACCTATCGTCAAGGAGGAAGGCATGTCCGCCACCGATACCAGTTTGGATGTGATCGAAAAGACAGTTCAAAAAACAAATGAATGGCTGAAAGAACTCGAAGAGGAATTGGGCACGGAAAACCGCCACTTCGCCTTCCAGACCTTGCGGGCCGTTCTGCACGTGCTGCGCGACCGGCTTCCCCTGCAGGAAGCTTCCAATCTCGCCAACCAATTGCCTTTGCTGATCCGCGGCGTTTATTTCGAAACCTGGAATCCCAGCCTCCTCCCCATCAAGGACCGGAAGCTCGAGGAATTCCTGGCCCGGATTCCCGTCTACTTCCCCAGGGAGGATATCTTGGATCCGGAACGATTGGTGCGGGCCGTATTCACGATCCTGAAAAAACATGTCTCCAAAGGGGAAATCGACGACATCGGCGCGAACTTCCCTACGGCTCTCAAGAAATTATGGGATTGACCTGGTGGGTCGGAAAATCCGTGTTTATCTGGACTGGACCCCATCACCACCAAACCCATTGACAAGGAGGCTACTATGACGAGTTTCAAATATTCCGGACTGCTGCTGGCGGGCCTGATGATTTCCAGCGGCGCCTGGGGCGCCCAAAAGAAAAGCTGCATGAGACAGGCCCGGGCGGAATATCGGATGGAAATCAAGAGTTGCAAGGCCAAACCCAAGGACAGCCGCAGCGCCTGCATCAAGGAAGCCAAGGAAAAGGAAAAATCGGCCAAGACCGCCTGCAAGAAGACGACCTAACGAAACGCCCAATAGCTTACAGGGGAATCTACGAGGCGGAGCGGTCGACCGAATCCGCCTTTTTTTATCGGACCTCCCGCAACTTCAAACCCGCGTCAAGCTTCCGAACCCTTATACCGAATCCAAGGGCTTGTTCCCGGGATGCTTATCCAGACACTCGTCAAAGGCCTCCAGCAAGGGCGTAAAGCGCTCCAGAGCCGCTTCCCCTTCCCCGCCTTCCACTTCCTCTCCCAGGTTCTCCAAAGCCTTGAAAATAAGCGCAGGTGAAATCTGCCTCGGATCCCGGGCCGGAAGGTAGGTCGTATCCTGGTCCTGCTTGCTTGCGGTTTCAACCAGGATCCGCGCCTGGATCAACTTGTCCAGGATATCGTTCAAAATTCGGGCCGGCACCCGCAACTGCTCGGCCATGAGGGCCGCATGGGGCGGTTCCACATTCCCCAGGAAGCGATTCGTTACGAATTGGGTTATGCCCAGGGACAATCGCTTGAGGGTCCTGAAGCTCGGTGTCGGCTGCCTTTCCTCCTTTTCATAGCTTTCGAAATTCTGGTGGAGGTTGGTCCATTCCGCCCCGAACAGCACGATATTCCAACTGAGCTGAAGCCAGATAAGGAAAAGCGGCAGGGCCGCGAAGCTGCCATAAATTGCGTTGGCCTTGGAAACCCCCACCTGCAAATCGATATACAAGGTCTGGGTGATCTGATAAGCCACCGCGGCCACGGCGCCTCCAAGGAGGCCGGACAAGACGCGCACCTTGGTATTCGGCAGGAAGATGTAAAGGAAGGAGAACAAAAGCCAAAGCAGGAAAATGGGACTGAGACCCAGGGCCATCCGCGCCAATGGGCTTACCAGGCTCGCCAGGGGAGTTACTGCGGCGGCTTTGTTTACAAGGGTCGCGATATACACATTGAGGCCGCTGGCTCCCAAGGCCAGGAAGGGGCCAATCAGCATCAGCGAGAGATAATCGCTCAGCTTCCTTCCGATGGACCGGGCCTTGGCGATGGACCAGATATAGTTGAAGGCCGATTCGATATTCCCGATGGTCGAGACTACGGTGTAAAGGAGGAAGGCGACGCCCGCTCCAGCCACCACGCCGCCCTGCGTATCGTTCAACATGCGGCGCGCGAAGACCACGGCCTGTTCCATCAGCGCCTGCTGCTCCGGGAATTGGGCGAGCAACCAGTCTTCCAGCCTGGTCTCCAGGCCGAAACCCTTGGCGATGCCGAACAACAAGGCCATGACCGGCACGATGGAGAGCAAGGTATACAAGGTGAGGGCCGATGCGCGGATGCTCACCCGATCTTCCAGGAAAGCTCGCGTCGAGAGCACGGCGATCTTGAACAGCTTAAGGAGGTGCCCTTTGGGGCCGGGCAAATCCCGGACCCGGATTTTCCAAAGGTCCTTCCGGAAGTAACCGACAATAGCTTTAGCGGATTTAAGGATCATGGAATCAAAATAGACATTCGCCCCCGGTATCCGTGGTTTACCGGACGGTGAAAATTTATTTTAAGGGAAAACAATCGCGTCCATGCGCTTAGCGCGCAACCGGACACCCAGGCCACGCGAATGTCCCCCGCTCCCTTACCCCTCCAATGGAAGTACGATGATGGAAAGAGCGAGTGAAGAAGCCGATCGGACCAACCACCCACCCGATGAAAAGGGTTTTTCCGAAAGCGGGCTTTTCAAATCCTTTTTGGAAGGAACCTCCGAAGGCATCGCTTTCGTGAAAGCGGACAATACCATCGCCTATTGCAGTGCCGCCTTGGGGTCTCTGCTGGGAATCCCGGAAAGCGAATTGATGGGCCGCAAGGCGGAGGAATTGTTGGACCCGCAGGATGCCGGGGCCGTTAGGCTATTGCTGGAATGCAAGACACCCGGCTCGCACGGCGAATTCCGGATCCGGCGTGGGGAGGGCGATTCGATTTGGGTGGATGTCTTCGTGAAGGAACTCCATCTTTCCAGTTCCGAAGCGGGGAAACTGATCGAATGGCACGATATCACTTCGCTCAAGAACCGTGAAATCAAGATCGCCCAGGAAGAGAACAAGGTCAATTTCATACTGGACGCCGCCCGGGACTATGCCTTTATCCTGCTTGACCCGAAAGGCAATGTGACCACCTGGAGCGAAGGGGCCGAAAAAGTCCTGGGATATTCGGAAGAGGAAATCATCGGTCGGCATTTCTCCATTTTTTTCCCCAGCGATGAAAGGGGGAACGATGAACCCCTCAAGGTGCTGGAGATTGCCAAGGCCCAGGGACGCGTCGAGGACGAGCGCTGGCATGTCCGCAAGGATGGCAGCCGGTTTTTCGCATCCGGCGTCCTGACCTCGATCCTCGATCGGAACGGGAATGTGCTAGGCTACTGCAAGGTCTTGCGGGACATCACCGAAAAGTGGCTCGCGCAGGACGCGCTCCGGCAGTCCAGGGAATTCTATATGGGACTTATCGACTCCATCGACGGAATCCTTTGGGAAGCGGACGGATCCACCAGGGCGCATACCTTCGTGAGCAAGAAAGCGGAGTCACTCCTAGGTTACCCATT
>DAINDC010000025.1:23416-24892 GCA_036732085.1 Fibrobacterota bacterium | reverse complement strand
CGGCGAGTGTGGCGGCGAGGAGCTCGCCGGCGCGGCGCTCGCGAGCGGCGAACTCGCCGCGGTGGGTGTCTGCGAGCTTCCGTTCCTCTGCCGCGAGCGCGGAGACCGACTCGGCCCGCTCCCGCGCAAGGACGCGCCGGATCTCCTCGGCGTGTTGTGCCGTCTCCTCCTCGACCGTCTCGCGAAGCCGTTTCCGCGCCGCTGCGACGAGCTCGTCGGAAGCGGTGGCGCGTGTGCGAGCGCGGGTGAGCGCGAACCAGAGTGCGGCCGCCAGAAGGACGGCTCCGCCGAGGCTGCCTGCCAGGATCCACACGAGCACACTGTTCACTCTAGATTCGGAGCGCGACCAGGGCGACCGCGAGGAGGATCGTTGCGGCGGCCAGGAGACGCATCGCCGTCTCGGGTGCGGCGACGAGAAGCTCGCGCGTCAGCTCCTCGCGTGTGCCGTCCGAGAGCTCGAGCTCGCCGCGGATGGAACGCACATCGCGGCGGACGTGTCGGACCGGCGTCGAGAGGGCCCGCTGCGCGAGCACCATGAGCATCGCCCAGCCGGCCGCAGCGAGAGTCAAGACCTTCGTCCATTACCAGCAGATCCTCACGGCCATCCAAGTGCTCGCGGACGTCGCGACCATAGTCCTGAGCTTCTTTGCAGCCTATTGGCTGTGGACCCTCATCGGTCCCATAATCGCCATCGACCTCTACGAACCCGAATCGCTCAACCGGTATTACTCCTTCGTCGGCGTGACTTTGATCACCACCTTGGTGGGACTGGAAGTCCACGGCCTCTACCAAGCGCATCGCAGCCTGATGAACGTCCGCGAGTTCGAGCTCATCCTGAAGACTTGGGGGAAAGCCTGCCTCTTCACCTTAGGCATCCTCTTCCTGGCACAGCAGCTTTACTTCAGCCGCGGGGTTTTCGTCCTGACGTGGAGCTGCCTGCTGGTCTTCATGCTCGTGCAGCGTTATGGTTTCTTCAAGTTCAACAACTACCTCCGCCGCAAGGGCTTCGTCGAGACCACGGCCCTGATTTACGGGGCCGGCGTGGTGGGCCGCAAGCTGATGGAAAAGTTCAAGCAGTCCCCGAAGCTCGGTTACCACGTGGCCGGCTTCATTGACGACAATGGATCCTTGACCGGCAAGGCCGTGATGGGAGCGCCCGTCCTGGGCGGGTTCTCCAACCTCCGGGAGACCATTCGCGCCACCGGGGCCACCAAGCTCTTCATCGCCCTGCCCCAGGTCCCTTCCAAGGTAGTCGTGGACATTATGAATGTCTGCCGCGAAACCGGCTGCGAGTTCCAAATCGTCCCCTCGCTCTACGACATCGTCATCCAACGGGTAAAGATAACGGAAGTGGAAGGCATCCCCCTCATCGGGATGGCCGAACCCAAATACTCCTTCAAGACGCGGGTGGCCAAACGGCTATTCGATATGATCGCTTCCGTCCTGCTCGTGATCGGCCTCAGCCCCCTGCTCATC
>DAINDC010000025.1:0-23406 GCA_036732085.1 Fibrobacterota bacterium | reverse complement strand
CCTTGATTGTGAAGGCCACCAGCAAAGGGCCCGTCTTCTTCATCCAGAAACGCGTGGGTCAGAACGGCCGCCGCTTCCGCTTCTTCAAGTTCCGCTCCATGAAGGTGGACTCGCCCGTATACGCCATCACGCCCCAAAGCGGCAATGATCCGCGCATCACGCCCATCGGCCGGTTCCTGCGCCGCAGCTCGCTCGACGAACTGCCCCAGCTTTTCAATGTCATCAAGGGCGACATGAGCCTCGTCGGCCCGCGCCCGGAAATGCCCTTCATCGTCGACCAGTACAATGACCTGCATCGCCAGCGCCTCAACGTCAAGCCCGGCATCACCGGCCTCTGGCAGATCAGCGCCGACCGTAAGATCGCCATCCATGAGAACATGGATTACGACATGTACTATATCAACAACCAAAGCTTCCTGTTGGACATGGTGCTGCTCGCAAAGACCGTCACCAGCTGCATCAAGGGAATCGGCGCTTACTAGGGCCGTCCTCGATGCCCCGGGCATTGGAGCATACTGAAGTAGACCACGATGCCCCGGCATCGGCGCTCCAATCTAGAGCATCATAATTCGTAGGTATATTCGGCTTCGCCGTCCTTGAGCACCAACCGATTGGCGCCCCCCGAAGCCTCGGTCCGCCCCACCACCTGGGCGTCGATGCCGAAGGACCGGGATGCGGCGATGACCGCGGGCGCGGCCGCCTTCTCGCAGACTACTTCCATCCGATGCCCCATGTTCAGGGTGCGGTAGAGCTCGCGGCGGGAGAGAGCGGGATTCTCGTAAAGGATCCGGAACATGGGCGGCGGCGCGAAGAGCGAGTCTTTCACATAGGTGAGGCCCTGACCGAAGCGCAGGCATTTGGTCTGGCCGCCTCCGGTATTGTGGAAGATGGCGGCGACCTGCGGGCCGACCTGTTCCAGGACTTTTTTCAGGACGGGCGTGTAGGTGCGGGTCGGCGAGAGCAGAGCCTGGCCCACGGTCATGCCGTTCGCGCCCGGAAGGGGATCCGACATGCGATGCTTGCCGGTATAGGCCAGCGCGGCGATTTCGGGAGCGAAGACCTCGGGATAGGCCGATTTGTAATGGGCCGATAGGAATTCATGGCGGAGCATGGTGTAGCCATTGCTGCCGAGGCCCGAGTTCTCGCGGGTCTCGTAGGCGGCTTGGCCGCCGGAGTACAGTCCCACGATGACCAGACCGGGACGTAATTTCTCGCCCGTGATCAAATCGAGGCGTCGCGCGCGGGCCACCAAGGTCGAATCCACCACCAAGGTCCGCACCACGTCGCCGAGATCGGCGGTTTCGCCGCCGCCGCTTTCCACCTGGATGCCGTGGCCGGCAAGCATGGCGATGCACTCCCGGTAGCCGCCGATGATTTCCGCGATGGCATCGCCGGGAATGAGCTTGGCATTGCGGCCGATGGTATTGGACAGGAGCATGGGCCCGAACACGCCCACGCAGGCGAGATCGTCGATGTTCATCACCAAAGAGTCCTGGGCCAGGCCGCGGAAGGCGGAGAGATCGCCGGTCTCCTTCCAATGCAGGTAGGCGAGGATGGATTTGGTGCCGGCTCCGTCCGCATGGATGAGCAGGCAATGTTCCGGGCTGCCGGTCAAGGTATCCGGAAGGACCTTGCAGAAGGCTCCGGGATAGAGTCCCGGGTGTTCGCCGGCGATGGCCTTATGCACTTCCCCTTTGTCGGCCGAGGCGCCGCGGTCTTCGTATCGGATGGGTTTGTTCACGCGTGGAAATATAGCATTCTCGCCTCGCGCGCATGCCGTTCCGATCGGGAGGGATGGCTCCCGGCATCGCAGGGGCGGGCCGCGGGGGATTCAGGCCGCGATTAGCTCAGGCCGCGATGCGGGCGCGGCGGGAGCGCAGGAAGCCGATGAGGCCCGGCAGGATGGAAATGAAGATGATGGCCAGGATGACCACGGTGAAGTTCTTCTTGACGATGGGGATATTGCCGAACAGGTAGCCGGCCAGGATGCAGAGGCCGACCCAGAGGAGGGCGCCGGCGATGCAGAAGGAGATGTATTTGGCGAAGCGCATGCTGCCCATTCCGGCCACGAAGGGCGCGAAGGTGCGGACGATGGGGACGAACCGGGCCATGATGATGGTCTTGGGCCCGTGCTTCGCGTAAAACTCCTGGGTGCGTTCCAGGTATTCGCGCTTCAGGAACCGCGAGTTCCCCCCTTGGAAGAGCCGCGCGCCCAGGAATCGGCCTACGGAATAGTTGACCAGATCCCCGAGGAGGCAGGCGGCCGCGAGCAGGGGTAACAGATAGGTTACCTGAAGGGAGCCCAGGGCCGCCAAAGATCCCGCAGCGAACAGGAGCGAGTCCCCGGGCAGGATGGGCGTGACCACCAGGCCGGTTTCGCAGAAGACGATCAGGAAGAGCAGGGCATAGGTCCAGACCCCGTAGTCGCCGACCACCTGGGCCAGATGGGTGTCCAGATGGAGGAAGATATCGACGAAGGTTTTGAGGATTTCCATGGTCCTGGAAATGGTAGCTTATCGCCGGCGCGGATTCCAGGGCCCCGGAAATCGACGCGTCAAGGCTGCGATGGCGAGGACGCGGTCGGCGCTTGCGCGGGGGAGGATTCGTCTCCGGCGGACGATCGACCTCCGGAGGAAGGTTTGCCCCCAGCGAACGGTTTGCCTTCGGTCAACGGTTCGCCCCCGGCGAACTTGCGGATCTCCTCCATCACTTTCTCGGCGCCGTCCCGGAAGGGGCTGTAACGCATGGCCTGCCGGTACATCTCCGCATTCACGCGCAGGGCGTCCAACTCCCGCAGGAGTTTGCCTTCGCCGAGATCCTCCTCCGCCAGCACGCGGCTGTAACCCTTGGCGGCGAAGGCTTCCGCGTTCAGGATTTGATCCCCGCGGGAAGCGGCCCGCGACAAGGGCACCAGGAGATGCGGCTTCTGCAAGGCCAGGAACTCGAAGATGGCATTGGATCCGGAGCGCGACAGGATGAGGTCGGCGGCGGCGAGGACATCCGGAAGTTCGGCGCCGATGTATTCGAATTGGCGGTAACCGGGAGTCGCCTCCTCCGCGGAGTCGAGACCGCCCTGGCCGCAGATATGCGCCACGCGGAAGCGTTCCAGGAGGGCGGGCAGGATGGCGCGCACGGCCTGATTGAGGATCCGGGAGCCGAGACTGCCGCCCACGATGAGCAAGATCGGTTTGATGATGAACGGATCCAGGGCCGGGGGGAAACGGAGGAAGGCCTCGCCCTTGGCCTTATCGCCCTCGAAGAGTTCCGCGCGGATGGGCGCGCCCGTTACCACGGCCTTTTGCGGAGGCAAGTGCCCGGCCGTCTCCTCGAAGCTGGCGCAGACGATGCGCGCGCAGGGAATGGATAGGCGGTTGGCCAGGCCGGGAGTGAGATCGCTTTCATGGATGATGACGGGGATGCCCCGCAGCCGCGCCGCCAGGACCACGGGCACGGCCACGAAGCCGCCCTTGGAGAAGAGCAGCCTGGGCCGCAGGGCGCCCAGCAGGCTCCAGGCCTTGAATACGCCCCAGACCACCCGAAACGGATCGGTGAAGTTCCTCCAGTCGAAGTAACGCCGGAGTTTCCCTGACGGAATGCCATGAAAAGGAATTCCCCGCGCCTCGACCAGCCGCTTCTCGATGCCGGTAGCGGATCCGATATAATCGACCTCCCAGCCTTCCGCGAACAGGCGCGGCAACAAGGCCAGATTCGGGATGACGTGGCCGGCGGTGCCGCCGCCGGTCAAGACGATTTTTCTGGAACTGTCCATGAAGGGTAAATTAGCAACCTAAGCCGGGAGCGCGGGGCGGCTTCCGCCGTGAATGGAATAGGCGCAGCGTGGTACAATGGCCGTATGGGCTTGCCGATACCATGGAATCATTTTGAGTCCACCTTGCAGTGGCTCCAGGATTTCGATCTGGGCGCCCAGAAATTGTCCGACTTCTTCAAGGGGAAGGAGGAGAAGCACGCTCCCGACGAGCTGCTCGATATCTTCTTCAAATCCAGCCCGCCCCAGAAGATGGTGGAGCGCCTCCTGTTTTTTTTCTTCGACATCGGCGTGCCGGACCGGCAGATCGGGACCCGCGCCTTGCAAGTCCGCCGCCTCAAGCGCCTGTGGATGCGCGCCAAGGCCGGCTCGCCGCTCACGGATACGGAAATGGATCTGGCGGACCGGACCGAGTGGATGTTCGATCGGGACCGCGCCCTGATGGAGGCCGGATTGGCCGAGGTCCGCAGCGCGTTCAAGCGCCTCATCAATGCGGAGCCCATCACCGGCCCGGAGCGCACGTCCTTGGTGGTCCTCATCGGATCCGAAGCCGAAGCCCTGCGCGATCGCGTGAACTGGCTGTCCGAGAATACCGATCCTTACAACCTCAAGACCATGGCCCGCATCCTTCCGCGCCTGCGCATCTATGACGAGGCCGTGCATGAAGGCATCGACCTGGCCAAGCGCCAGGAGAACAACGAGCCGGTGGGCCTCAAGATCCTGAGCTTCGAGGCGCATATGAAGGAGTCGGCCTTCGACAAATGGCTGAAGAAGATCTCCAAGTCCGCCTCCCTTTCCAGGCTGGCCGGCCTCATCCGGATCCAGAGGGAGAAGAAAATCCCGACCCTGGATCTGATCGCGCTCTCCACCTTGTGCCGCTGGACCTACGAAGCCAACGGCGCCACCAAGGAGAAAGGCGGTCCGCTCGACTGGATGGCCATGGCGATGGACAGCTATCATGATGGCGAGTTCTCGGTGGAGGCCGGGGATTCCGCCCGCGTCCTGCTCCCGGCCCTTTCCGGCAGCGGCGCCAAGGCCGCGGGCACGCGCATCGTCGGCAATTTCGGGCTCAAGTCCTATCCCGCCTGGGTGGGCCGCGATCTCCTGACCAAGACCTTCCTCAAGGGCGTGGACGAAGGTTCGCTGGACATGAAGGCCGTGATCACCCAGAACATCACCCGCGACTCGATCCTCGAGGGCCTGCTCAGCAATCCCAAGGTCTTCCAGCGGCCCGGGCTCGTGGCCTTCATCGCCGCCACCAGCCGATCCGTGGCCATCCTCTCCAAGATCGCCAAGTCGCGCGAGCTGACTTCCGGGTTCGCCAACCGGGAGGTACCCTTGGCGTTACTGCAGAGCCCGTGCAACGTCCCCGTTTCCCTGCTCCGCCCGCTCATCAACGTCCGCAATGTGCCGCTCATCGACATCAAGCAATTGGCCCGATCCAAGGCCGGCGTGCGCCGGGAGATCATCGCCGAGTGCGAAGCGTACCTCAAGTCACGCGGGTGATAGGACGGTTCCCGGGACCTCTCCGGACTCCGGGTGACGTGAGGCGGCCGGCTTCGGAAAGCCCTTCCGGGCCATCGCGCTGAAGGACCGCGGCTTCAGTCTTTCCTTGCGTAAAAATGGCAAAAGTTCCGGGCCTCCCGGGAACGAATTCCATAGTAGATCTCCGGAAGCCCACGCAGCAAAGGAAAACCCATGAGCCATCAATTCGGAACGATCGCCCTGCACGAGGGCCAGGTCCCCGATCCCGCCACGCATTCCCGAGCGGTCCCCCTGTATCAGACCACGTCCTTCACTTTCGACGACACCGATCACGCTGCGTCCCTTTTCGGCCTGCAGCAATTCGGGAATATCTACACCCGCCTCATGAACCCCACCACCGATGTGCTGGAAAAGCGCGTGGCGGCCCTAGAGGGCGGAGTGGCGGGCCTGGCCGTCGCCTCCGGACAGGCGGCCGAGACCTTGGCCATCCTCAATATCTGCGAGGCCGGCGACGAGATCATCTCCTCCGCGAGCCTGTATGGCGGCACCTATAACCTGTTCCGCTATACCTTGCCCAAGCTGGGGATAAAGGTGCGCTTTGTGGATCCCTCCCGCCCGGAGGAATTCCAGGCGGCCATCAATTCCAGGACCAAGCTCATCTATGCCGAATCCTTGGGAAACCCCAAGCTCGACACCCCCGACTTCCAGGCGGTGGCCGCCCTCGCCCATGCCGAGGGCCTTCCCTTGTTCGTCGACAATACCTTGGCGACCCCGTACCTGCTGCGGCCCTTCGACCATGGCGCGGATGTCATCATCCACTCGGCCACCAAGTTCATCGGCGGGCACGGGACCTCGCTGGGCGGGCTCATCATCGACTCGGGGAAGTTCGCCTGGAACCAGGGACGTCACTCCTCGGTTACCTCCCCGGACCCCAGCTACCACGGCCTCAATTACTGGGAGACCTTCGGGAACTTTGCGCCCTTCGGCGGCGTCAACATCGCCTATATCCTCAAGGCGCGCGTGCAGGGACTGCGCGACATGGGCGCCTGCATCTCCCCGTTCAACGCCTGGCAACTCATCCAGGGCGTGGAGACCCTGCACCTGCGCATGCAGCGCCATAGCGAGAACGCCCTGCAAACCGCCCGCTTCCTGTCCACCCATCCGAAGGTGAAATGGGTCAACTATCCCGGCCTGGAAACCCATCCGTCCTATTCCGTCGCCAAGAAATATTTCCACCGCGGCCTCTTCGGTGGGATAATGGGTTTCGGGCTCAAGGGCGGGGCCGATGCGGGCCGGAAATTCATCAACTCCCTGAAATTGTTTTCCCACCTGGCCAATGTCGGCGATGCCAAGAGCCTGGCCATCCATCCGGCTTCCACCACGCATTCGCAGCTTACGCGCGCGGAGCGGCTCTCCGCCGGAGTCAGCGAGGATTTCGTGCGGCTCTCCGTGGGCATCGAGGATTACCGCGATATCGAGTCCGATTTACTGCAAGCCTTGGAAAGGGTCTGATATGCAAAAAGGTAACGGCATGCACCGCTTCTTTTCGGACAACGTCATGTCCATCGGCAATACGCCCTTGGTCCGCCTGAACCGGATCACCGGAGGCGCCAAAGCCACGGTATTGGCCAAGGTCGAGGGGCGCAATCCCGCCTACTCGGTGAAGGACCGCATCGGATCCGCCATGATCAACGACGCCGAGCGGCGCGGCCAACTGAAGCCCGGCAGCCGCATCGTGGAACCCACCAGCGGCAATACCGGCATCGCCCTCGCCTTCGTGGCGGCGACGCGCGGCTATCCGCTCATCCTTACCATGCCGGAAACCATGAGCGTGGAACGACGCAAGGTGATGGCCATCCTGGGAGCCCAACTGGTGCTGACTCCGGGCGGCGAAGGCATGCGCGGCGCCATCCAGCGCGCGGAGGAAATCGCCGCCTCGGCGCCGGAGGAATTCTTCCTGCCGCAGCAGTTCAAGAATCCCGCCAACCCCGCCATCCATGAAACGACCACGGGCCCGGAGATTTGGCGCGACGCGGTGGGACAGGTGGATGTGCTGGTCTCGGGCGTGGGCACGGGCGGCACCCTCACCGGCGTGTCCCGGTATTTCAAGAACCTCCGCGGCAAGCAGATCGAAACGGTGGCGGTGGAGCCGAAGGAAAGCCCCGTGCTCACCCAGAAGCGGGCCGGCCTCGAATTGAAACCGGGCCCGCATAAGATCCAGGGCATCGGCGCGGGCTTCATCCCCGACGTCCTCGATCTGACCATGATAGACAAGGTCGAGCAGGTGGAAAGCCTGGAGGCCATCGAGTTCGCGCGCAGGCTGGCCAAGGAGGAAGGCATCCTCGCGGGCATCTCCTCCGGCGCGGCGGTGGCGGCGGCGGTACGGCTCGCGCGGCAGGAGGCTTATAAGGGCAAGACCATAGTGGTCATCCTGCCCGATGCGGGAGAACGGTATCTCTCCACGGCTTTATTCGACGGCCTCGAAGGGTAAGCGAAGCACTGGGAGGAATCCTGGTTCCGTGGGGACCGCAGTGAAGCGGCATTGAATGCCCTGCCAGATAGACCCAGCCGCCCCTTTTGGGCGGCCCCACCCTTCTTTTCCCCTCACCTCCCTTGACGAAACCGTTCCATCGAAATATTATTAAACCTATAGGGATAATAGGTTATGCTTTCGATGCGCGCGAAATATGCCCTCAAGGCCTTGGTCTACCTGGCGAAGGCCAAGGAAAAGGGCCCCGTGCTGATTGGCGATATCGCCGAGTCGCAGAACCTGCCGCGCAAGTTCCTGGAGCAGATCCTTTTGGAGCTGAAGAACCTGCGCATCCTCAAGAGCCGGCAGGGCAAGGGCGGCGGATATTTCCTGGCCAAGGAGCCGGAGCAGATCCTGGTGGGCCATATCGTGAGGGTGTTCAACGGCCCGCTGGCCTTGGTTCCCTGCGTGAGCGTGACCGCTTTCGAGAAATGCGAGGAGTGCGTGGACTTCGCGCATTGCGGCATCCGGCGCGTGATGAAGAAGGTGCGCGACGTAACCGCGGAGATACTGGACGGGACGACCTTGGAAACCTTGGTGGCCATCGAAGCCTCCGAGTCCGACGAGGCCTCCCTGATGTACTTCATCTAAGTTTCTAGGTGGGCCTTTTATTTTGAAGCTAAACATATAAAGTCTATAGGTATACTTATGAAAACCCAGGAAGAGTCCGGCAAATCAGGGGAAGGCGAGGTCCGCAAGGGCTGGACGGTCGCGGATTTGGCCCCCGTAGTCGAGGCCCTGCGCGGTCTGCGCTATGGTTCGGTGGAACTGATCATCCAGGATTACCGGCTCATCCAGATCGACCGCAAGGAGAAGATCCGGTCTTTTAAAAATTGAAGAACGAACGGGGAAAGATTTTCGATTGCCGACCGGAAGACCGGAGGCGCAAGCAACCAAACACAATCGCGTCAGGCGCCGATCGGAAAACCCAAAGGGACTGAAAACAGGAGTTCACCATGTTCCCTTCTTTCAAAAAAATATCGGCGGCCTTCGCCTTCTTCCCGGCCCTGATGATCCCTTCCGCCGCGCACTCGCAAGCCGCGGCCGATTCCGTGGCGGGAGGGGACAGCGTCACCTTGGAAAATGTCGATCAGAAGCTGCGCATCCTGGAGCGGAAGCTGGAACTTCGCGACGAAGAAGATGAAAAGAAGAAAAGCGAGAATGCCACCGTGACCGCCGGCAAGGACGGCTTCAGCCTCCGGTCCGCCGATAAGGAGGATGTGCTCCGGATCAAATTCTTCCAGCATACCGACGGCCGATATTTTTTCGACGACGGCGCCAACAAGCTGCCCAATACCTTGCTGCTCCGGCGCGTGCGCCCCGTCCTGGAAGGCACCGTATCCAAGTATTACAACTTCCGCATCATGTCCGAATTCGCGGGCACGCCGTCCATCCTGGATGCGTATTCGGAAATCGCATTCTGGCCGGCAGCGCGGCTGCGCGTGGGCAAGTCCAAGACTCCCATCGGCCTGGAACGCATCCAATCCAGCCAGGATATGGAGATCGTCGAGTTCGCCCATCCCACTTCGCTCACGCCCAATTACGATCTGGGGATTTCCCTGCTCGGCGATTTGCATGAGGAGTCCTACAGCTATTACGTGGGCGTGTTCAACGGCGCCGTGGACGGAACCTCGCGCGACGTGGACTTCAATGACGACAAGGATATCCTCGGCCGCGTCTTCGCCTTGCCCTTCAAGACCGGCGGTATCGAAGCGGTGCGCAACTTCGGCATCGGCTTCGCGGCGGGCTGGGGGCATAGGGAAGGCGACTTCACCACGCCGGACGTGCCGACCTATAAGACCGAAGGCCAGCAGACCTTCTTCGCCTATCGCGCCGTGGCGGACAAGGCTTCCGCGGTTGCATACAATGCGGCGACCAAGGTGGTCAGCAATACGGCGGCCGTCTCCGGCGACTCCGGCACCGTGCGCGCCTTCGGGAATGGCTACCGCATCAATCCGCAAGGCTATTGGTACTATGGGCCGTTAGGCCTTTCGGGCGAGTATGTCGCCTCGACCCAGGAATACGCCAAGGGCGGTGCGAACCTCGCCTCGGTGCAGGATCTCACCTCCCGAGCCTGGCAGGCAACGGTATCCTATGTGGTGACCGGCGAGTCGCCCTCCTTCAAGGGAGTGAAGCCGCGCCATCCCGTTTCGCTTGCAAGCTCGACCGAATCCGGGCTCGGGACCCTGGAATTGGCGGCCCGGATTTCCAACCTCCAGGTGGATGATGCCGTCTTCCCCACCTTCGCCGACCCCGCCAAATCAGCCCATGAAGCCACCACCTGGTCCGGCGGCTTCAACTGGTACCTGTCCCGCAACTTCAAATGGTCCGCCGATTATGCCTGGACGGAATTCAAGGGTGGAGCCGCTGCCGGCGGCGATCGGCCCGAGGAAAAAGTTTTCTTCAGCCGCATCCAGACCGCCTTTTGATCAAACTCCAAAGACAACTTATATCTAAAAGGGAAATATCATGAAGACTCCATCCTACCTCAAATTCCTTGGCCTTTCCGTGGCCCTGTCGCTGGCCGCCTTATCCGCCCTGTTCGCCGTCCCGGCCAAAGCCGGCTCCGTCAAGTTGCTGAACGTCTCCTACGATCCCACCCGGGAGTTGTACGAGGATTATAACAAGGCCTTCGCCGCGCATTGGAAGTCCGAGACGGGACAGGACGTTTCCATTTCCCAGTCCCATGGCGGATCCGGCAAGCAGGCCCGCTCCGTCATCGACGGGTTGGACGCGGATATCGTGACCTTGGCGCTCGCCTATGATATCGACGCCATCGCCGAGAAGGCGCAGCTCCTGCCCAAGAATTGGCAGAGCCTCCTGCCCGACAATAGCACGCCCTATACTTCGACCATAGTCTTCCTGGTGCGCAAGGGCAATCCCAAGGGCATCAAGGATTGGGACGACCTGGTGAAACCCGGCATCAATGTCATCACGCCCAACCCCAAGACCTCCGGGGGGGCGCGCTGGAACTACCTGGCGGCCTGGGGCTACGCGCTCAAACGCAATAACAACGATTCCGCCAAGGCCCGGGACTTCGTGGCCAGGCTGTATAAGAACGTTTCCGTGCTCGACGCCGGCGCCCGCGGATCCACGACCACCTTCGTGCAGCGCGGCATCGGCGACGTGGCCATCTCCTGGGAGAACGAAGCCCTGCTCGCGGTGAAGAAATTGACCAAGAGCGGGATAGAAGTGGTGACGCCTTCGGTGAGCATCCTGGCCGAACCGCCCGTGGCCGTGATCGATCGCGTGGCGAACAAGCATGGCAATGGCAAGGCGGCCAAGGCCTATCTGGAATACCTCTATTCCGATGAGGGCCAGGAAATCGTGGCGCGCAACTTCTACCGGCCCCGCTCCGCCAAGGTGGCGGCCAAATACGCGGCCCAATTCCCGAAGGTGGCCCTGTTCACCATCGACGAGGCCTTCCACGGCTGGCAGGCCGCGCAGAAGACCCACTTCTCCGACGGCGGCGTCTACGACCAGATGGTCAAGGCTTCCCGGTAGGCCATGGGCGATGCAGTGCCGACAGGCGGAGCGGTGCCGACAGGCGGAGCGGTGACGACAGGCGGAGCGGTGACGACAGGCGGAGCGGTGACGACGGATGGGCGCGGGGGTAACACCACCGCTACCAGCAGAAAGAAAAAGCATCCCAGCGTCATTCCCGGATTCGGGCTGACCTTGGGATTCACCATGCTCTACCTGAGCCTGGTGGTCTTGATCCCGCTTTCCGCCACCTTCCTCAAGGCCTCCAATCTCACCTGGGCGCAGTTCCTGTCCATCGTCACCGATCGTCAGGTGCTGATGGCCTTCCGGCTCAGCTTCCTGGCTTCGGGCGAGGCCGCCCTGCTCAACGGCGCCTTCGGCCTCCTGGTAGCCTGGGTGCTGGTCCGCTACAAGTTCCCGGGCCGCGGTTTCCTCGACTCCATGGTCGACCTGCCCTTCGCCTTGCCCACGGCCGTAGCCGGCATCTCGCTCTGCGCGGTCTATTCGTCCACCGGTTGGATCGGATCCCGGCTGGAGCCGCTCGGCATCCATGTCGCCTATACCCAGCTCGGCGTCACCTTGGCCCTCATCTTCATCGGCCTGCCCTTCGTGGTCCGCACCGTGCAACCCGTGCTCGAGGATCTCGACAAGGAAGTGGAAGAGGCCGCGACCTCGCTGGGAGCCAGCCGCCTGCAAATCTTCACCAAGGTGATCTTCCCCGCCCTGATGCCTTCCTTGGTGACCGGCGTGTCCCTGGCATTCGCGCGCGCCTTGGGCGAATACGGCTCCGTCATTTTCATCTCCGGTAACATGCCGATGAAAACGGAAATCGTCCCGCTGATCATCGTCAGCAAGCTGGAGCAATACGACTATGCGGGCGCCACGGGCGTGGCCGCCATCATGCTGGTCCTGTCCTTTACCCTGCTCCTGGGCGTGAACCTTCTCCAGAAATGGGCGGGAAAGGCTTCGCGCCCGCGCTGATGCGGTATGCAATATGCGATATGCCATGCCTTGCCTGGGCTCCACCGAGTAAAGAATTATGACTTTCATGCACGATAAGACCGATCCAGCCTCTCCGCCAGCCTCCCCGGACAAGCCGGTGAAACTGCGCCGTCTGGACACCAAGCAGGCCGCCACCAATGAGCCGCGCTGGTTCCAGTGGATCCTGATCGGCATCGCCCTCATCTACCTGTTCCTCCTGCTTTTCGTCCCGCTCCTCACCGTTTTCGCGAGCGCGCTCGAGAACGGCATCGGTGCCTATCTGCATTCCTTCGCGGACCCGGACACTTTGTTCTCGATTCGGTTGACCTTGCTCATCGCCGCCGTCGCCGTGCCCCTCAATCTCACCTTCGGAGTGGCCGCCGCCTGGGCCATCGCCAAGTTCGAATTCTGGGGCAAGAGCGTGCTGACGTCCCTGATCGATCTGCCCTTCGCGGTCTCGCCCGTGGTCTCGGGCCTGGTCTTCGTGCTGCTCTTCGGCAAGCAGGGCTGGTTCGGCCCCTGGTTGGACGCGCATGACATCAAGATCATATTCGCCATCCCCGGCATCCTTCTCGCCACCATCTTCATCACCTTCCCCATGGTGGCCCGCGAGCTGATTCCGCTGATGGAAGAGCAGGGCAAGGAGGAAGAGGAGGCGGCGCGCACCTTGGGCGCCAGCGGCTGGCAGACCTTCTGGCATGTGACCCTGCCCAATATCAAATGGGGCCTGCTCTACGGCGTGATCCTGACCAATGCCCGCGCCATGGGCGAGTTCGGCGCGGTCTCGGTCGTCTCCGGCCATATCCGCGGCATGACCACCACCTTGCCTTTGCAGGTGGAAATCCTATACAACGAATACAATTACGTGCAGGCCTTCTCGGCCGCCTCGCTCCTGTGCTTCCTGGCCCTGATCACCTTGGCGGTCAAGGCCGTGGTGGAGAAGCGCGTGGAGCTGTCCCGGAAAGGGGCGGAGCCCAAGGAGGCGAAAACCCGCGGCGATTCCCTAGGTAGCGCCAAGGTTACCTTGGGTAACACGAATGTTACTAGCGGCGCCGTTGAAGCATCGCCTTGAATGGGGCCCTTGAATGGAACCGATAGGGAACCTCCCTTTGGACAAGCTGAGCTTCGCCCTCCTGCTGGCGGCCGCCTTCGGGGCCGGATGCATTGATGCCGTAGCCGGGGGCGGCGGCCTCATCACCACGCCCGCCCTGCTGCTCCTGCTTCCGGGCGCGCCCGTCACGGCGGTGCTGGCCACCACCAAATGCTCCTCCCTGGCCGGCACCGCGGCGGCGGCCACCGCCTATTCGCGACGCATCGTCCTGCCCTGGCGCATCCTCCTTCCCGCCATGGCCATGGCCTTGCCGGCCTCCTGGTTGGGCGCACGCTACGTGACCCGCCTCGACCATCTCGATCCGGCCCTGGTGCGGCCCGCCCTCCTCTGCGTGCTCGTCATCATGGCGGCCTATACGTGGTGGCGTCCGGCTCTGGGCGCGCGGGAAGCGCCCGGGATTCCCTACCGGTGGCAGCCCGCGGCCGCGGCCGTAACCGGTGTGCTACTGGGGTTCTACGACGGCTTCCTGGGGCCGGGCACGGGAAGCCTACTGGTACTCGCCCTCATCGCCGTCTTCGGGCGCGACTTCCTGCGCGCCTCGGCGGCGGCCAAGTTCATAAACGGGATGTCCAATCTGGGCGCCCTGCTGTGGTTCGCCGCGGCCGGCGCGGTCATCTGGCGCCTCGCCTTGCCCATGGCCTGCTGCAACCTGTTGGGAGGCTTGGCGGGCAGCCGGATGGCCATGGCTTCCGGAAACCTTTGGATCCGCAGGGTCTTCCTGGCCGTGGTGGTGGCGCTGATCGCGCGCCTGGGCTGGAATTTATACGGCTGAATGCGCGGTCGCAGGCTGCGAAGCGGCCGGGCGATGCTAGTCCTTACAAGGCTGACAGAACTTCGGAGGCGTGGCCGGGCCACGCTAAGCCTTACAAGGCGGCCAGTACTTCCGCCGCATGGCCGGTCCATGCCCTACAATGCGGTCAGCACTTCGGAGGCGTGGCCGGGCCATGCTAGTCTTTACAATGCGGTCAGCACTTCGGAGGCATGGCCTTCCGGTTTCACCGACTCGAAGACGCGCGCGATCTTGCCGTCGCGGAGGATGAAGGTCGTCCGGAAGATGCCTTCCTTGCCGCTTGGCTTCATGCCCCATACCCCGTATTTTTCCGCGATGGCATGACCGGGGTCCGAGAGCAGCGGGAAATTCAAGGCGTACTTGTCCCGGAAGGCCTGATGGCTGGCCATATCGTCCGGGCTGATGCCGAAGACATGGGCCTTGTCCAGGAATTGCGCGCGCGCATCGCGGAACTCCTTGCATTCGACGGTGCATCCGGGAGTATCGTCCTTGGGATAGAAGAAGAGCACCACGGGCTTGCTGCCCATAGTTGCGAGGGAAACGCTCTCGCCTGTCTCGGTCGCGAGCGTGAAGAGCGGGGCTGGGTCGCCGGCTTTGGGAATGGGCATGGTTGGCTCCTGTGGGTTGGTGATCCTACGATCCTGAATTTAATACTTTATGCGGATGAACGCTCCGCAACGACTGACCACGGCGAAACAGGCCCAGGAAGCGGTGGCCGCTTCCGGAAGCAGTCCCGTCTTCATCTACAAGCACAGCACCCAGTGCGGCATCAGCTCCCGGGCAATCAAGGAGTTTCAGGACTTTATGGACGGCGAAGCTCCCGGCTTCGGGTATTATCGGGTCGACGTGATCGAGGCGCGCGCCGCATCCGATGAGATCGAAAGCCTGGCCCTGGTCAGGCACGAATCGCCCCAGGTGCTGCTCTTCTGGGGCTCCGGGTGCGTCTGGCATGCGAGCCATGGCCGCATCACGAAAAGCGAATTGAAGCTGCAAGCCCAGGCCCTGCGGGGTCGGCTCGGCGGTAGAGATTCCGCCTGATTCATCCATGGCTTGAAGTTTTCCCATCGGCCGCTTGGCTATATTTCCCTTGGTTGGAGCGGATTTTCATATCCGCCGAAGTTAAACCCAGGGGTAATATGCGCGATACTGCCATTCGGATCGGCCTTCCACTTGGCGCCGCCATCGTGGCGATGCTATGCGGCCTTCCCTCGCCCTCCAAGGCGCAATCCTCCGTGCCGTCGGGCCGTATCTGCGAAGCGAAGCCGGCCCCGAAGTGCCTGGATGAAAGTACCATCGAAGGAACCACGCTCTTGGTTCCGACGGAGGTCGCCGCCATCCAAAGGGATGGCTTTCAGATTTGCGACAGCTCCAGCCATTATACGAACGCGCCGGACATCGTTCTTATCATGGACAATACCGGTTCCATGGACAGCGTGCAGACGGTGGCAGGCATTCCGCGCTGGTGCGAGTTCCCGGATAAGGAAACGAGCGATCCCGGCTGCATCAGCGGCGACCCGCATCGCCTGCGGGGACCGGCCTTGCAAGCCTTTCTGGACACTGCGCTGGTGAAGGGCGGCAAGGGAATGAAGGTGGGTGTCGTTACCTTTTCCGAAATGGCCCAGTCGAAGTCCGAGACCTTGTTGCCCCTGACGGCCGCAACCAAGGGCGGCATCAAGAGCTCCATCGTGATGGAGCAAGATGGGCAGACCAATTATACCGCGGCCTTCCGAGCCGCAATGGAATTGCTGAAAAGTTCGGTCAAGCCCAGGCAGGGACAGGTCATCATTTTCATTTCGGACGGCCGGCCCAATTACCCGCATCTGCCGGACGGCGATCCATATACCTATAAGACCTTCTGGGACAGCTTGCCCACGGTCTACAGTCTTTTCCTCGGGTCCAATGCGGGCAACTACAAGGACATGCAGGACATTTCGGAAAAGACGGGCGGCCTCTTTTTTCATATCGACGATGCCAGTCTACTGGCCAAGTTGCTTACCGACGATTTGAATAAGCGGATCTTCCCTCAAGCAATGCCGACCCTGACCGTGATTCAAAATCTCAGTGATTCCCTCGCGTTCCGGCTGGAGGGATTTCAACACCGGAAAACCTTGGACGTGAATGGTTATGCCTTGTCGATGTCCGGCCCGTTGGAGTTGGCCAAAGGTCCGAATGATATCTTCATCCATACCGAATATGGATTCGGAGCCGGCATCCAGGATCTGCACTTCAAGATCGACCGCGCCTTGACGGGGCCTTATGCCATCGGGCTCTCGGAGGCATGCCGGGATGTTGCCAAGCTGATCGTCTTTAATGCCAAGGACCAGGCCGTCAATCTGCTGGGGCTGCCTTTCACGGGCGCGGATTCAGCCGTTCGATATGCCCTGACCACCGCCGCGGATTTGGACTCCTTTGACATCGTCATCAAAACGCAAGGCATGGCCGCGGTCGCCCAAGCGGATATCGAGACGGTCTGGAATTCCGAAGGGAACCGTAAGGACTCCACCTGGACCGGTTCGAAGCCCTTCCAATGGCATGCCCCGCAAAAAATACCGGGGGACAATCGGCTGCAGGCCGAAGATGGCGAAACCATTCTCCTCACCTATCGAAACCCCTTCATCCGGGAAGACAGCGCACAGGTCCGGGTGAAAATCACCTATGGCCTGGATCCGGGTAATGCGATCCATGGGGACGGGAAAGTGAGCGCGAACCTGGCCTTGTGGAACATCGGGGGACAGACTTTCCGCCTCGGACCGGAATTGCGGACGGGAAAACATCGGGTCGAGGCCTGGGGAACCGATGCGGTGGGCAAACGCCTGTTGCTCCTGAATGCATGGGTGGATGCGGAGGACTTCCGGCATCCTTGGAGCTTGAAGAGTAGCCCGATCGATAGTCGTACGTCCTCGTCCTTCGTCTTCACTAGGATTCAGGTTCGGGTCGATGGACATCCGCTGAGCTTATTTCCGCAAGGTCCGATTTAAAAAATCGACGGTACGCCGCCAGGCCGATTTCGCGGCCGCCTCGTCGAAGCGCGGCGTGGTATCGTTGTTGAAACCGTGTTGCGTTCCGGGATAGGTAAACGCCTCGTACCGTATCTTGGATGTTACCAAGGCCTTCTCATAGGCCGGCCAGGAAGCGTTGATCCGTTCGTCGCTGCCGGCGAAATGGAGCTGCAGGGCGGCCTTGATCCGCGCCACGTCCGCGAGCGGCGGGGCCATACCGTAGAATGCCACCGCGGCATCCAGGCCCGGCACGCGGGTGGCCAGGAAATTCACCATGCCGCCGCCCCAGCAAAAGCCGACCGCGCCCAACTTTCCATTACCATCCGGTAAAGCCTTGGCGAAGCGGGCGGAAGCCAGGAAGTCCTCCCGGGTCTTGTCCTGATCCAGTTTTGCAAAAAGCTCCCGTGCGGCATCCTCATCGCCCGGATACCCGCCGAGCCGGGTGAGCGCGTCGGGGGCGATGGCGATGAAGTTCTCCAGGGCCAGGCGCCGGGCGATGTCCTCGATATGGGGATTGAGGCCGCGGTTTTCATGCACCACCAGCACCACCGGCAATTTCCCGGAAGCCTGGGCGGGCTTGACCCGGTAGGCGCGCACCTGACCGTACCCTTGGGGCGAATCGAATTCGATATGGCCGATGTCGATGCGCGGATCGTCCACCGCCACCTTCTGGGCCTGCGCGAACCTGGGGCTGAGCGCATCCAGCAGCCCGGCCGCGGTCATGGTGCCCACGGCGAAGCGGGCCGCCTCCCGCAGGAAAGCGTGCCGGTCGATGATCCCGTGCACGTACTTGTCGAAAAGGGACAGGACCTCCGGATCGAAATCGTCCGCCTTGGTCAAATTCTTCTCATTTGCCATGCGCGCACCTCGTTGCTGGTAAGGCTATCGTTGCAGGAAGGGGGAAGGAGGCCGACCATGATAAGGAAGCCATCCTTGATAAAATAAATTCCGGCGTGCGGCCCCGGGTCAGGGAATTTTCGTCGGCGCCCACCTCCACAGCCAAGTGGTCGAGCGCATCGCCTCCGGCAAGATCGGATCGAAGGAGCCGGCGTACAACCGATAGGCGCCGTAACCGATCAGCAACAAAACCAGCAAAGGCTTCCAGGGAAACCCCTTCTCGGCATAGGGATCGCTCGAGTCGCGCTTTGAGCCCGGAGGCAGCTTGGCCACGCTGCTCAAGGTGGCGCCGAAGGGGACGTTGATCTTGGCGCGGGCGTTCACGGCCCAGCCGTTCGCGTCCAGGATGGGGCCCAGGTTGCGCTTGCGGAGCTTGATATAGGCCATTATCACGGAGGGCATGGAGATGAGGAATAGCAGGCCGAGCACGGCGCCGAGGGTGGGCAGGATGCCCAGTTTGAATATCCCGGTCGCATAGCCGATCAGGGCGGTTGCGAAAGTCCCGATGGCCCCTGCGGCCACGCCGATGGCGGCCCCCGTGCCCACGTCCATCTTCTTGGCCTCCGGCGGCTTGACCGTGTCGACGTTCACGGCCGTAGTGGCCGTAGTGGCCGTAGCAGCCAGGTTACTATGGGCCTTGGCGTCCGCGGCGGCGGCGCGCTTGGTCACCTGCTCCTCGAGGTAGCGCACGAATTTCTTATAGGGCGACCAGAAGGCCTCCCGGATGCTGATCGGGTTGTCGACGATTTTCACGATGGTGGCGTCCCAGTCCCGGCCCTGGCGATCGTAGAAGAGCCCGTTGCGCCCCACCATCAGGTTGTCGCCGTCCCCGGCCGTGAACGCGGCCACGATCTGCAGTTTCTCCGCCGTGCCTTTCCGGAAGCAATCCAGGTAGGCCAGGTAGGCGCCCGCGAGCCCGGCCATTACGGCATGCTTGGCCATGTCGTCCACGCGCAGGCAGAGATGGCAGGCGCGCTGGTCGAGGTACAAAGTGCCGCATTGGAAGACGGCCGGATCGGTGCCGTCGTAGAAATCCTTGAAGTTGACGAAGTTGGTGCAGAGCAGGGCCAGGTCCCGATAATAATGCACCAGCCTCTCGACCTGATCGATATTGGCGGTCTCCGCTTCCAGGGCCTTGTCCTTGGCCAGCAAACCCTCCAAGGCCGCCTGGGCGTCCGAAGCCAGGATGGCGGCGACTCTCGGCAGGCCCAGCTTCTCGACGGGCTGCCCGGCCTTTTGCGCCTCCCAGGCCTGGTAGGGCGCGATCTTGGCGAGCACGGTCAGCCAATCCGCATGCGTCAGGGTTTCCCTGGCTGCCGGCGACCGCGTTCCCGTTCCAGGTCCCGATCCAAGGAGGGGTTCGAGGGCGGCCTCGACCAAGGTCATAAGGGCCAGGGCATGCGCGGGGTTGACCGCGCCCTGCAAATGCAGCGGACGGTCCGCGGCCACGCGGGCCAGGGGAAAGGCGGCCATCTCCGCGGCGGTGATGCTCAGGTCCTTGGCGGCCAAGGCCAGGTATTCCTCTTCCTGGCGGTTCAACATCTTTTCAGCGCGCGGATCATAGGCGGCCAACCGGCAGCGGCCGAAATAATCGTCCACCTTGGGCTTGAGGGCGGCGATGGCCGCGACCGCGGCGACGGTCCTCTCCGGGCCCAGCGGGAAGACATTCCCGGCATCCGACTCCGCTTGCGCATGCCAATCCGCGAAGGCCTTCGCCTCGGAAAAGAAGGCCGCGATTTTCCCGGCTCCGATGCCGGGCTGGCCGGAGAGATCGGGATCGCTCCCGAGGCAGTCGATGATCTCGCCGATGACCTGGCGCATGGGCTCGTCGGCCGCGGAAAGCCGGGTGATCACGCCGTCCCCGTTGAATGCCGTATCCGCGAAGATACGTGTCTTGTCGGCTACGTCCGCGTTGGAAATCGCGGCGGCGTCCGGTTTGCCGATATTGATCAGGATATGCCGCGCGGAGGACAGCAAGGTCCTGCCTTCCGGCGTGGCGTCATTGATCGAGGCCAGGGGCAGCTCGGAGTCCCCCTTGAGCAGATCGTCCGGATTCTTGAGATTGGCGCCCGCGAACTGGACCGCGGCGATCAGCTCGCCCGCCCGCACGCGCCCGTTGCCATCGGTGTCTATCAGGGCCAAGGTGCGCGGATCGATTTCCAGGCCGATGGTGGGGCAGGCCAAGGCCACCCAGAGCTTTTGATCCAGGTTGGCCAGGTTCATCAGATCGGCGCCCGATTCGAGCTTCACCTGATCGAATCCGCCCGCGCGGAAGAAAGTCCATTTGTGCTTGTCTGCCATAAATCCTTCGGGTTATCGCGCCAGTTCCGCGAGGACATGGGAAAGGCTTTCGGCCACCCCGATGCATAGGGCACGGATTTCCCCGGTGGGAGGAAGCAAGTCCGGGACCATGATGGTCGCCATCCCCGCGGCGGCGGCCGCGCGCACGCCGTTATGGGAATCCTCCAGCGCCAGGCAGCCCGCAGGCGCGACGCCCAAGGAGCGGGCGGCCTTCAGGTAGGACTCGGGGTGGGGTTTCCCGTAGGTTACGTCCGTCCGCGTCACGATCGCGTCGAGGAGAGGGTGCAGGCCCGATTCCCGCAGGTGCTTGCGCGCGGATTCGCGATCGGTCGAGGTGGCCACCGCCCGGGGAATGCCCCGTGACTTGAGGAACACCAGGATTTCCAAGGCGCCCGGCCGCAGCGGAATGCCGCCGGAGCTGAGTTGCGCGAAACGGAAGCGGTTGATCGAATGGAAATCCCGAAGCGGGAAAGCTTGACCGAAATGGAGGACCAGTTTCGCATCGCTCGCATCCTCGGGACATCCGACCAGGCTCAGGAGCAGATCGTCCGTCATCGCGAAGCCCAGTTCCCCGCAGGTCGCGAAGATGGATTCCTTGTTCAGCGTCTCGGTATCCAGGAGCAATCCGTCCATATCGAAGATGACGGCTGCGAGGGGCGAGGGGAAGGTGAACCGCATGGATTGGAATTCTAGCATTTTGTCCAGAGGAATACGTAAGGCCCGCATCCCTAGCTATCTTACCGTAGCGCCAAGTTCTTGATAACGCCCTGGTTGATGGAGAAATCCGGAAAAGGAAGAGTATGCGATATGTATGGCTGGGCTTTTTGCTTCTGTGCAACGGGTTCGCATTGGGAAGTCCACCGGCCGATAACCATGAGCACGAGCCGACGGTGGGAGCGGGGATGGAAATCGGCATGAACAGCCTGGCGAGCATAGCGGGCTTGACCGCGACTTATTATGCCGCTCCACAATTGGCCATCGATGCCGGGGGAGGATTCGGAATTTCCAACTGGAGATTTGGGCTGGGAGTCCGGTGCTTTTTCCTGGAAAGGTACCAGATCCATCCTTATATCGGCGCGGCGTATGAACATGCGGCGGGATGGGGCCAGGATGATTTGAGCATGAGCCTGAATGTGAAGCGGAACGGGCTCAACCATCACTATGATTTCCAGATGGCGGTCGATCCGACCAATTTCGCGAACCTGATCGGCGGAATCGAAATCCGCTTCGGCCATTTTCTGCTGAGGCCCGGGATTGGCTACTCCCAACAATTAGGGGGGAGAAACTGGCGCGACCTTTCCGGTACCGGGCCCGTGGGAGAGGATAAGCTGGCCATGGATTTGCTCGAAGGCAGCGGGCCGACCGCATTCGTAGGCATCGGATTCATCCTTTGAATGACGCTTCCCCGGAGAGGCAGACGGAGTTTCGATAAGGATTTCAGGGCAACTTCGATTTGACCCGCGCGAATGTATAGGCCCCGAGCAACGCGCCGGCCAAGGTGAACAGGGCCCAGAACTCGCCCGAACCCAACTGCGCGTATATCGGACCCGGGCACGTGCCCGTGATGAACCAGCCCAATCCAAACAGGAACCCGCCGATATAGGTGCCGCGCGTCAAGGGCTTCCCGGGGATGTCCAGGGGGGTGCCCGCGAGGGTTTTCGGATGGAATTTCCGGACGAGGAAAACGGAGAGCATGCCCACCAGCACGGCCGAGCCGATGATGAGATAGAGATCCGGTTCGCGGAAAAAGAACATGTTCCGGATCTTGTACCACGAGATGACCTGCGCCTTGGTGAGCACCAGGCCGAAATAGGTTCCGATGAGAAGGAATTTCAGATTGCCCAACCTAGCCTCCCAATCCGAGCAGACGGTGCGCGAGCGCCGCGGTCAAGCCCCCTGCAAAGAAGGCGAGGGTGGCCACCAGGCTGGCCTTCTGCAGGTTGGAAAGCCCCATGATGCTATGGCCGGACGTGCAGCCCATCGCGTACCGGGTCCCGAAACCCACCAGGAATCCCCCGCCCAGCAATTGCAGGGCTCCGGCGAAGGTATGGATTTCGGGAGGTAGCAGCGGAGTTACTTTGGCCGAGAGCAGGCGCGTGGCCGCGAATCCGCCCAGGGCGAGCCCGGCCACGAAGAAAAGATTCCAGGACTCCTTGCGCCAATCGTACTCCCTGAGGTACTTCAGCTTGGTCCCGGGAAGCACGGCCGCGCAGATATGCCGGAAGCTGGAACTGATGCCCAGGTTCTTGCCGCCTACCAGCAGAAGCAGGGGGACGGTCAGACCGATCAGCGGCCCGGATACGTACCAGGGCCAGGGGTTGAGGATGGCTTCAATCATAGGTAACCCTGGTTTGCAACTTATCCACCTTCACCCATCCTGGCAAGCCGGGGAGGCGCGGCCAAGGGTTCGCACGCGGGTTGCGGGCCTCGGTACGCATTTAAACCCCGGAAATACCAAAGTCCTCCAAGGAAAACTATTTGCTCCGGCAGGAATCGGGACTCCGCTATACCTTCTAGGGATCATCCGGGCTCCCAGAAACCGGCCCCAGCCCAGCCTTCCGCATAAAGGTGCCGACATGAAATTTTCCTTGAACATGCTCCTCTGGACCGACAGCGTCCTCGACGAGAAATACCTGCCCATCCTGGAACGCCTGAAGGGAATGGGCTACGACGGCGTGGAGATCCCGATCTTCGATGCGCAACCGGGCAAGTTCGCGGCCCTGGGGCGGCGGCTCGATGCCTTGGGCCTGGAACGCACCGCGGTGACGATCTGCGGCAAGGACACCAATCCCATCAGCCCGGATGCGGCCAACCGCAAGCGCGGCGTCGAGAACCTGAAGAAGGTGCTGGACTGCTGCGAGGCCGGAGGCATGCAGCTGCTCGTCGGCCCCCTCTATGCGGCGCTCGGCGAGTTCACGGGCATCGGCCCCACCAAGGACGAATGGAATTGGGGCCTGGACAGCCTGCGTCCCGTGGCGGAATACGGCCGCAAGCTGGGCATCGGCCTGGCGCTGGAATTCCTGAACCGCTTCGAGATCTACTTCCTCAACTGCGCGGCGGATA
>DAINDC010000024.1:0-25560 GCA_036732085.1 Fibrobacterota bacterium | reverse complement strand
GGATGAAACGCTCCGCGGTCTTCTCGGGCTCGTCCAAGTATCCGGGCGCGACCTGATCCCCCGCAAGCCATAATCCGCCGACCTCGCCCGTAGGGCAAAGGGATCCGTCCGCGCGGCGCACTTCGATGCGTTGACCCGGCCAAGCCCGGCCGATGGGAATGCCGCCCTGGTAGGCGCGCGCCTCCGGGAAGTCCGCCGGCATTTCAAAATGGGTGAAAGCAACCGTGGCTTCGGTGGGTCCGTAGAGGTTGAAGAGGCGGCTGTTGGGCGCGATCCGTTTCCAGATTTCGCAAGTCCGCCAGGTGAGTTTTTCCCCCGCGAACAGGCTCAGGCGCACATCCGGCAGCGCGCCCGGAACCACCAGGCGGGCGCTTTCCAGGAAGGCCGCGCGGGCCGGCACCGAGAACCATACGGTCAGTTTCTGCGACGCGGCATAGACCAGAGGCGAGAACAGGGACTTGTCCGGGAAGACCACCATGGTGGCACCCACGGCCCAGGTGATGAATTGATCGTGCACGCTGACGTCGAAGGTCAGGTCGAAGGTTTGGGAGATGCGATCTTCCGGATAGATGGGATAGAGGGATAGGAAGGAACGCAAGTAGGAGAAGACATTATCGTGCCGGACCCGTACGCCCTTGGGCTCGCCGGTGCTGCCGGAAGTAAAAAGAACATAGGCGCTTCCGTCTACGGGAACCGGGGCCAGGGAAGTTGGCGAAAGGTTGGAACCGAGGTTCACTTCAACCGTTCTAATTAATTCTGAAAAGGATTCAGAGGCGTTTCGGGCCAGGGCTTTCACCTTCGGGGCTTCCCCCAGGATGACCAGGCGCAGAGGCAACTTGCAGTCCTGCCACTCTAGTAGCAGGGACGACAGGGCTTCCGCGCATTCCTCGCCCACGATTAATGTGGTGATGCGCGCCTTGCGGAGGATGTATCCATTACGGGCGGCAGGAAAAAGCGGATTCAGGGGGACATATGCCTTGCCTTCGGCCAGAATCGCTTGCACCGCGGCATAAGCCAGGGGGCTGCGATAAGCCAGAATACCCACGCAGCCTGCCGCATCGACAGCCACCGGCGCTTCGGCAATCGCCGCCTCGGCGACCAAGGCTGGACGCAAGGATTCTACGAGGTCCAGGAGCTGTGCATAGTTCAGCGCGCCTTCATCCCAACTCAAGGCGGGACTCAGGGGGGAACGAGAGGCGGAGGAGTAGAAAAGGCTGGCTAGGTTTGCGTTCGCGGCCGAGAAATCCGGCATCAAGTCAATCTCCGACGCTCATATCGTCGTCGGGGAAATCCGAACTGACCGCGGACAAGGGCTGCTGCATGATATGGGCCGATGGGGAAGCCAGGGACTTATGGATTCGCTGCGAGATATAAGAGAAGGCGGAAGGGGATTTCAAATGGGACATGTCATCCCAGGTGGAATCCGGGAAATGGACCATCTCCTCGGGGGAATTGAAATCGACATACTCCTGGCCGAGGCCGTCCAACCAATGGCGCATCCTGACCTTGAGGGTGTCATGGTTCGCCTGGGCATGGGCGGAATAGGTCTTCTGGATGAGAGAGGGGTTCCCGATGGGCAGCAGGATGACCCGGGTCTCGATTCCCTGTTCCCGCAAGGAAGTCAGGAGGAACTCGGCATCCTTGGCCAGGGGGAGTTTGGCATAGGCCTTTTCGTCGACGATTTTCAAGGTATCCCGGGCTTTGCCGCATTCGATGGATTTCGCTTCGATTTTCTTGCGGCGTTCGACATTGGCGGTGCGCATCTGGGAACGTTCCCAGGGCCATTGGACATACTGGATCCACAGGGATTTCCCCAGATCCGCGACGGCATAGAAAGGCACGCTCGCCTGCTGGACGATGGCCACATTCCTTTCCTTCGGGGTCAGGCGGACAAAGAGCTTCCAGCCGGTTTTATTCCAGGGAATCCAGCGCAGGTTGAGACCGCCTTCATCGAAACGATGCCCTCCATCGTCATCCAGAAACTTGTCGGGAGAAAAGGCGACGACGCTTTGGGGCTTGCCGGAAACCAAGGTGCCGCGACTGTATTGCAGGAGGAAGTCCAAAGGCGTGGCTCCCGGTTCCGCCCAGTTTTCCACCTTGGTCCCGGGACTCATGCCTTCCAGGAAGTCCTGGAAGCGTTGGCCGGGATCGAGTCGGTAATTGCCGATGCCGGAATCCCCCAGGAGGAAAACGGTAGGCCGTTTGTCATGAAAACCACAGCGCATCCCAACCAGCAAAAGCACGCTGACCGAGGAAGCGAATAGGACTGCGCGCGAAGCCGCTGGAAAGGTATGCAAGGCAGATCGCAAGAAGTTCAATGGACTGCTTCCTTTTCAGAATTGGAAGTAAATGAAACGATCCGAAGGCGCGTAAAAGCGTAAAAGTAGAAATCCAAGTATCAAATAAAAGGCCATCCTGTACCAAACCGTACGTTCAAAGATCCAAAAAACGTTACGGCTTCGCGAAACCTGCAGCTGTAACCAAAATACCGCTAATCCCGAGCCGAGTAGTACTTTCCAGTCAAAGGCCGGCTGGATGCTATTCCCGGATACATGGAACAATGACCTTAGTTGCAGGAATGCCGCCGAAAGGTTGGGCGCCCGGAAAAATAAATAGCCCAGACAAACCCAATGGAAGGTTACGATTACCGCCGACCATTCCAGCCAGGCCCCGCCCAACCGCTCCTTCAGACGTTTCCGCCCATTCTTGCTCAAGGTGAAAAGGGTCAGTCCCAAGGCATGGATGCAGCCATAAATGAAAAAGGTGGTTCCCGTCCCATGCCAGAGCCCGCTCGCGATGAAGGTCAGCCAGATCGCGAATAGAATGCTTCCGGTCCTCCATCGGCGGAGCCTCATGGAGGTCGGGACAAAGATGTATTCATTCAGCCATCCCGATAGGGAAATATGCCAGTGCTTCCAGAAGTCGGAAAGATTCCGGGTCAGGTAGGGAGCCATGAAATTCTGGGTGACGTCGATTCCCATCAACTTGGCGCAGCCGCGCGCCATATAGGAATAGCCGGCGAAGTCGCCGAAGATTTGAAATGCATAGGCCCACATTCCCAGAAGCACGGAAACACCGGAGCTACCCGGGCCCAGAAGACTGTCCGCGCAGACCGCGACATTGTCGGCGATGACGGCCTTGAGGAAGGCGCCCATGGCGAATAACCAGACCCCTTCCGAAAAGCGATGCGAATCCCAAGTGCGGGTTTTCCGGAACTGGGGAAGCAGGTTGCGCGAATGCTCGATGGGACCGGAGAGCAAGGTGGGAAAGAAACTGGTGAAAAGCAGGCAGAGCAAGGGATTCTTTTCCGGGACGGTCCGACGATAAAAGACATCCAAGGTCAAAGTCATCTTCTGCAAGGTCCAGAAGGAAAGGCCGACGGGCATCAGGATATGCAAGGTGCCCGTATTCCAGCCGATACCGGAGAGGAGACGGGTCATTTCCGGGAGGAAGAAATGGGAGTACTTGAAAAAGGCCAACTGGATCAGGTTCACGCCCACGGAAGTCCAAAGCAAAAGAAACTTGCCTCGTTTGGTAGCCGCGGAACCCATTTTTTGGGCAAGGAACCATTCCAATAGCGTGGATAGGATCAGGATTAGAAGCGCCGAGAGACTGAGGTAGGCGACCAATCCCAGCGAGGCGCCCAGGAGCAGGAGATTTTGCCATTTCCTTCGAGGAAAAGCCCAGTAGGCCAGGAAGACCCCGGCCAGGGCGATTAGGAATTCAAAGGAAAGGAACTGCAAGGTTTTCTCTGACTTGGATCCGGACCTTTACCAGGCCGATTACAGCCCCTTCAACCCAGCGATGATGTCCAACAAATCCTGGACCTTGACCACGCTTTGCAATTGCACCGCATCGTCGAATCGGATGTTGAACGCATCCTCCATGCCCACGATGATATGGACGTGATTCATGGAATCCCATTCCTCGATCTTTTCAAACGGGGTTTCGGCGCCGAATTCCAAATCCTCATCGCCGATCACGTCTCGGGCGATTTTAAGGAGGATGGGCAAAAGGTCATCACGGGTCATGGATTTACTTCTCACGGAAAAGAGGATTTGGCCAACGAAAATAATCTCGGGGGGAGCGAAGTGTCACCTGATTCATTTTTCTGCTTCCCCAGGTATCGGATCATGTATACAAACCCCTTGGCTATGGGACGAACGGAGGGGGCCAAGGCGATACAGGAATTTGGAATCAGGGATTCAATCTGGAACCCTGAATTGAATCGGCGGATAGGTAAAGCGGTTTCAACAATAACGATTAGTTACTAATCATGCCTTAATGCGGGCCGAGTTGCATTCAGGGCGTTTTCAGGGGGAACAGGCGGGCGTGATATACCCGCACTTCGTAAGCGAAGAATTGGGCGTCAAGGTCGTGTCCTTGCCCGGGGAAAGAGTAATGGTTTTGGTCGCCTGATAGCCGCGCAAGGTCGAGGACAGGGTATCGATAGCGTCCAGGATCAAGGTATGCGAGACGTTCGGCTTCAGGTATTTGTAGGTCAGGAGCATATCGAAGGACTTGGTGCCGATGGGCTGGAGGTTCCAGGAGGTCAGGCTTGCAGAAACCAACATGCTCCCGGCATCGCCCACGGCTGTTGCCGCCGCTTCGTTAGAGGTGAACCCAATCGCATACAAGTCCGACAAGGTTCCCGTCGCCACCGGGGACCAGGCGGTTCCATTGGAGGTTTTGAGCATTGTTCCACCCTCGCCCACCGCCCAGCCGGCAGTTGCCGTGGTGAAATAG
This sequence comes from Fibrobacterota bacterium, assembly GCA_036732085.1. Taxonomy (GTDB): domain Bacteria; phylum Fibrobacterota; class Fibrobacteria; order UBA11236; family UBA11236; genus Chersky-265. Next base: position 20,814 of record DAINDC010000024.1, on the reverse strand, counting down.
ACACCCAAAAGTTTTTTGGTGGTGCCGCTGGTCAGGGCTGCCCATGCGCCTCCGCTATTGGTGGTCTTGAGGATAGTGCCGGAATCACCCACCGCAAAGCCCGTGGCCGATACGGGGAAATGCACGGCATACAAATTCCGGGTCGTGCCGCTGGTCTGGGCGCTCCAGGTCGATCCGCTATTTCCGGTTTTCACTATGGTTCCGGCTGCGCCGACCGCATAACCGATGGAACTGCTGGTAGAGAAGACGCCGTATAGGTTATTGCTCGTGCCGCTCGTGGCCGCCGACCAGTTGGTGCCGTCCGAGATCCGGATGGTTCCGGCATTGCCTACGGCATAGCCCGCGCTATTGCTGGAGAAAAATGCCCCATTGAGATTCTGCGCGGTGCCGCTGGTTTGTGCCAGCCAAGTGGTCGCATTGGTGGTTTTCAAAACGGTGCCGGCATTGCCTACTGCATAGCCGACATTGGCGCTGGGAAAACTCACCGCGTTCAGGTTCTGGGAGGTGGGGCTGGTATTGGGAAACCAATTGACCCCGGTATTGGTGGTATGGAGAATGGTGCCGGAGTCCCCTACGGCGCTGCCTGTGGTGCCATTGCCGAAGCTCACGCCGTGCAAGGCGGGACCGACCGGCATGGAGTCCCGAACGATTCCATCGACCCGCAGGCGCACCCATTTGACATTGTTGGTGAGGGAGCCGGGGCTGTTGGAAATGAGGCGGGCGCGCAGGATGGAGAAGGTCGGGTTGGCTGTTTTGGTCACCAGGGCGGTATCGCCGGGTAGCACGGTGAAGCTGACCGAATCGTTATAGACGGTATCGGTCTGGCCCGGGTTCAAGGTGGTGTCCAGCGCGATGATCCTGGCCGTCCAGGTCCGCAAGGGCGCCAAGGCATAGATCTTGGGGGAAACGGCGATGTTACCTGTGTCCGATCGCACGGAAATCGGATAGGTATAGGTGGTCGTGGAGACGCCGGAGGCGCTCAGGAGAATCTTGAGGGTATCCAAGGTAAAGGTGGTGTCCGCGGACGCGGTCTTGAACAAGGCATTGCTGTTCGCCTTGAGACTGATGACCAGGTTCACGAATCCCGGCTGGGAGGGATCCTCATACTTGGTCTCGAATAGGCAGGACGTCAGCAGCAGGAAAAGCGCCGCCGAGGCCCGGGTCAAATGCTGCATGCGTCCTATTATCGGCTGCGGCAAGGACTTATGACGTGTTTGCAGTCACCCCGAGGGAGGTCCGGATTTGAGGTATTCGATCCCAGCCTAAAAAAACCGTTTCCGCGCCAGCCGGCCGGAGCAGCGAACCCCTTCTATTAGGACCTCATGTCAGAAGCTTGACCAGCCATTCCGGATGAATGGACCAGCCCAACAGGCCCGCCAAGCCCATCAGGACGCCGAAGGTGGCGAACCCCCAGGACAAGGTAAGCAGCCATTTTTTCTTCGTGAGCGCGGAGGCGCCCAGCACGCCCAGGGAGATGGAAAGGGCCGCATCGGAAAGATCGAATTGATCGTCCCGGGTGTTGAGGTTGTCGTACTGGGCTTCGAAACCCTTGGCCTTGGCCTGGATGGCTTTTTCCTCCGAGGCGTATTTTCCGATATCGGCCGAATACTTTCCGATCTGGGCGGCCAGGGAATCTTTCGCAACACCACCCGGCGGCGCCAACAGGATCAAATCCCGGGTCTGGTCCAAACCCATCTCCGAGAGATGCTGCTTGATCCGCTTGGACTGGTATTCCGACCAGGTGTCCACCGCATCGGACTTGGCCTGCATCATGGCTTGGACGATATTGTCATCCTTCACCTTGGTCACCGCCATGAAGACGGAAAGCAAAGCCACCGTGATCCCAATCCAATCGCCCAAGTCCCTGGTGCCGCTATTTTCCGCCATGCGTCGATCTCCCGTTTGCCAGCCGGAAATTACCAAATTCACCCGCCGGATCCACGCGCCTGTGTCCCATTGGAAATCCCGTCCCTGCCCTGGCCCGCTTGCCTGGCCACCCGCTTTCTCCTACGAAATCCCTCCGAAAAAGTTTATAATGTGAATTCCGATCCGAATCCGCCGAGGAAATCCCGGTATTGGAAGGGGAATTCATCAGCGACACGAGTTCGAAACTTTCCAAGCCGCAACTCGAAGCCGTCCTAGAAGGCATGGGCGATTCCCTCTGGGTTTTCGATCCCTCGGGAAAACTTCTCTATGCCAATGAGTCCGCGGTCCGGTTCCTCGGCTTTTCAGATTTGGAAGCCTGCCTCCAAGTAGACCGCGACCCGGTTGCAGCCAAATCTTTTCGCGATGCCATGCAGATCTGGGACGAAACCGGAAAAACCGTCCACCGGTCGAACCTGCCCCATATCCATATCTTGAGCGGCAAGCTTAAAACATCTTCCAGCCGCATCCTCCGCATGCGAGTCCGTCCGGATTTTCCGGATAGGTGGGTCATCGCCTCCCAGAAACCCAGGTTCGATGCGGCAGGGAAACTGGAGATGTTGATTTCCATGACCCATGACATCACCGATGTCCGCTCCAAGAACCAGGCGCTCCGCCAAAGCGAGCGGGAACTTTCCCTCATTTATGAGAATGTCACCGACCTGATCGGCCTCATGCAGGTCAATGGGCCGGGCGACTATAATATCCTCACCGCCAACCGGGCCTATTTCCTGCTCTCGCCCAAGACCCGGGAACAGGTCATCGGCAAGAAGCTGGAGGAATTCCTCACGCCCGAGGGTTATGCGCTCTGGGACGGGAAGGCCCGCGAGATCCTCAAGCACAAGAAGCCGATCCATTTCGAAAGCCAGACTTTTTCCATCAAGACGCCGATCACCCTCGAGCATCATTGGTCCCCGATCCTTTCCGAGGACGGGAGCGTTTCGCATATCCTGTTCACGGCCAAGAACGTGACCGAGTTGAAGACCGCGCGGGACAAGCTCCGCCAGTCCGAGAAGATGGAGGCCATGGGACAACTGGCCGGCGGCGTCGCGCATGATTTCAACAACCTCCTGACCGCCATCAACGGCTTCGCCTATCTTTCCCTGGCGCGCGGGGACCTGCCCGGCGACATCAAGGAATATCTCGAAGGGATCCGCAAGGCCGGCGAGAAGGCCGCCTCCCTCACCTCGCAGCTCCTGGCCTATAGCCGCAAGACGGTGATGATGCCGCGCCTCCTGAACCTGAATGTCTCCGTGGCGGAGATGGACAAGATCCTGCGCCGTCTCATCCACGAGGATATCACCGTCACCTCCAACCTCAAGCCGGATCTGGGACTGGTGAAGGTGGACCCGGGCCAGATGAGCCAGGTGGTGCTGAACCTAGCCGTGAACGCGCGCGATGCCATGCCGCGCGGAGGCCAGCTTTCCCTCGAGACCGATAATGTCTTCCTGCCGGGCGGCATGCCGGGCGCGCCCGCGGAAGCCTTGCCCGGACCCTATGTGGTCTTCACCGTCCGCGATACCGGCGTCGGCATGACCGCGGAGGTCCGCGAGAAGATTTTCGAGCCCTTCTTCACCACCAAGGAACCGGGCCAGGGGACGGGACTGGGCCTCTCCAGCGTCTACGGCATCGTACAGCAAAGCGGCGGCTGCATGGCGGTGGAATCCGAGCCGGGCAAGGGATCCACCTTCCGGGTCTTCCTGCCCATGGCCGAGGCCTCGGAAGAGCCCGGCATTGGCCCCGCTCCCGAGCATGCGCCCCGCGGCCGCGAGACCTTGCTGCTGGTGGAAGACGAGGAGCCCGTGCGCATCTTCATCCGCAAGGCCCTGGAATCCCTGGGGTATACCGTGCGGGACTGCCGCGACGGCAATGAGGCGATGCGGATCCTGGAAGACCAGGCGAAGCAGCGGAAACCCGCGACCATCCATCTCCTCTTGACCGATCTGATCATGCCCGGGGTGGCGGGCAGCAGCCTGTTCCAGCGCGCGCGGGAGTTTCGCCCGGACCTCAAGGCCTTGTTCATATCCGGTTATGCCGATCATGCGCTGGTCAAGGAGACCTTGTCCTTGCCCGGCGTGCAATTCCTGCAAAAACCGTTCAGCCCCGTGCAATTGGCCCTCAAGGTGCGCCAGGCCTTGGATCAGCCCACGCAAAATTCCGGATCGAAAAAGCCGCCGCGAGGACTTTAAGGCCGACCCTGTTTCGGGGTTGTATCGCCCTGCGCCCGGATGTTATTTATCCCTGGGCTAACCCGCTCGAAACGGGGAATAACGCCCGGGAAAAGCATGATTCGGATTCCCCTGGCCACTTATCGTCTGCAGCTTTCCAAGGAGTTCGGTTTCGCGGCGGCGCAAGACGTCGTCCCCTACCTTCATGATCTTGGGATATCGGATATGTATGCCTCTCCCATCTTCAAGGCGCGCGAGGGGAGCACGCATGGCTATGACGTGGTGGATCATAGCCAGCTGAATCCGGAGCTGGGTTCGATGGAAACCATGGAGTCGCTTTCACGCGAGCTGCGGACGCGTTCCATGGGATGGCTCCAGGATATCGTCCCCAATCATATGGCCTACGATTCGGAAAACCGCCTGCTGATGGACGTGCTGGAGAACGGGCCCCAAAGCCGGTACATAAGTTTTTTCGACATCGAATGGAATCACCATGACGAAAGCCTGAAGGGCAAGCTGCTGGCCCCGATCCTGGGCGGCTTCTTCGGCGAATGCCTGGAGAACGGGGATATCGTGCTGGAGTTCGGCGCGCAAGGATTGCTCATCCGCTATTTCGAACATTCCTTCCCCCTCCGGATCGAATCTTATGCCGACGTGCTGGGCGGCAACCTCCCCCAGTTGCGCAAGCGGCTCGATCGGAAACATCCCGATTACGTCAAGCTCATGGGCACGTTCTACATCCTCAAGAACCTGCCCGAACAGGACGAGAGCGGCGAGCGCTACGATCAAATCCTCTTCATCAAGTCCATGCTCTGGGAACTGTATGAGACCGACCCCGTCATCCGCATCTCCATCGACGAGGACATCCGCGCCTATAACGGCGTCAAGGGCGCGCCCGGCAGCTTCAAGCGCCTGTCCGCCCTCCTGGCCCAGCAACACTACCGCCTGGCCTTCTGGCGCGTGGGCGTGGAGGAGATCAACTACCGGCGCTTCTTCGCCGTCAACGACCTCATCTCACTCCGGGTCGAGGATCAAAAGGTGTTCGACCAGGTCCACCAGCTCGCCTTCAAGCTGGTTGCCTCCGAAATCGTGACATCCCTCCGGGTCGATCATATCGACGGGCTCTACCATCCGCAGCAATACCTGCAGAGGCTGCGGGCGGGCGCGCCGGAATCCTTCATCGTGGTGGAGAAGATCCTGGGCGCGGACGAGACCGTCAAGGCCGGCTGGCCCATCCAAGGCACCACGGGTTACGATTTCATCCGGGCCGTGACCAACGTGTTCTGCCTGGCCGCCCATGCCGACCGGATGGACGCCATCTACCGCGACTTCACGGGCGTCCAGATCTCCTGCGGAGCCATGGCCAACGAGAAGAAGCGCCTGCTCATCGAGAAGGATCTCTATGGCGGCCTGGAAAACCTGGTCTACCAGCTGAAGGCCATCGCCAGCCGGTTCACGCATGCCTCGGACTTCACGCTCTCCGGCTTCCGCATGGCGCTCGAAGAGGTCTTCGTGCATTTCCCGATCTACCGGACCTATATCAGCGAGGAAGGCGCGGACGAACGCGATCGTCAGATCATCACCTGGACCATGGAGAAGGCGCGCGCGCACCTGCCCAGCCATGTCCATGAGATCGATTTCATCGAACGCATGCTGCTCGCGCAGACGAATCCGGAGTTCACCAAGGAGGAGAAGGGGAACGCCCTGGAATTCGCCATGCGTCTCCAGCAATTCACCAGCCCGCTCATGGCCAAGGGCATCGAGGATACCTTCCTCTACGTCTATAACCGCCTCATCTCCCTGAACGAGGTCGGCAACGATCCGAATGTCTTCGGAACCTCGCCGGAAGAGTTCCATGCCTACAACCGCGGCCGCCTGTCCGCCTGGCCGCATTCCATGAACGCCACCTCCACCCACGATACCAAGCGCGGCGAGGACGCGCGTGCGCGCATCAACGTGCTTTCCGAGCTCCCGGACGAATGGGAGTCCAAGGTATCGGAATGGCACCAGATCAACAAGGCTTCCAAGCTCCGCGCCAATGGGCAGTTCATCCCGGATCGCAATGACGAGTATTTCCTCTACCAGACCCTGATCGGCGCCTGGCCTTTCCGCAAGGATGAGGAGGGCCCTTTCCGGGAACGCATGCGGGGCTACCTGGTCAAGGCCGTGCGCGAGGCCAAGGTGCATACGGTCTGGGTGAAACCGGATCAGGCCTACGAAGAGGGCTACCTCGGCCATCTGGATCGGCTGCTCGATCCCGATCCGGCCAATCCGTTCCTGGCCTCCTTCCTGCCTTTCCAGAAGAAGATTGCCTGGTACGGGATCTGCAATTCGCTTTCGCAGACCTTGCTCAAACTCACCTCGCCCGGCATCCCCGATTTCTTCCAAGGAGGCGAGCTTTGGGATCTCAACCTGGTCGATCCGGACAATCGCCGGCCCGTGGATTACGGTTTGCGCCGGACCTACCTGGCCGGAATCCGCGAACGGGAAGGCAAGGATCTGCCCGGGCTCCTGGCGGAAATGCTGGACGGCCCGCAGAACGGGCGTTGCAAGCAATACCTGATCTACCGCGCGCTCAAGACCCGCGCCGAATTCCAGGCCGTCTACCAATCCGGCGAATACCTTCCGATCGCGATGGAAGGGCCCCGCAAGGAAAACGCATTGGCCTTCGCGCGCGCCCTCGGCAAGAGCTGCTGCGTGACCGTAACGCCGCGCCTGGTGGCGGGACTGGTGCCCGAAGGCAGGCTGCCGCTTGGCCGCGAGGTTTGGGGCGAGACCCGCTTACGGCTCCCCGTCGAAGGCGCCACGTCCTGGCGCGATTCCATTTCGGGAAAGGAACTGGAAGCCGTGGATGGAAGCCTGCTCCTGGGCGATGTCCTGGAGCGATTCCCGACGGCCCTGCTAGTGCGAAAATCCTGAGGTCGGCCGCGAAGAAGACTGGGGCGGCGATGGCGATGAGGGTCTTGAAATTACCCCGGGAGCAGGCGGAGAATCCCGAGCATGGGGATATGCGCCCAGGCGGGCCGGTTGTTCAGCTCGTACCCCAACTCATAGACGGCCTTTTCCATGAGATAGGCGCGCATGAGGACATCCCAATCCTTCGGCTCCGGGACGAAGGAGGCCGCGCCCGCGGATTCCAAGTAAGCCCCCAGGAACTCGGAGGTCATCCGTTCCGGCCAGAGCTCGGCCCAGGGCTCCAGGGCCTTGCGCTCCTCTTCCCGCAAGATGAGCGGTTGGGGCCAAGCGGAATGGATGGCATAATGGAAGGACCGGATCATGCCGGCCACATCCTTGCAGGGCGAACGCTTCAGCTTGCGCTCGCTCAGGGAACGGGCCGGTTCCCCTTCGAAGTCCAGGATCACGACGTCCTTGCCGGTAAAGAGGACCTGGCCGAGATGGTAATCCCCGTGGACGCGGATCTTGATGGTGGGAATCAGCTTTTCCAGGAGGCCGGCGAAGGCTTCCAGCACGCGCGGGCGGCCATCCAGGACCTTGCGCCCGAGTTCCCGGCGTTCCTCCGGCAGGCGCGGCAGGGCCTTGGCCAGGCTCTCGAAGACCCGGCCCACCTGGTTGCGCATGCTTTGGTAGAGGGATCGTTGGTAGAGCCGCGAGAAGGGCTCCGGGGCGAAGGCGGGCAGATCGGATCGGGAGGCCAGGGCGAGATGCATTTCCGCGGTGCGGCGGCCGAGCAGCCGCGCGAATTCATGCGCCGATCCGTCCAAGGTATCCAGGGATGCGGACCCGGCCGGGGATTCGGATCCTGCCGACTTGGTCTCGGGCGACGGTACGGCACGGGCCTGGGTAGCAGACACGTTACCTGCGCCGAAACCCTTGGCCGCCTTGGGCAAAGCCCCCAGTTGCGACCGGTTTTCCATCAGCCGTCCGATATGGCGGCCCGCGGCCTGCAAGGCATGGCTCCAGGCATCCTGCTCGTGGGCGACCAGCCCTTCCGCGATGGCGATGGAGTAGATGGCATTGGCTCCGGCCGCGTACTCCAGGGCGCCCGCATACGGCGGCGCGTTCCGGAAGCCGGTATTCTCGTCCAGGAAGCGGAGGATCTCGAGCTCCGGATTCTCGCCTTCCTCTACACGACGGAGGAACTTGACGAAGAACCGCCCGGGGAAGATGATGGAGGTATTGCTTTGTTCCGCCTTGAGGACATGGGACTCGATCCCTTCCGCCAGGGGATCCTTAAAGGCATCCTGCCGCGGCTGGCCCCTGAGGACCCCGGACAGCCCGGCCCAGGCGCCGCCGGTCGCGATCAGGCGCATGATCTGGGATCGGAAACCCGCGTTATGGACGGCTTCGAAAAGGATGGCTTCCCCGCCCGCGGAACCGGCGTCATCCCCATTCTCGCCCACCTCGGCCAGGATGGAGGATGGCGCCTGCTCGCGGATGGCCTTGGCTTCCAGCCCTTCCGCGCGCGCCAGGGGTAACATGTAGGTTTCCGGAGAGCCGTCCATGTATTCCACGCGCAGGAACAGCAGGGCCCATTCCGATCCGTCCGGAGGCAGCACCCGGTCCTGGATGTCCACGCGCAGGATGGATCGTCCCTTGCCGCCGAACCAACGGCAGCGCGGCAGGTAGGCCGGCAAGACCTCGTTCTCCAGCGCGTCCCGGCCCCGGCCCTCCAGCACATCCGACCAATTCCCCGGCACCATCCGCAAAGCCCTCTCCGCTTCCAGCCCCATCGCCGGTTCCAAAGCCGGCTTCAAAAGTAGCCAATAATACCCGTAAGGCGCGAGCATCAAAGGGTAGGGCGCGGAGGTGATGCCCGGGAATCGCGATAGGCTGGAAATCTCCTCCACCCCCTGGCCCGCGTACTCCGCGAGATCGAGGGTGGTCACCTGCGGCGAGGCCGACAGGTTCACGGCCACGAGGATGTTCTGGTCGCCCTGCCGGCGCAGGAAACACAGCACCTTGGCGTTGTCGGGATGGAGGAATTCCAGGCTCCCGCTTCCGAAGGCGGCGAACCGCTGCCGCAGGGCGAGGCGCCGGCGCATCCACCAGAGCAGGGACGAGAGGTTGCGTTCCTGGTTCTCGACGTTCACGGTCTCATAGTGGTATTCGGGATCCTGGATGACGGGCAGGAAGAGACGTTGGGGATTGGTGGACGAGAAGCCCGCATTGCGATCGGGCCCCCATTGCATGGGCGTGCGCACGCCATTGCGATCGCCCAGGAACATATTGTCCCCCATGCCGATCTCGTCGCCGTAATAGATGACGGGCGTGCCGGGCAGAGAGAAAAGCAGCATATGCAGGAGCTCCACCTTGCGCCGATCGTTGTCGACGAGCGGGGCCAGGCGGCGGCGGATCCCCAGGTTGATGCGCGCCTCCTTGTCGCGCGCATAGACCCGGTACATATAGTCCCGTTCCTCGTCGGTTACCATCTCCAAGGTGAGCTCGTCATGGTTGCGCAGAAAAAGCGCCCATTGGCAATTGGCGGGAATCGCGGGCGTCTGCTCCAGGATATCGGCGATGGGGAAACGCTCCTCCATGCGCAGCGCCATGAACATGCGCGGCATCAGCGGGAAGTTGAAGGCCATATGGCATTCGTCGCCCTTGCCGAAATAGGCGACCGCATCCTCCGGCCATTGGTTGGCCTCCGCCAGGAGCATGCGATCGGAAAAGCGGAGGCGGATATGCTCGCTGATCCGTTTCAGGGCCGCATGGGTGGCGGGCAGGTTCTCGCAATTGGTCCCATCTTCCTCGTACAGGTAAGGGACCGCGTCCAGCCGCAGCCCGTCCACGCCCAGTCCCAGCCAGAAATCGATGATGCCGATCATGGCCTTCTCCACCGCCGGATTCTCGAAATTGAGATCGGGTTGGTGCGCATAGAACCGGTGCCAGAAATACGCATTGGCCACCGGATCCCAGGTCCAATTGGAAACCTCGAAGTCCTTGAAAATGATGCGCGCTTCCTTATAGCGATCTGTGGTGCCGCTCCAGACATAGAAGTCCCGCTCCGGAGTGCCGGGCGCGGCGCGGCGCGATTTCTGGAACCAGGGATGCTGATCGGAAGTGTGGTTGAGGACCAGCTCGGTGATGACGCGGATGCCGCGCCGATGGGCTTCGCCCAGGAATTTCCGGAAGTCGTCCAGGGTGCCATAGGCCGGGTTCACGGAGGTATAGTCCGCGATATCATAGCCGTCGTCCTTTTGCGGCGAAGGATAGAAGGGCAGGATCCAGAGGGCGGTGACGCCCAGGTCGGCCAGGTAATCCAGCTTGAGGGTCAGGCCCGGGAAGTCCCCGATGCCGTCGCCATTGCTATCGTAAAAGCTTTTGACATGGGCCTGGTAGATGACGGCCTTCTGGTACCAGTGGGGCTTGTCTTGGGATTTCGAATCGCCCACGGGTCTGGAAGCCTTTCCGGATCAGGGGTCAGGGTGGATGCCTCTAATGGGGAATATACACTCTGGCCATGGGGCCAGGAGAATTCCCCGGACCCGGCCGCGGGATGGTTCGGAAGGATTGGATTGAGTAATTTTGAAAGCAATCAGGAGGATGAATGGAACCCGGAAATACGCCCGCTGCCGGCGCCTGCGATCATGCCCAACCCGCCGACGTCGCGCGCATGGGGGAGGAATTCCTCCGCGCCCGGAGCGTCCCCGACTCCGCTTGGGACGGCTGCCGGTTCGGCTACGGCGGCAATGGCGGCACGGGGCCCTTCAAGTCCGTCTATACCGAGGTGGAACGCCGCGGCGCCGACTGGGTGGCGGTGAAATTGGATCGGCGCAAGGACGATCTGCCGCCGGACCGTACCGGCTTCCAAATCGTCCGGCTCTCGGAAGCGGCGGCCGCGGCCGTCGGGCCTAAGGCTTGAGCGTCCCGCGGAGCTTGCCCCAATCCACGGGCTTACGTAACATCCAGGTTTCCTGGTTCGAAATGGTCCCGCCCGGCAGCACGGCCTGGTCCGGTCCCATATTCTCCATCTCCACCATGAAGTTCTTCTTGCCCACATAATAGGCGATATTGCAGTTCAGCGGATAGTTCGCGCCCTCCACATAGGGCGACTGCTTGATGAAGCTGAGCTTCTCGCCGGGATCGGTCATGCCCATGATGCCTTGCGGAGCCTGGACCATGCGTTTGCTAATCACCCCCTGGGGCTTCAGGATGAGACAGTCCTCCGTGTAGCGGAGGGCCTTGTCGTTCACCTTGCTCGTCTGGCCTCCTCCCCAACTCTTGGGGATGACGATGGCGAAGACATCCCAGACGCCTTCGCGGCCCAGCGGAATGCCGTAGGACGTGTTGGACTTAGGCAAGGTGCAGGTGAGGCTCCAGACGCCGCCCGACCAGACCATCTCCGATTCATTGGTGATGCGGTTTTCGACCTGGAGGGTGTCGTCGGCCAGGACCTTGATGCCCATGGATTTGCGGATGCGGAAGACCGGGTGGACGGGTCCCCGGATATCGACGCCGCGCGCCGTGATTTTGACGGTACAGGGCCCATTGTCCTCCCCATAGGTCTCTTCGCTTTCATCCCCCAAGGGCCGCGTGGCCCAGATGCGGTGGCCTCCCATCAGACGCCAGTCGCCGCGGAAATACTTGCCCTCGTAATCCCAGAACAGGAGATTCCGTCCCTGACGCGTCCCGAAGTGCGCGATGCGGGGTCCCATGGAGGTTACCGCGATCAGCCTTGCCTTGGAGGTGAGGATTTCCACCCCCTCCATCCCGTTGAATTCCGTTTTCCTGATGCTCGTAGCCATGCATTTTCCCTGTTGCTGAAATGATTAACTGGTTTGGGAGCCCGAGTGGAATCCGCCCTGCCATTGATCGCCGGTCTCGGGTAGGTCCTTGCCGTCCTCGAATCCAATCCCATCCAATTCGGCATGCGCCTCCCGAAGCTCGGCTTCCAGGCGATGGATGCGTTCCTCCGCGGCGGCCAGGCGGCGTTCATAAGCCACGGTGGCGGCCCGGAGCCCGGCATCGCCCTCGATCCATTTGGAAAAACCCTTGAAGAAGGTATGGATGGGCCGATCCAGGATGCGGCGCCGTTCCACCCAATCGTATTCCAGGTTGATGCGCACCCAGATCATCCAGAGCAAGGCGGGGAAGACCGCGAAGGCCAGCCAGGAATAATTCCATAGGGTAGCACGCAAGGGACTGTGCCCGAACCATTGCCCGAAGTTGAAGGCCTTGATCCTATCCAGGTTATGAAAGAGGGAGGTGTCGAACCGGTCGGACAGGAAGCGGCCCAAGGCCAGGATGCCGATCAAGGGCAATAGAAAATCGTACAGGAAGAAGTGTCTCTTGCTCATGGCGGACCTCCTGGGGGGCAGGCTAAGAGAGAAATTTCAGGTGGGATTGGCAAGCGAACGGCATTCGGGGAAAGCGGGGGTGACACGGGGATTACCGCCCGGTCTCTGACCGTCCGGTCCCTGACCGCCCGGTCCTTGACCGGCCGGTCCCCAATGCCTCTAATAGCTGAAGCCTTACCTGAGCCCAGGTGGGTCTATCGGAGCCCATCTCGGCTATCGGGGATAAGGCAGGAATTCGCCGATGAAGATGACCTCCCGCTCCAAGGTGGTGCCGCTCCGGTCCCGGACTTTGCGAATGACGTCTTCGCTGAGGTCGAAAATGTCCTGCGCCGTCGCGCCGCCCGCATTGACGGTGAAGTTCGCATGCTTTTCCGAGATCATGGCGCCGCCCAAGCGCAAACCCTTGAGGCCCGCCTGTTCGATGAGCACGCCCGCAAATTGGCCGGGAGGCCGCTTGAACATGCTGCCCGCATTGGGCAGATGCAAAGGTTGTTTGTCCTTGCGCTTCCGCAGGGTCTCGCGCATCTCGCTTTGCAGGGCCTCGCGATCGGCGGGAATAAGTTCCAATTCGGTCTCGAGGATGATTTCCCCCAAGTCGAAGAAATGCGAATGGCGGTAGGCGAAGCCGCATTCGGAATTGGTCCGCTTGACCAGATGGCCGGCCATGGTAGTGGAGGTGACGGAGAGGATGACCTCCTTCAATTCCTGGCCGAAGGCTCCCGCATTGATATAGGTGCCGCCACCCATGGTTCCGGGAATGCCCGCCAGGTTCTGGATGCCCGCCAGCCCATGCCCCACCGATTGCGAGACCACGGTTTGCAGCAAGGCGCCGGATTGCGCGCTCACGCGATTGACTTTCCATTCGATATGATGAAAGGATTTGCCCGTATAGATGATGAGGCCTGGAAAGCCCCGATCCGAAAAGACCAGGTTGGTCCCCTTGCCGAGGATGAAAATCTCCAGGCCTTCCCGCTTGGCCCAGGCCAAGGCTTGGGAGAATTCTTCAGGGGTACCGGGTTCGCAGAAAAAGCGCGCGGGGCCGCCCACCTTGAAGGAGATATACGGCGAGAGGATGACGTTTTCGCGGATCAGGATAGCCATGGCCAAGGATAAAAGTAGCAACTCCCTCGAAGGAGCAATCAGCCCCCGATTTTTACCTTTTTATCCCGATGAACAAGGCCGATATCGACGCCCTCAAGGCCGCCAATCCAATCCTGGATGTCCTGCGCGATCTGGGGATCGAGGTCCAGAACAACCGCTTCCGCTGTCCCCGCAAGGAGAACCATGCTAATGGCGATCGTACGCCTTCGGTGAGCCTCTGGATCGATCGGGGCCAATTCAAATGCTGGGTCTGCCCGGATGTGAAAGGGGACGTCATCGATCTGGTGCGACTCGCGCAGGGCGGCTCCTTCCGGGAGGCCTTGGATTTCTTGGGGAAACGGAGCGGCGCGTCCGCTCTTGGCCAAACTTCAAAAACACGCCCGCTTCCATTCACGAGCCGGCCGATGTCCCACCCGGCCCATTCCGTCGGGGCTTCCGAGCCAGGTTCAACCGGGTCGAGACCATCGGAACCGAGACCATCGGAACCGAGCCTTTCCGCCGATTCAAAGCAAGCCGCCAAACCGGCCGCTCGAAAGAGCCGCGAGGAGACCGAAGAGGATTCCGCCCTGCGCGTGCGGGTCCTGAAAGCCCTGCTCGAAGCCTGCGTTCCCATCGGCGGCAAGGTCGCCCAATATTTGCAGAAGCGCCGCATCTTCAAGCGCACCTGGGACGGCCAGCGCCTGCGCATGATCGACGACTACGCCGCCATCAGCAGGAAATTGGAAACGGCTTTCGGACTGGAAGCGCTGGAACGCACCGGCATCTTCAACCCCGCCGGGCACCTCCGTTTCTATCGGCACAAACTCCTCTTCCCCTATTTCAACCGCGAAGGCCATGCCGTATACATGCAGGCCCGGACCATCGAAGCCGATATCGCCGGCCCCAGAGGTCCGATGCCCAAGGAGCTTTCCCTTTCCGGATCCATTCCCCTCCCCTACAACTGCGGCCTTCTCAATGGCGAGCCCGGCCAGATATACCTTTGCGAGGGGGTAATCGACACGTTAACCTTGATCGAGCAGGGCTTTCCCGCCGTGGGCATCCCGGGCGCGGCCAATTTCAAGCCCGCTTGGGCCGATCTGTTCCGCCATAAATCCGTGCATGTCGCCTTCGATCCGGACGTACCGGGCGAATCGGGCGCGGCCAAGGCCATCGACATTCTCCAAGCCCATGGCATCGAGGCCCGGCGGCTGGTGCCTCCCCCGGGGAAAGACCTCAACGACTGGTTCCAAAAGGGTTGAACGCTTTAATCACCATAATACTTGGTGATTAGCCTTGGTCGGAAAAAGCTATGCTTCCGGGATGGGTTTTACTTGCGGATCCAGTCTTCTACCTCGTCTGGCCTTCTTGGCCGCCATCATCATGGCTAGCCTCCCCGGGCATGCCCAAGCACCGATAAGGTTTCGGACACCCGGCACCGACCTCGATTTCCAATTGCCCTGGGAGGGTCCGGGATCCGCGGCCGAGAACCCCGCCGCGCTTGTGGATTCCCAAAAAGCCTACGTGCATTACAGCCGGAACGCGACGACCTCGAATGGCCTTGCGGAAGCCTACCTACAAGGTTCGATCGAAATCTTTCCGGGAGCCGACCTTGGCATCGGGTACTTCGAAAACTCCACGGCCATCGATGGTTCCAAGTCCGTTTATATGATCTCGACTACCATCCCCATGGCAGGCTATCGGATCTTTTCCGGAGCCAATGGATTCTCGCTCTCCGCTGGGGTGGCCACACCCATTTATCGGTTCAGCGCTTTCGGAGTCGTGAAAAGCACCACCTGGAGCCTGGACATCGGCGCACATGCCACCACCCCCGTCCATCCCTATTTGGGCCGGTTGAAATTCGGAGTGGCCATGAAGACCCTGCGCTCGCCACGTATCGGCCTACCCGATGACCTCTCCGACTATTCCGCCCATGTTTGGAACGATGATTTTTCCATGCTCTGGTGCTCCCCCGGTCGGATGTTCTGGTACTTCGGAAACCTAAGCCTCTATGAGGACGGCGAATCGAGCGGCAATCCCTATTCGAATAATGGAGCAGTAAAAATCGGAGTCCGGAATTTCGGCGTCGAGGTTCGCCCTCTGCCCTGGGTCGGTTGCAAATGGGAAAGGACCTGGGAAAATATGGCGTCACTCGGATTGACCTTCAGGATTCCGATGATCGCAGGCCTGAATATCGAAAGTGAAATCAGTTGGTCGAATCCCAGGACCATGTACGACTATTCCCCGAATGTCTTCCTGCATGGATATCAGGATGAGGGCCGCGGATCGATCTGGGCCTTTTCCCTCGCGGTCGGTTGGAAGTAAGCGCCGTATCGACAAAACGAAAAAGGACGGCCTCGCGACCGTCCCTTCCGAAATCCTATAATCAGCCGGAAGACCCGGCCCGCACTTACTCCAGACGCTTGGAAGCGTTGGCGCTGTACTTCTTGATGAGCTCTTCGCCGACGTTCTTGGGAACCGCCGAATATTTCAAGAACTCCATCGTGAACTCCGCCTTGCCCTGGGTCAAGGAACGAATCTGGGTGGCATAGCCGAACATTTCCGCGAGCGGGACTTCGGCATTCACGATGGTGAAGTTCTGTTCTTCGGTGGATCCGGTGATGACGCCGCGCTTTTGGTTGATCTGGCCCACCACCGAGCCCTGGAACTCGGTCGGGGTTGAGACTTCGAGCTTCATGATGGGCTCGAGCACCTGGGGCTTGGCGCGCGCATAGGCATCGCGGAAACCGCCACGGGCAGCCAACTGGAAAGCGATATCGCTGGAGTCCACGGGATGCATGGCGCCGTCGTTGACCACCGCGCGCACGTTCACGATCGGGAAGCCGATGATGGAACCGAAGCTGAGACAGGCCTTGAAGCCCTTGTCGCAGGACGGGATGAATTCGCGGGGAATCGAGCCGCCGACGATATCATCTACGAACTCATAATCTGCGGGTTCCGGCGCTTCCTCGGTCGGCA
Source organism: Fibrobacterota bacterium (assembly GCA_036732085.1). Lineage (GTDB taxonomy): Bacteria > Fibrobacterota > Fibrobacteria > UBA11236 > UBA11236 > Chersky-265. Next base: position 4,409 of record DAINDC010000024.1, on the reverse strand, counting down.
GGATGGGTTCGATATAACCCATGACCTTGGCGTACTGGCCCGAGCCGCCGGTCTGCTTCTTATGGGTATAGTTGAAGTCCGCGCGCTGGTTGATGGTCTCGCGGTAAGCCACCTGCGGACGGCCCGTGGTCAGATCCACGCCGTACTCGCGGCGCATGCGCTCGATATACACTTCGAGATGCAACTCGCCCATGCCGGAGATGATGGTCTGGCCGCTTTCCTCGTCGAGCTTGACGCGGAAGGTGGGATCCTCTTTCGTGAAACGATTGAGGGCCTTGGACAGGTTGGCCAGATGGTCGCGATTCTTGGCCTCGATCACGAGATCGATAACTGCGTTCGGGACGTGCATGGAGGTCATATTGACTTCCACGGTGCCGTCGGTGAAGGTGGTTCCGGTGGCGCAGTCGATGCCGAACAGCGCGACGATATCGCCGGCTTCCGCGCTCTGGATTTCGCCCATTTCATTGGCATGCATGCGGACCAAGCGGCCCACGTTATGCTTCTTCTTGGTCGACATATTGTAGATGGGCTTGCCCTTGTCCACGCGACCCTGGTAGATGCGCAAATAGGTCAGCTGGCCGAAGCGGCCTTCTTCGAGCTTGAACGCATAGCCTACGAAAGGCTTGGTGGCGTCGGAAATGATCTCGACCTTGTCTTCGCTCTTGGTGGTGATGTCCAAGGCATAGTTGGAAACGTCGTACGGGCTGGGCAGGAAGTCGATCACGCCGTCGAGGAGCAACTGGACGCCCTTGTTCTTGAAGGCCGAACCCATGAATACGGGAGTCAGCTCCATCTTGATGGTGGCGGCGCGGATAACGTCCTTGAGCAGGTTGAGCGGGATTTCCTTTTCTTCCAGGACCAGCTCCATGAGCTCGTCGGAGAAGATGGAAAGCGCGTCGAGCAACATGATGCGGCGCTCTTTGGCGGTCGCGGCCAAATCATCGGGAATGGGAACCTCGGTCTTGGTTTCGCCGTTGGCGCCCGAGAACCGATAGGCTTTCATGGTCAGCAGGTCGACGAGGCCGTCATGCTTGTCTTCGAGGCCGATTGGGATTTGAACCGCGACGGCATTGTGGTTCAGCTTTTCGCGCAACTGGTCGATGACCCGGTAAGGATTCGCGCCGGAGCGATCGAGCTTGTTGATGAAGGCCACGCGCGGCACATTGTACCGGCGCATCTGACGATCCACCGTGATGGACTGGGACTGCACGCCGGAAACGCCGCAAAGCACCAGGATGGCTCCGTCGAGCACGCGAAGCGAACGCTCCACCTCGATGGTGAAGTCCACGTGTCCGGGAGTGTCGATGATATTGATGTTGGTCTCGTTCACATCCGTATCGGTCAGGTAGTACGGACGACGGGCCCATTGCACGCGGGTACACGCGGACTGGATGGTGATGCCGCGTTCGCGTTCCAGATCCATGGAGTCCATGGTGGCGCCGACACCGTCCTTGCCTTTGACTTCGTGGATCTGGTGGATCATGCCGGTGTAGAAGAGGATGCGCTCGGTCAAGGTCGTTTTGCCGGAGTCGATGTGGGCGCTGATGCCGATATTCCGCAGATTATCCAGAGGTCTCATGGCTGTATTTCCGAAAATTGAAGGTAAGAAAGGCGATGCTTTTTTTACAAAGGAGAAGCAAAAGTACTAACTCCTGCCCGTTTGTTCAAGGCTGCAACCCCTTAGCGGACGGGGCTTTCCGTGGGCTCCCCTGGTCCCAAAAAGCTTTGATTGCGCGAATCCATTAAAAGCATGGATCCCGCTCGCAGACAATAAAATATCAAGTCCGATGGAAAGTTTCCACGCCGGCCACCACCCGTCGATTCAAGGTTGGGTCCGATGGGAACCGGGTCCTTTTTGAAACGGGGGTCAGCCCGCGGCGGGGATTTTCGGGGATTTGTTGAGGATGATGTCGAAGAGCTTATCCCCGATGCGGTAACGCTCGTCCATGATCTGGATCAGCTTCTCGATTTCGATCACCTCGGTCTGGGTCATGGCGTCCAGGGAATCCAGGATATTGGCCAGGAAGCCGCTGCCGCCCGGAGCCTGCGACTGGAACCGCTTGAGCCGTTCTCGGTACACGCGAATCTTCCCGTCCGTCTCCAGCCGCTTCTTCAGGAACTGGGTGCTGCTGATCATCTCTTCCAGGAAATAGCAAAGCACGATTTCCTCTTCCAATACGCCGAAGACCTTGTCGATGCGGTACATGCCCAGCTTGCGGCGCTTGAGACCGCGGATGGCATCGGAGGCATGATTCAGGGTCACCTCCAACTGCCGGATGTATTCCTCGAGCAGCCGGATCATGTCCCGGGCCTGGAAGGGGCTTTGGCGCGACAGCTCCTGGATCTTCTTGAAGAAGACATGGGACTTCTGGTAATTCTGGTTCCGCATCTTCCCGAAGAAGGGGCGGTTCTTGATGAAGATATTCGCGAACATTCAATCCCTCAGCCGGAAGCCTGTTTTTTCTTGGGCTTCCGGTCCATCCACAGCATGATGATATCCACCACTTCCAGGTCCGCCCGCGCGGAAGCGTCGTCCAAGACCTGCTCGTAGAATTCGAAATCGCCCTCGGCCAGATCCATCATCATGAAGATGGCCTCGAGGCCTTCCTTGCCCCGGTAGGAATTCTTGTAGACCTTGCCGTCCTTCAGGACCACGCGCCCAGTGCGGCGGCCGCTGGCCAATTCCAGGATGCCGGACTTGTTCCCAAGCGACAGGTATTGGAGCAGGTCGTGGAGGGGCGTCTGGGCCAGGTTGCCCTGCAGGCCCGCGCCCGCGCGGCCGGCCTTGGATCCGGGTTCCGATTGCGAGCGGCGGACATGGGGGAATTTTTCCGTGATCCGGTCGACCACGTTGACGCCCATTTGCATGGCGGAATCCGCCATGTCCTTGGCCGAGTCCGCCATATGCAGGGCCGAGTCGGAGATGACGATGCGCCTCTTCCAGATCAGAAGCGCGCAACCCGCCACGGCCAGCACGCATCCGCCGATTATCCAGAACAGATCGCTCATGCCTCGGGACCGGACTGGCGGCGGAGAACGGTGGCGATCCCCTTCAACTTGCGGAGCTTCTGCAGGGTCGATTCCAACTGTTCCAGATCCGAGACCTGGATGCGGAAACGGTTGCGCACCTGATCCCGCACGGTCACGATGGAGGCGCGCTGCACGTTGATGCGCGATTTGGAGAAGACGTCGGTGATGTCCCGGAGCAGGTCGGGACGATCCCGGCCGGAGATTTCCACCACCACCTCGAACATCTGGCCGGCCTCGGTCTTCCATTCCACCGGGATGATGCGCTCCTGGTCCTTCATGAGCAGCATGCCCTCGGGGCAGTTGGCGCGATGGATGGAGACGCCGCGCCCGCGCGTCACGTAGCCGATGATCTTGTCGCCGGGCACCGGATGGCAGCAGGTGGCGTAGCGGATGAGCATGTTCATCATGCCGCTCACCAGCACGGAATCGCTGGTCTTGGGCGCCCGCTTGAAGGTGAGCCGATCGAGCATGCTCGGCTTCTTGCGGTTGGGATTCAGGTCCTGCACGAAGGCGGAGATGGCGCCGAGGGTAATCTCCCCGTGGCCTATCTTCTCCCACAGCATGTCCCAGCTCGACACCTGGAATTTGGTCGTAAAGGGTTTCAGGTCCGTCTGGACCACGGGCGGGATATGCGCCTGGCGGAATTCGCGCTCCAGCATCTCCTTGCCGAGTTGCATGCTATGGGCGATTTCCTCGGTGCGCAGCCAGCGGCGAATGGCGCTCTTGGCCTTGGTGGAAACGACCACGGACAGCCAATCCTTGGAGGGACGCTGCGAATCCGATTTCAGGATCTCGACGCGCTCGCCGGTTTTAAGTTCGCGATGGAGCGGCACCACGTTCCCGTCCACCTTGGCCCCGATGCAATGCAGGCCGATGGCGGAATGCAGGGCGAAGGCGAAGTCGAGCGCGGTGGCGCCCTTGGGAAGCTGGATCAGATCGCCCTGGGGCGTGAATACGAAGATCTCCCCGGGGACGAGATCGCCGCGGAAGTATTCCATGAACTCATGCGAATCGGTGAGATCCTGCTGCCATTCCATGAACTGCTTGAGCCACTTGTTCTCCTTGCCCAATTCCTTGGGGGAGACGCCTTCCTTATAGCCCCAGTGCGCGGCGATGCCCTGCTCGGCGATGAGGTCCATCTCTTCCGTGCGGATCTGGATCTCGATGGGCTTGCCGCCCGGTCCGATCAAGGTGGTATGCAGGCTCTGGTACATATTGGATTTGGGCGTGGCGATATAATCCTTGAAGCGGGATTGCAGCGGCGTCCAGATCGAATGCACCAGGCCCAGCACGGCATAGCAATCGGAAATCGAGTTCACGATGATGCGCAGCGCATAGAGATCGTAGATGTCCTCGAACTGGCATTGGCGGGCCTGCAT
>DAINDC010000023.1:21696-25715 GCA_036732085.1 Fibrobacterota bacterium | reverse complement strand
GAGCCTGCCCCTGTTGCGCGCTGCGCGGGCCGCGGGTTTGGCCGTCGCCTGCGGGGATATGCGCCGTCTCCCTTTCCGTCCGGGCGGTTTCGATCTGGTAACCTCCTTTTTTACTTCCTTCGGCTACTTTGCTACCTTCGCAGAGGACGTGGAAGCCCTGGCCCAATTCGTCTCCATGCTCAAACCCCGCGGATACCTTTTCCTGGATCTGATCAACAAGGAACACTTGCTCCGGCGGCTGGTGCCGGAGGATTGCCGCATGGTGGCGGGCTCGGAAGTGGTGCAACGCCGTCGCGTGGAAACCTCCGCCGCGGATAACCAGGCTTCCGAAAACGGCCATGTGGTGGTGATCAAGGAGATCGAGATCCGCAAGGCCGGAGGCGGGACGGAACGATTCGAGGAACGGGTCCGGCTCTATGGTTCCGAGGACATGCGGGCCCTGATGGAAAAATTCTCGCTTACCCTTGTGGGGACCTATGGCGATGAATCCGGCGCCCCGTATCATCCGGAGAAATCGCCGCGCATGGCCATGCTTTTACAAGCGCCCTTGCAGGGCCAGCAAGCGCCCTTGCAGGGCCAGCAAGCGCCCTTGCAGGGCCAGCAAGATCCCTCGCAAGGTCAGCAAGCTCCCACGCAGGGTCCCGAGGCCGAGTAGGCGCTTATGGCCGTCACCTCGCATGCGCGGTTGCCCGCGGAAGACACCGCGCAGAAACTGCTCTTCTCCTCCTCGGATCCCGTCGGCAAGTCCGGGGTCGACGGATGGGAACATGCCGCCGCCGAAGTCTATCCCGGTGGTTCGTTCCGATCCGATCTCGCGGTCGCGCGCCGGCTCGCCTTCCTGGACGGCCGCCCGTCGCGGGCCCAGGCGCAGGAACTGCTCCGCAACGAGAATGCCTTCGCCCCGCTCACCCCGGAACAAAGGGCGAATCTCGAAGCCGCCGGATCCGATCGCGCCGTCTTCCTGATAACCGGTCAGCAGCCCGGGATTTTCGGCGGGCCCATCCTCTGGCTCTACAAAGCGCTCACCTGCGCGGCCATGGCCAAGGAATGGTCCGCGCGCCTCTCGCGGCCTGTCATTCCCATCTTCTGGGTCGCCGGGGACGATGCCGATCTGCAGGAATGCAATCATGTGGAATTGTTGGACGCGCGCGCCTCCGAAGTGGCCGGCCCCTTGTCCCTGCCCTTTCCCGATGCCTCCCGCCCCATCCCCGTAAGCGAACGCCACGTGGATCCGGGCGGGCTCGCGGCCTTGCTGGCCCGTCTCAGCCGCATCTGGGGCTCCGAAATCGTCGATGCCCTGCGCCGCTGTTATCCCGTCCCCAGCACCTTGACCGCCGGTTTCCTTCGCTTGGCCCAAACCCAGCTCGGCAAGGAAGGCGTCCTGTTCGTGGACGGCTATTCCAAGCGCGTACGCACCTTGGCGCGGCCGGTCCTGGAGCAGGCGGTGTTCGATTGGGATGGCTATCAGGCGGCCTTGATCCAAGGCACCAAGGCTGCGGAAGCCGCCGGCATTCCCGCCCAGGTGGGCTTGCGCGACGGCGTGGTCCATGCTTTCGCCTTGATCGGCGGTGAACGCCATCGCTTGTTCGGGGAGCGCCTCCCCGGGAACGGGGAACGCCTCCCCGGGAATCGGAACGGGGCGACCGCGGATCGCGTCTCCGAAGGCATCGCCGATCGTATCTACATTCCGGAGCAACCCAAGGTCGATCTCATGCCTCGGCTCTCGGAATTGGAATTGACCCACGATGTCTTTACGCGGCCCTTGATCGCCGATGCGATTTTCCCGGTCCTGGGCCATATTCTGGGTCCCGCCGAGCTCCGCTACTTCGGGCAGATGTCGCGCCTTTTCCTACAGACCACGGGGGACATGCCCTTGCTCCATCCGCGTATGACCGCGACCGTGGCGCCCCGGGCCGCCTGGGAGGATTTCCAGGCTGAGGGCATCGACGTCCAGGATATGGTCCGATTGGGCGAGTCCGGTCTGCGTACGCGCCTCGAAGACCGGGTCTGGCGCGCGCATCCCGCCTCCACCGCCTTGTCCGCCGATCCCGGCGAGCAATGGCTGCAAGGCCTGCGGCAGGTGCATGGGCAGTACTTCCGCGACGCGGGTCCCTTGCAACGGTTCGAGAAGACCATGGGGTTGGCGTGGAAGCGTTACCTGCGCAGCCTGGAGCGGATGGCTTTCGACGGTTCCGCCCAATACAAGCGGAAGCTTTTCGAGCATCTGCAGTGGTTGGGCGGCGGCATGGGTCAGGATCGCCATATGTCCTTGCCCACCTTGCTGAATGCCTTGGGCAATAACGGACTCGCGGCTTTGCGCGCCGCGATGGATCCCACCAAGCCGGAGCTGCAGGTTTTCCTGTTCACGAACGAGGATCGGATCCAAGGAGCTTGACATGGCGGATGACTCGGTCGATTTCATGGCGATAGGCGCGCACCCGGACGACGTGGAGCTCGGCTGCGGCGGCACCTTGCTGCGCCTCTCCGCGCTGGGCCGCAAGGGCGTGGTGGTGGACATGACCGACGCCTCCATGGGCACGCGGGGCACGCCGGAAATCCGCGCGAAGGAAGCCGCCGCCGCGGCCAAGGTGCTCAAGGTCAAGCGCGTCAACCTCGGCCTGCCGGACGGCCGCCTCGCCGACGGATGGGAAGCGCAGAAGCGCCTCATCGATCAGATCCGCCGCTATCGCCCCAAGGTCCTCCTCACCCATCATTGGCGCGAAGAGCATCCCGATCATGAGACCACCTCGCGCATCGTGAAGGAGGCCTGCTATAAATCCGGCCTCGCCAAGCTGGACTGCGCGGGCACTCCCCATCGCCCCGGCCGCATCTTCCATTTCATCGGCAACGAATTGCATGAGCCCACTTTCTGCGTGGACATCACGGCCTGGTGGGAGAAGAAGCTCGCCGCCATCCTCTGCTATAAGAGCCAATTCCATAATCCCGACGCCGCGAAATTCAAAGGCAAGACCGACCTGGCCTCGCCCGCCTTCCTCGACGTCCTGGAAATCCGCAACCGTTTCTGGGGCGGCCGCATCAGGCGCCGCCATGCGGAAGCCTTCGTCAGCAACGAGCTTCCGGAAATCGACGACATCACCAGCCTTGGAACTTCGAGGTTCTCATGAAAATCGGAATCACCTGTTATCCCACCTACGGCGGCAGCGGCGTCCTCGCCTCGGAGCTCGGCAAGTTCCTGGCCAAGCGCGGCCACGAGATCCATTTCATCACCTCCTCCATCCCTTACCGTTTGCAACGGGAGTTCCAGGAGAATATTTTTTTCCATACGGTCGATATGGAACCGTATCCCCTGTTCGAGCATCCGCCCTACGATCTGGCTTTGGCCTCGAAGATGAAGGACGTGTTCGTCGATCAGGGGCTCGATCTCCTGCATGTCCATTACGCCATTCCCCATGCCATCTCCGCCTATCTCGCCTCGCAGCTCCTCCGGCCGCAGCGCATCCCGGTGGTGACCACCTTGCACGGCACCGACATCACCCTCGTGGGCCAGGAGAAGAGCTTCTTCGACATCACCCGCTTCAGCATCAATGAAAGTACCGTGGTCACGGCCGTCTCCGATTACCTCAAGGCAAAGACCGAGTCGGTCTTCAGCCCCACCAAGCCCATCCATCGGGTCCACAATTTCGTCGATCTGGAACTGTTCCGGAGGACGACCTTCGGCTGCCACCGCGTCAACTTCGCCCGGCCGGATCAGCCCATCTATATCCATATCTCCAACTTCCGGCCCGTCAAACGCGTCGGCGACGTCATCCGCATTTTCGCCAAGGTGCGCAAAGAGGTGGATGCGGTGCTGGTCATGGTGGGCGAGGGCCCGATGCTGCGCGAGGCGAAGGAGCTGGCGGTGGAGCTGGGCGTGCAGAAACATGTGCGTTACCTGGGCAAGCAGCTCGACATCGTCAGCATTCTGGGCTGCTCGGACGTGCTCCTCTTTCCTTCCGAGAGCGAGAGCTTCGGCCTGGCGCCCTTGGAGGCCATGGCCTGCGAGCTGCCCGTCATCGCGA
>DAINDC010000023.1:17506-21686 GCA_036732085.1 Fibrobacterota bacterium | reverse complement strand
GAAGTGGTGACCGACGGGGTCAACGGGTTCCTCGCCGACGTGGGCGACGTGGAGACCATGGCCCGCCACTCCATCGCCCTGGGCCTCGACAAGGACCTGCGCACCAAGATGGGCAAGGCCGGGCGCAAGGCCGCGGAATCCTCCTTCCATCCCAACTCCATCATCCCCCAATACGAAGCCCTCTACGAAGAGGCCCTCCGCCTGCGCGGCTGATCGCAGCGCCCCGATTCGTATTACGGATCCGTTTGGGAAGGTCGCCGCTCTTGTGGCATTTTCCCGGAAATTCCCTCGGGTGTAATCGGATGCCAAACCGCCCCATGGCCAAAGCCCGGCTGGTTCTTTAAAATTATCTGAGGAACCAAACGGAGGCCTAAGCCATGAGTCAGGATAAAACCGTTCTCGTAGTGGACGATCAAGACACCATAGTGCACCTGGTCCGGACCATCCTCTATATGGAAGGCTATACGGTGATTTTCGGTTGCAGCGGAAAGGACGCCCTGCACGTCATGGAGAACCATCCCAATCCCATCCATCTCCTGTTGACGGATATCCGCCTGGGGGAGGATCTGAACGGCTGCGATCTGGCCCAGTCCATCCGCGCCCTGCGGCCGGAGATGCGCGTCCTATACATGTCCGCCTTTCCGAACGATGAGCGCGTGGCCCGCGAAGTGGCGTCGGGCTTGGCCGGGTTCATCCCCAAGCCTTTCTCGCCCCTGGAAATGCTCTCGAGGGTGGAAGAGTCGCTTTCCGATTACGCCCTGCCGGGGTTGAACCGGCTCTAGGGAATCGGGAAAAGGGAACCGGATTCGGGAAAAGGCTTCAGTACATTCGCAGCACGCCGCTGCCGTCGCGCAGGACTTGCAGGCCGGAATACTCGAAGGTCAGTTTGCGCGCGTCTTCCGTAGCCTCCATGTTACCCCTCAAGGTGGCGGCCCGCGCAGGGTTCGCGAAGAGGAGGCGGAGGGGCTTTTTCAGCAGGGCCTCGTAATCGGGGTAATCGTCCCGATGCCGGATGATGAATTCCGCCGCCGTGAGCCGCGAGGCCGGATTGAGGCTGCGCAGCAGGTACCGGGACAGCCGCTTGTCCGCCATCAGCATATCGTTCAGATCAAGGAAGTGATCGCGGTTCTCCAGCAGTTGGCGCGCGTCCCCGCCGCGGATGCCGTAGAGCGTGCCGGAATAGGGCGTCATATAGAAGGCCAGGGCGTCGCGGACATCGGCGGAAGGCAGGGAATCATCCAGCGCCCCTCCCAGCGAATCGACGGGCAGGGGCTTGGCAGCAGCTTCGAGGTTCCAATAATAGGGCGCCAGGGCGAGGTTGGGACCGCCCATGGGCCGTACGCGGAAGGTGGGCGTGAGCAGTTGCAAATAGCGCGCTTTGAGTCCGCCATAGTTGAGGACCGGTTTCACCTCGAAGCTGATGGGCTGCTTGCCGGCATAAACGATCTTAGCGGAGAACCCCAGCTTGCCGGCCGGGTTCACCCAGGCCTCGCGCATATGGTGGCCGAAGCCGAGTTCGTGATCGCGCATGAGCGAGCCGGCGATCAGGGAGTCGATGGCTTCCGGATGCTTGGTGATGGTTTGGACGAAGCCGGCGGCGAAGAGGGAATCTTCTTGGGTCCAGGCGGGGTGTTTGGGATCGGCTGCGAAGGAGGAAGTGAGGGTAAACAGGAACAGGGAGAAGAGGAAGCTGAATCGCATGGGTTTGGTGGTACCAGTATAGCACTTTGAAGAGCTTCTGTGAAACAGACCAGAATAACCGGTTTGTCTTCGGCACCGAAGGATTTATACTAGCGGGGGAATCATCGTGGCGGATAGCAAGGCTTTGACTGTTTCGTGCTTTCCTAAGGTTGCATGGAAAACATCGTCGAATACCGGGGGTAACCCACTTCGGAGTTGTTTAATTCCTTCTTCGGTGATGCCGCCCTTGGTTGCAACGCGAGTAATCATATCTTGGAAATTCATCCTACCTTCCAAGAGTAGTTTGGCGGTACCGTACAAAGTACTAATTGCCATTTCTTCGGCATCGGACAAAGATAAACGACTATGCCGCGTTCCTGCTTCGGCGAATTGGCGGAATATTTCGGCTATCATGCCAGGTGCGCAACTGGTAAGGTCCGCCGCTGCCTCAAAGTCGCCTTCCTGAATTGACTTCACTGTGCTAATAGACCCGAATAATCGTTCAATCTCGATCGCTTCTGATTGTGCGACTCCAGGACCGTGACAAAGTAGCGAGATTCCGCAGCCTATTTCTGATGTTAAGCTGGGTATAACCTTGGTGTACCGTCCTGGATGGATCCGAGCTAGGTAATCTAGCGTGACACATGCGGCGATGGATACAATGTTGGGATTACTCCGTTTTAAATATTCGCGAATATTTTCAAGGACCCCTTTCACTTCCAACGGTTTCACACAAAGGAACAGAAGATCGGACAAACGCGCCACCTCTCCATTATCTTTGGCGAGCACAATTTTGGGATGGGAATCGGCTAATCCGGTCAACTTTTCTTTGGTTCTGGTCGAAACGAGAATGTCTTGGGGGGCAAGTGCCATCCGCGATACGAAGCCATTGATGAGCATTTTTCCCATGCTTCCGTAGCCGATGAATCCAATTCGCATTGATACTCCTTATTCTGTCGCGACCAAATTGGTCGCGGACTCCTGCTCAACCGTCGGGGAAACACCTTCACTTTTAAATGATTTCGCGAGGCCGAAAAGTGTACATGAAGGCTTGCATCAGCCCATTTTCGAAAACCGGAATATGCTTCTGGGAGGAAAGCCGATTGGCTCATCCGAAGCGACACGGCGGTCGGAAGAAAGTCTTTGGAATCCCTTCAGGGGTCATCCTCAAACATAAGACATCGATGACGGCAGTAGCGTAAGGCTTTAGATTATCAACAAACGGACATATTGCCTGAAACCCGCCGCCGGGTCAGGCATTCAGCGTCCCCGAGTCACGCATTAAGCGTGCCTTTGGTCGACGGTACCCCCGCCACCCGCCGCGAAGGCGAGATGGCCATGGCCAGGGCCCGCGCGAAGGCCTTGAACATGCCCTCGATGCAGTGATGGGTATTCGTCCCGCGCAGCAGGTCGATATGCAGGTTCATCTTCGCGTTCTCGGCCACGCTGCGGAAGAAATGCTCCACCAGTTCGGTGTCCAGGTTGCCGATGCGGGCGGTGGGGATAGCGGCGTTGTACACGAAGCCGATGCGGCCGGAAAGGTCCAGGCAGCAGCGCGCCAGGGCCTCATCCATGGTGACGTAATAGAAGCCGTAACGCTCCAGCCCCTGCTTGTCGCCCACGGCCTTGGCCAAGGCTTCGCCCAGGCAGATGGCGATGTCCTCGGCGGAGTGGTGCATGTCGATGTCCTTGTCGCCCTTGCATTCCACCGTGAGGCCCATGCCGCTATGTTTGCGGAGCAGGTCCAACATATGGTCGAGGAAGGGCGAGCCGGAGTCGACGGGACCGTCGATGGGCGTGTCCAGATCGAGCACGAGCTTGATGTCCGTTTCCTTGGTCTTCCGTTTGATTTCCGCTTTGCGCACGCTGTCCGCCTGGGGGTTGATGGAACCGGTCAGGATTTACCGGGGTTTTTCGCCCGGGTTTTTAGCATAAGGCGCGAGTTGGGCCGCCGATCCTGCGCCGCCGGGTCCCATGGTGCTGGACTTTTTCGTGGGCACGTAGATGCAGCGTTTGACCAGCACCGCATTCAAGGCCAAGGTATGCTTCTCGAATTCGTTCATGCTGATGGACAGTACCAGCATGGTGGCGGGAAGGATGAGCGCGGCCAGGATGAGGAGGGCTATGGTCATATCAGTAAGTCTTCAGGGTGTTCCCGTATATTTTAAACCTTTTCCGGTCCGGAATCACGGACTTGCCGCCCAAGGTGACTTCCACCGATTTCCGCTTGGAAACGAAGACGATGATGGTGTCCGAATGGCTGACCTGCATCTGTTTCCCCAGCCGGAGCACGGTCAGGAAGTCTTCCTTGCCCGTCCGGAGCACCTTAACGCCCACACTGTCGATGAGGGGCTTGATGATGGCGATGCTCTGGTGGGAGGTATCGGTGGCTGCTGCTGAAGCCGGGGTGGTGGGAGCTGCCGTCGTCGGGGCCGTGCCGGGAGGGGTGGCCGGGGCATGGTTCGCGGTTGCGGCGCTAGTGGCGGGCGCGGTCGAGGGC
>DAINDC010000023.1:0-17496 GCA_036732085.1 Fibrobacterota bacterium | reverse complement strand
GACCCTTGCCCTGGATGGAATCGGGCACCAAGGATTGGCTTTCCACGCCCGTATCCTGCGGAATGGCCAGGCTGTCGCTGGAAGTGGCGCCGTTCATGGCCGGGGCGACCTTGGAGGGATCGCGCTCGCCCTTATTGAGTTTGCCGATGAGCAGGAACAGGACCACGAACAGGCCGATGAAGACGACCACGAAGATCTGCTTATGCGCCGTCGTATAGGTATGCGCCCGATCCTTGTAGGGTGCGATGGACGGGGCGGCGTGCACGGCCCCGATTTCCCGGTTGTAGCCGGCGATGAGCGCGGTGGTGTCCAGGTTGAGGTAACGTCCCAGTGACCCCAGGAGGGCGCGGATATACGGATCGCCCGGGAGCAGGTGGTAATCGCCTTTCTCCAAGGCGTCGATCACTTGCTGTGAAAGCCGCAGGTCATTGCAGATCTTGTTGATGTCGATATTGGCCGCCAGGCGCGCGTCCCGCAGGATCTTTCCGGTGGCGGGTCCCTCGGATTCCGGCGCTTGCGGCTGGGAGCTGTGGGTCGAGTCGTTCATGTCTCTCCTAATTGAGGTGGGGGCCGAGCATCCGCAAGGTAAGCTGGATGGGTAGTCCCATGACGTTGTAAAAGCAGCCGCGCACGCTGTCCACCAGGCACGCGCCATGGCCCTGGATGGCGTAAGCCCCGGCCTTATCGAGCGGCTCCTGCGAGTCCGCATAGGCCCTCAGGGTTTCCGCGTCCACCTTGGCGAAGGTCACCTCGGTGAGGACGGATCCGGAATCGAGCACGACGCCGGCTCGCGCCAAAGCCACGCCCGTGACCACCTGATGGGTCCGGCCGTTGAGCGCCGAAAGCATCTCGAAGGCATGATCCGCATCATCGGGCTTGCCCAGGATCCGATCGCCCAGCAGCACCACGGTATCCGATCCCAAAACCAAGGTGGAAGGACCGAGGTCGCCCATGGAGGCGGCCTTGCCGCGCGCCAGATGTTCGGGCACCAATCTGGGATCCGCGCCCACGGGAATGATTTCCTCGTAATCCGGCGCTTTGGTGGTGAACTCCACGCCCAACATGCGCAGGATCTGCTCCCGCCTGGGCGATCGGCTGGCCAGGATCAGCTTCGGCTTGGCGTCGCTCTTGACGCTAGTTGAGGCACTAGTAGAAGTGCTAGTTGACATAAGGCCTTTCAAACCAAAGGCTTGAGGCGATCGAAAGAAGTCCCGACATGCTTATAAGTTAGTTTATCCGTTCCAGGGTGCCCAGGCTGCATCATTTGAAGCGCCGAGACTTGGAATCGCTGGATTCCAGTTTCACATCGGGCAAATCGGTGATGCGGATATTGAAGTTCCAGCCTTCGGAAATCCCGACCGGCGTCCAATGGAAATCCATTTCCCAGCAATGCAAGGTACGGTGGAAGGCGAAGGAATGCTTGGAGAAGCGGCCGTCGGAGAAATTGTAATCGGTATCGTACGACATCTGCCAACCCGCGGTGGGATTGATTTTGAAGCTCCCATAAGCCTGATGGGTGCGGTCGCGCCGATAGGTCCCGGAGGTGCCGAAGGCCCGTTCCAGGGGCGTGCCATTGTCGTCGCTGACGCGGGTCGAGGAAAAGGCGAAGCTATAGTTCAGGTCCGCCGACCAAGGGGAATGGTCGAACCGGTCGGTGGGGAAGCCGCGCGTATCCTTGACGCGGACGCCGGAGTTGAAATCCCCGGCCACCTGGATGCCTTTTCTCCAGCCGAAGGCATAGTTGGTCAGGATGGGCGAAACCAGAACCGCCTGCCGATCCGTCGGGCCCAACAAATCGTAGAGCGCATGGGTGGCGGTGACGGTGAAGGCCACGGTTTTGGTCAGATAGAGGCTGAAGGAACTGTTGATATCGGACCATTCCTGGAAATCCTTGGCGAAGTTGTAGCTCGCGTTGGAGCTGGCGGACAGCAACTTGTACGGTTCCGCTTTGGGAGCATTGGTTCCGGAAATTCCGGGCGAGGCGATGGGGCCGCCGCTGGTTCCGGGGCTGCTGCCGATGGGATTCGATCCGGTGCCCGCTACGCCTGGTCCTGCTGTACCCTGCGCAACGGGCCCTTGCGCCGCTGCTTCTGGCGCGAGCTTGACGTCCACATCGTTGCCGAGCGAGAAATTCATGGTCTGCTGTTTGGCCTGGAAGGCGGTTCCGCCGACTTTCGGGTTGGCCAGGAAGCGGGGATTGGAATCGATCTTGGGCGCGTAGGTGAAGCCGATGGAGGGCGTGAGGGTATGGCGGATGCCGACCAAGGTCCCGAACCAGGGCTTGTCCTGCGCCTGGGCGATGCCGTAGATGCGCGTGTCCAGGGCGACATTGGTATTGGCGGAAGCGAAATATTCCCCGAGGTCTCCGTTGGCGGGGTCCCAGGCGACCTGGACCGGCTTGGCCGCGTCCCCGTGCCTTTGGAGGCTCCAGAGCTCGCCGAAGTTCACGGAAGGCGTGACGTTGAAGTATTGCAATAGGGAATACTTGCCGGACAGGCTGAGCCGATCCGCATAGCCCACATAGGTATTGGTATCGCCGACGGCTCCCACCTTTTGGGGCCGGCTTACCATGTTCACGTTGAAGTGAGGATCGTAGGACCAGTTGAGCTTCCGATACCAGGGATCGTCCTCGAATTGGATGGGGCCGTCATCGTCCTCGGCTTTGGGGAAGAGCGGGCCGCCGGCATGGTAGGTGATGTCCGGAATGTTTCGATCGATCAAGGTGTCCGTGAGGTTGTAATCCTGGCTCAGGCCCACGTTCACGCCGGACTGGGCCCAGTCGAACTGGCGGCGATAACCCAAGGTGGCATTGGCGGTCTGCTTGACCTTGTCCGCCTCCGTGATCGCGTTCTTGTCGACGATGGTGGGATCCGATTGGAAGCGGCCGGTGCCTTTCAGGGTCTGCTTGCCGTCCGGGGTGATGTTCTGATCGTGCGCATACTCCATGCTGTAACCGGCATTGGTCGGATCGAATTCATTGACATAGGACGTGGCTTTGAGGAAGCCGTTGTACTCGTAGCGTTTGTTGTAGCGGAAGGTGGAATTGAAATTGGTCTTGTCGAAGGTGCCGCTGGGGCCTTCGATGAGATCGCCGCTGGCGAGGAGATCGGTATATTCGTTGAGCGCCCAGTAATAGCCCAGGCCCATGAGGTAGAAGCCCTGGGTCTGATCGCCGCCGAACTTGGGCTGGAGCAGGCCCGAGCGCCGGCCGCTGCCGAGCGGCATCACCATCATGGGCAGAATGGCCACGGGCACGTCGCCGATATTCATGACCACGGGACCGGAGAGGACCTTGGACTTGGGCTCCAGGATCATGCGGCGGCTGTAGAAAAAGTAATGCTTGTCCACGGGCAGATCGCAGGTGGAGAAATCCCCGCGCGCGATATAGATGTCGCCGTTCTTCTGGCGCCGCACCTCCACGCCGTTGAAGGTCTGGTTGCCCTTCTTGGAGGAGCCGTAATAGATCTCGCCGACCTTGGTCTTGAGGTTGTAACGCATGCGATACCCCAGGATGGGCGGATTGGCCGGGTCCTGGATGAGCGGCGCGCCGATGGCCTCGACCACGTCGTCCTTGCTGTAGAACACGATGGAGTCCGCGGTGAGCGAGGAGCCGCGGTAGGTGAGGAGGGCTTTGTTGGACAGCGAGAAGCGATCGTTGCGGTAGCGGATGCGCTGGGCCGAGTAGGCGACGGTATCCACCTTGCCGGAGGAGTCGGAGTCGGCGGCCTTCAGCGAATCCGCATGGGCCTTGATCGAATCCGCCAGGGCTTTCGCGGCGAGGCTGTCCTGCGCGGCGCGCGGCAAGGCATGGAGTTGGGCCGGGGAGGGAGTGATGCAGAAGGAGAGCAGGGACAAGATGGCCATCCCCAGGGCCAGGCCGGATATTCTTGCGCGAGGCAAGGCGAAAGCTCCGGAACCCCGTATCATCGGGGGTTTAAAATAGAAAGAATTCGGATGGCGCCGACTCGCCTAAAGCAGCTTGAGACGCTCTTCCGGCGACAGTAATGTCACGATGCGGACGGCGAAATTCTCGTCGATGACGGCCACTTCGCCCTTGGCGATGGTCTTGCCGTTGATGACCAGATCCACGGGTTCGCCCGCGAGCCGATCCAGCTTGACGATCCGGCCCGGCGTCAGCTCCAGGAGTTCCTTGACGCGCATGAGCTTATGCCCCAATTCCAGGCTCACGGGCAAGGTGATGTCCTGGAGGTGCTCCATGGCGAGCTTCTTCTTGGCGGAACGTTTGTATTCGGCGGGCATCGGCATTCACCTCTTCACGGTATTTCCGTCTTCACAATATATCCAGCATCAGAGCATATCCAAAAAAGCCCGCGCCTTTTCGATCTCGTCCGCGGCGCGGCGCTGGAAGGATTCCCAATGGGCTTCATCGAGTTTGAGTTCCGCGCGGACCAGGGGATGCACGTCTTCGGTCGCGGCAAAATCGAGCTTGCCGTCCTTGAGCCGTTTGCACAGGGCATCGGAAGCATGCACGAGGTAAATCAAATTGGTGGTTTCCGTCTGCGGGGCGGGAACGGACAGCAGGGATTCCGCGGGATGATGGTGATAGCGCATGACCTCCACGAAAGGGATGGGCAAGTTCCATTTGCGGGCCAGCCATCCGCCGATCTCTCCGTGAGTGAGGCCCAGTACGGACTGTTCGGCCTCGACCCAGGTGCCGCCCTTGGATTCGCGGTGGGCGATGACCTTTTCGAATTCCGAGGAGAGCTTCTGGCTGAGGATGATGCGGCCCATGTCATGGAGCAGGCCGGCGATGAAGGTCTCCTCGATGAAGCCGGCTTCGCGTTCCAGGGCCAGGGCCCGCGCGACGGCGCCGGTCACCAGGGAATGTTCCCAGAAGGATTCGATGTCGAAGCCCTTCTGATCCAGCTTGCGGGTGAAGGCCTTGAGGACCGACGTGGTCAGGACCACGTTGCGGATGGTGCTGAAACCCAGGATGACGATGGCCTGGGTGATGGTGCTGATGCGGCCGGGAAAACCGTAGAAGGCCGAGTTGACCAGTTTGAGGACCTTGGAGACCAAGGCCGGATCGGTGGCGATGGCCTTGCCGAGATCTTCGGCGGAAGTGCGGGGGTCCTGCATGAGGCGCGTAATGGTCGCCATCATGGCGGGAAGGGTGGGCAGGTCCGTGACTTTCTGGACCAGCGCCTTCAATTCATTGGAATCCGGGTTCAAATGGCCGCCCTTCGGATGTTCGGCAAACCTTATTTTATCTCCCAGCGGGGCGGACAAGCAACATGAAATATGCGACAATCAAGGGGCAAAGATCCAAAGGAGCGGCTCTGGCATTTGCGGTGGGAAGGTTGGGTTGCAAGGTTGAATAGGCGCGGCGGCCGCATAGTCGGCGGGACCGTCGCCAAGGTTCTGGCTTTCGCCATGGCCCTGGGCCTGGCATTGCCCGTGATGGCGCATGCGGAGGCCTCCCCGGAAGTGCTCGAATCCCTGGGCAGCGGCTTCGGGAAATATTCCCTGTTCAGCATCGGGCTATGCGGACTCGGCATCGTCTGCTTCATGGGTTTCTTCGTCATCTGGGAAATCTTCCGATCGGACAAGGGTCAGCGGGAGAAGATCGACATCGGCTGGCAGTACTTCGGCGAGATGGCCGCGCTGAAACGGCTCACCGTCCAGGAGACCGATCTTCTGCGCCGCATCGTCGAGACCGGCGGCGTCAGCAGCGCGGACATGGTCTTCGATTCCTCCTTCATCTATGAGGACGCCATCGAGTCCTTCCTCAAGATCAACGGATCGAAATTCGACAAGGATGAATCCCAATACGCGCTGATGCGCGGCCTGCGGGTCAAGCTCGGCTATTCCCAGCTTCCGGCCGAGATCCCCATCAGCAGCACGCGCCAGTTCGAGGAAGGCATGCCCGTGACCCTCATCGACGGGGAAGGCCAGCCCCGCAAGGGCCGCATCTCCGAGGTCAAGGAGAAGCAGTGGATGGTGGTCATGGAGTCCGAGATCCCGCCCACCATCGCGGTGGGAGCGGCGGTGGAAGTCTCCATCCTGCGTTCCGGCGACGGCGAGTATGCCGCCAGGCTCTCGATCGCGGCCACGCGCCTGGGCCCGCGCCTCATCTACCTGCCGCATACGCGCACGCTCGAGCGCAAGCAGATGCGCAACTGGGTCCGCATCGACGTCAATATCCCGTGCCGGGTCACGGTGATGGCCAAGCCGGATGATTGGAAGGAAGGCGCTCCCGGTCCCACCGGCCCGTCCATGGGCATGGTGCTGGAGGGCCGCCTCATCGATCTCAGCGGCGGCGGCGCCTGCGCGCGCTTCTCCTCTCCGATACCGCAGGGCCATCGCCTCTCGCTCAACTTCGATCTGCCGGGCACTTCGCTGCGCGGCGTTCAGACCGAGGTGATGCGCATGATCTCCGTGATCCGATCCAGCCGCGAGGACTTCGAGCACAACCTCAAGTTCATGGGCATGGAAACGGCTTCGCAGGAGAAGGTGGTCCGCTATGTCTTCGAGAAGCAGCGCATCGATTCCCAGATGCGGGGACCGATCAAGATAGACTGAGCGTAGATGCGGCAGCGGGAAACTCGACAAAGCCCGAGTTTCTTGCCCAGCCGGATAAACCCAGCCGCCCCTCTTCCTTTTCACTCAGCATCATTCTCCTCCGCACGTTTTGCATTTGTCCTTCTCCTTACCCTAACCCCTAACCCCTTCTTATTAATCCTTTTCCCGCGTTGAATTCCCGATCCCGTCGGTGCTATAATAAACAGGTTGAGAAAATTCAGTCCGGATTGAGAAAATTCAAGACATCCCAGATTCGGGGGCGGTAGTTTTGGGCTTCAAAGAGAATGTGATCAACCTCATCCAGGGCGAGCCCATGACCGTGGGCATCGACATCGGCAATTACAGCATCAAGATCGCCCGGATGGTCCATCGCGCCGGAGGCCCGGTCCTATTGGGCGCGGGCATCCACGTGCTCAAGCCCGACACCATCGTGGGCGGCGAAATCAAGAACCGCGACGAACTGTTGCAAGGCCTGACGGCATTGGTCCATCGCACCGATCCGAAGGGGAAGATCAAGGACGTGATCCTCTCGCTGTCCTGGTCCTACGGCGTGATCGCGGATCGCATCAAGCTCAAATCGAGCAAGACGGAATCGGACGAGGAGATCATCCTCATGGAGGCCGGCCAGCGCAGCCCGTTCGACGTCGACAATATCACGCTCGATTACAAGGTGCTGCACAGGAACATCGAGACCGACGAGATGGAAGTCCTGCTGGTGGCCGCCAAGCTGCAGGTGATGCAGTCCTATATCGATCTCCTGTACGAGGCCGGCCTGCGGCCCGTGGTCATCGACGTGGACGCCTTCGCGGTCACGAACGCCTATCTGCTTTCCGCGCCCGTCGAGGACGGCAACAAGGTGGTCTCGCTCATCAACATCGGCGAGCACCTGACCAACCTGACCTTCCTCAAGAACGGCACCTACCATTCGACGCGCGACATCGCCACCGCCTGCGACTTCTTCGTCAAGACGCTTATGAAGAACCTGAAGGTGGAACGCGAGGAGGCCTCGAACATCCTCCGCGGCAAGAACCTGGAGAATTACAACGCGGCCACTTTGACGCGCGCCCTGGAGTTCTCGGCGGAGGAGCTGTCGGTGGGCATCGACCTGGCCTTCAGCTATTTCCAGTCCTCGGAGAACAACCTCAAGGTGGAGAAGATGGTCCTCTGCGGCGGCGGGGCCTGCATCCGCAACCTGGCGGGCATCCTGGCCAAGCGCCATAACGTGGAAGTGGAAATCACCAACCCCTTGCAGCATATCGCCTACGACGAGAAGAAGTTCAGCGGGCCCATCCCCGAGAACATCTCCACCATCCTGACCGTCGCCACCGGTCTCGCGCTGAGGCGGATCTAGCATGGACATGATGAACATGAACGCGAAGACGCCGGATTTCATCCACGTCAACCTGCTGCCCATCGAATATCGGGTGGTCAGGAAGGATTTCACCTTCCTCCTGGATCTGCGCATCCTGGTATCGACGATCGCCCTGGTGGGCGTGGGGGCCGCCTACGTCGTCGGCCAGTCCTTCTTCCACGCCAATATCGAGGGCAAGAAGACGAGCCTGGCCAAGGTGCAGCAGGAGATTGGCGCGAACGCCTATGTGGCCACGCGCATCAAGGAGCTGGAGAAACTCCGCGACGAGAAGACCGCCAAGAACAATTCGCTCAAGAGCATCAGCGTGAGCAAGAAGAAATGGGTCCGGATCCTGGAGGGCATCAACAAGTCCATGCCCCTCAACATGTGGATCGAATCCATCAAGCAGTCGGATGCGAACGACAATGAGATGGAGCTCAAGGGCCGCACCTTCGTCTTCCCGGAAATCGCCGAGTACATGCTCGAGCTCGAGAAGAACGAGTATTTCGCCAAGGTGTTCCTGAACGGCATCGAGCTCCAGAAGGAGCAGGCCCGCAGCTCCTTCGTGTTCACCATCCGTATCAACCTGAATCCCAACGTGGGCATCGACAATGCCAACGCGGGCAAGAAGAAGGACGGCGCATGAAGGCTTCGCTTTCCCTGGACGCCAGGCTCTGGATGTTCGCGGGCGCCTGCCTGGCGGTCATGCTGTACCTGGGCTACAGCTTCTACGACGGCGAGTACGTGGCCTACTCCCGGCAGTTGGAAAAGCTGGACGGCGACCTCAAGCATAAGAAGGGCGAGCTGCGCCAGATCCTGGCGCAGAAGCAGCGGCTCAAGGACCTGGAGACGGAGATCGAGCAGGCCAACGTGGAATTCACCAAGCTCCAGGACATGTTCCCGGACGAGGAACTCATCCCGCGCCGTCTTATCGATCTCACCGCGGTAACGCGCAAGTCACTGACCATCCCCACCAAGTTCCTCCCCTTGCGCGTCGAGGAGAAGGAGTTCTACAAGGAGAACCATTACGCCATCACCATCTCCTCGAGCTACCACGCCCTGGGAATGCTGTTCGGCGAGGTCGCCAACTTCCGGTACCCTACGTCCATCAACAAGCTCATCATCGAGAAGGCTCCCGATCTGGACAAGGAGGTCGATGAGGCCAAGGATCACGGGGAAGTGCCCCGGACCATAGTCGCGAACTTCCAACTCACCACTTTCACCTCGAAGCGATAATCAATGAATCCGGAACCCCGTAACGCCGTTCTTTCGAAAGCTTCCGCTTCCGCGGCGGCCCTGCTCGCCGCCCTGGCCCTGCTCTCACCGGCCCTCGTTCCGTCCGCGCTCGCGCATGAGCTGAAGGACGTGACCCTCGTCGCCGGCCCCGGCCAGACCTTCCTCAAGGTCTCGTTCGAAGGCGCGCCCGAGGAGGGGGAATATCCCCTGTATTTCCAGAAGACGGACCTGACCCGCGGCACCATCACCCTTTCCTTTCTGGAAACCGAGACGGCCTTTCCGTTGGGACGTCACTCGCTCGACTCCGGCAGCCCCGCGGTGGAGGAGATCCAGCTGCGCAAGATGACCAGCCCCAGCGGCAAGACCTTCCTGGGCCTGGAACTGAAGCTCAAGGATCCGCCCATGAGCGAGGCCCTGTTGCAGCCCGTTCCGAAAGGCGGGCTCAAGCTGGTGATCAACAACGGCGCCAAGAAGAAATACACCTGGTCGCTGACCAAGGCCCTGAAGGCCCGGGAGGATTACCTCTCCGCCAAGGCCGCCCCCTTCCCGTCCAAGGCTTATGCGGAACCGAAGGCCAAGGCCCTGGGCGAGCCCGCGCCTGCCGAACCCGCCCTGGCGGCGCAGCCGTCGGCCCCGGCGCCTGCGGCTGAAGCCAAGCCCGCGAACGCCATTGGCAAGCACAAGATTGCAGCCGCGGATAAAGGCTCGGAATCCGGGGACGGCGTGAAGTCAGCCTTGGAAGAGGGCGCGGCTCTGGAGGCATCCCATTCCGCCAAACCCTTATCGTCCAGCAAGGTCTTCTCCGTGGGCAACGGATCCAAACCCATGGTCCTGACCAAGGATTCCACGGCGATGAAGGACAAGCCCGGAGCGGCCGGCAAGGTCCTGAAAAAGATCCCGGTCGGGGAAAAGGTCGAGCGCCTGGAAGGCAAGTCGGGTTGGATGCGCGTGGTCGCGGGAGCGGATACGGGTTACCTGCGCGCTACCGATGCCGTGTATGCGGATGAGATCACCAAGTCCCAGGAAAAATCCATCACCGACAAGGTCGCCGCCAAGGCCGCCAAGCTGATCGCCGCCGCGGCCAAGGCCGCCGCCGCGGAAGCCAAAAAGCAGGCGGCGGAAGCGAAGGCCATCGCCGCCGCCGCGGCCAAAGCCGCCGCCGCGGAAGCCAAGAAGCAAGCCGCCGAAGCGAAGGCCACGGCCAAGGCGGAAGCGGCCAACAAGAAAGCCGCCGAAGTCGCCGCCGCCGCGCAAGCCAAGCAGCAGCAAAAGGATCAAAAGCTTGCGGAAGCCGGCGTGGCCCAGGGCAAGTCTCAGACGTTGAAGGTTTCGGACGCCCATCCTCAGCCTGGAGAGCCCGCCGCCAGCCCCGCCGGCGGCAGCGGATCCGGACTGACGCCCAAACTCGCCATCGCCGACAATCCCGAGCTCGCCGACAAGCTGGCCAAGGAGAAGAAGGCGGCCGAAGATGAGAAGATGCGCGTGGAGCCGGAGGAAAACCGGATCACCTACAACAGTTACGGACGCCGCGATCCCTTCATTCCGGTGGAGCAGGGGTCCACCGACAATGGCATCGACATCGATCAGATGAAGGTGGTCGGCATCATCTGGCAATCCTCCGAACCGATGGCCGTGCTCGAGCATACGCGCGAGGCCAACGTGTCCTTTACCGTGAAGCAGGGCGATCCCGTGCATAACGGCAAGGTGGCCCGCATCACCCGGGAGGGCGTGACATTCGATATCAGCGAATATGGGATCTCCCGATCCTACAGCCTAAAATTGGTTTCCTCGAAGGAAGGGACTAAAAAATGATTTCTTTGACCTTACGTGGATTATGCCTGGCCGCATGCCTGGCGACGGCCGGCCTCGGCCAGGACGCAACCGTGCCGGTCTCCCCGGCGTCGGATCGGGGTCCCGTCCACAGGCAGAACTTCAACTTCTCCAATATGGAGATACGCTCGGCGTTCCGCGGCCTGGCCGCTTCGGGCCGGGTCGACATCGTGGTCTCGCCCAATGTCACCGGGCAGAACGTGAACCTGCAGCTCACGGACAAGACCTGGCAGGAAGCCCTGCTCATTCTGTGCCAGATGTACAGCCTCAAGTACCTGGTCGAGGACAACTACCTCTACGTGCAGAACCTGTCGGACTTCAACAAGTCCTCGGTCGAGAACGCCACGGCCATGCAGCAGGCCGGTTCCATGGCGCCGCTCATGCGCGACATCATCAAGTTGAAGAACGCCAAGGCCAAGGATCTCGAGGAGTCGATCAAGGGGCTGCTGTCTCCCCGCGGCCGCGTCAATATCGTGGAGCGGAACAATGCCCTGCTCGTCTTCGACACCCGCGCCAATATCAACGAGATCCGCGCCGCGGTCAAGGATCTGGACATCGAGACCTATCAGGTGAACATCCAGGCGCAATTGATCCAGGTGGATGCCGATGCCCTGAGCGAGATGGGCGTCGACTGGCAGTTCGGCGTGGGCAAAGGCCTGTTCGATCCCCTCAAGAACACCCCGGGCCAGATCCCCACCACCAAGTCCGACTTCGCCGTCCTGGGAACCTCGAACCAGTCCGGCTCCGCCAATAATTCGAGCTCCTCCAGCTCCTCCGGAAGCTCCGGCTCCACCGGCTCCAACGCTGCCGCCGTGGTGGGCGGCGTGGCGGGCGCGACCACGCAGTTCGCCTTCGGCCTCCTCAATGGCAATCTGGCGATCGCGGTGGCCAACCTCCTGAAGACGGCGCGCGGCGAAGTGGTCGCCAAGCCCCAGATCACGACCATCGACAATACGGAAGCGCGCATCTTCATGGGCGAGCAGGTCCCGATCCGCGTGCTCGATGCCAATGGCCGCCAAGCCATCCAATTGCAAGACGCGGGCACGTCGCTCACCGTCACCCCGCATGTCACCGCGGACGGACGCATCCTACTCGACCTCAATCCCGAGAAGAATTCCTTCCGCGTGGATCCGAGCGCCGGCACCATTCTGCAGAAGCAGAGCGCCAAGACCACGGTGGTGGTGAACGACGGCGAGACCGTGGTAATCGCGGGCCTGACGACCAAGGAAGAGACCGAGACGGAAACCGGCGTGCCCCTGTTGAAGGATATCCCCATCATCGGCTACCTGTTCAAGCATGTCGCGACCCAGACCACCAAGCGCGACCTGATCGTATTCGTGACGCCGCATATCGTGCAGATGGCCAGCCGGGGCGAGGGCCTGGCCAAGATCGATCAGTCCCGCTATGGCGAGTTCCAACCCAGCGAAGGCGTGTACGGCGATTATTCCCCGTCCGCCAAGAGTCCCGATCAGGGAGCCAAGGGCAAGGCGGTGGACAGCTCGCGCATGGTTCCCTCCGGCTATCCGCAATAACCGGTCTCCGGCGAACCGCTACCTCCTCAGCGCACCAGCCTGAGGGAGAATCGCCCGTCCCTTTTCGTGATCCTCACCTCGCGCCCGAAGACCGCTCCCAGGTTCGCGGCGGTGAGGCATGTCGCCACCGGGCCCTGGGCCAGGACGCGGCCTTCCCGAAGCAGGAGCGCATGCGTGAACGCGGGGATGATCTCTTCGACATGATGGGTAACATACAGGATAACGGGCCCCGCCGGTTCCGAGGCCTTCCGGGGAACCATCAGCGCGGAGAGCCTTTCCAGGAAGTCCTCGCGCGCCACCGGATCCAAGCCGCCGCCGGGTTCGTCGAGGATGAGCAGGCCGGGCTTCACCATCAGGGCGCGGACTATGGTCACCAGTCGGCGCTGTCCCTGGCTGAGGAAAGCGAAAGGACGTTGCGCCAGATCCTCGATGCCCGTCTGCCGCAGCAGGTTGCGCGCCTGCCGGATATCGGCCGCGTCCGGTTTGTCGAACTTGAGGCCCACGGTGCCCACGCCGCCGGAAAGCACGATATCCTCCACGGTCTGCCAGGCGGGGAATTCTGGTTCTATTTCATTGCCGACGAATCCGATGATCCGCCGCAACTCGGACAGATCGCTCTCGCCGAATCGCCGCCCCAGCACCCGGATTCCGCCCTCGATGGGCCAGAGCAGGCCCTGGAGGACCGCCAGGATCGAACTCTTGCCGCTCCCGTTCGGTCCCAGCATCACCCAATGCTGGCCGCGCCGGATGGAGAGATCGACATCCTTGAGCACCAGGCGTTCCTCGCGATGGAGTTCTATGCCCTCGAGTCCCACCACTTCCTCAGCTTCCATTTGACGCGCCATTCTCATTCCTTTCCATCCCCCCATCCTACGCCCTGCGTCGGGAAAGCGGTGATCGAAAGTTGCTATAATTTTCCGAAGTGATAAAGCCCCTGTTCCCATCGTGGACAAAGCGCCTGTCGCGGACGACGCTCCTATCGCGGACGACGCTCCTATCGCGGACGACGCTCCTATCGCGGACGACGCTCCTATCACGGGCAAGGTTTCTATCGGCGGCGCTTTTCCTTTGCTTCAGTTCAGCCCATTCCGAGAGCGGTTCCTATGGACTGCTTTGGCTGGATCTCCGTCCTGCCGATGCCGAGGTCGCCCTGGACGGCCGGTTCCTGGATGAGAAGGTCTGGCTGGTTTCCGTGCCTCCGGGATCCCATGATCTGGCGGTCGCGAAGCCCGGATTCAAATCGTATGCCGGGCATTTCGACATCGAACCCGGCCAAAGCCTGCATATCGACGTCCAGTTGGACCCGGAAGACTCCGTTTCCGGCGGCAAACCCGCATTTCCCTAGTTTTTCCTCCGCATATGCAACAAGTCGTGGGCGCATGCGCTGGCATTGGATATAATTGAAGTCAGGATAAAAGCAGGGGTGGCCTATGACCAGAGGCATGCGGATGTTGTTGGTATTTTTATTTTTGATCGGCGTGATAGTGATGATGATGGACTGCGCCAAGAAAAGCATGCATCTGAAAACGTCCCCGGCCCATAAGGGCGATAAGGGCGGCAACCCCGCCACCCACAGTTCGCTTCGTCCCGGGATATTCTCGGGAAACCGTTTCGCGCTCGATGCCGAACCCGTTCCGGCCGATTTCGCCCGGAGCGCATGAACCGCCATTTCGCTCCCGGCCGGGAGTTTTCGCTTATCGAATCCCTTTTCGATTCATCGCATTTTTCCCGCGACGGGCATGGCCTGGGGGACGATGCGTTCCTCTTCGAGGCGGGCGGTGAGACCTGGGCCGTATCCACCGACAGCAGCGTGGAAGGCATCCATTACCGCGAGGATTGGGGCGGCTTGGAGGCCGCGCTGGAAAAGGCCGTCCTCTCCAACCTTTCCGACATCAATGCCATGGGCGGCCGCACCGCTTTCGCCTTGTTCAACCTGGGCGTCCGCAAATCCTGGGACGAAAAAAGGATCCGCGATCTGGGGGCTGTCCTGGCGCGCCTGGAAGCGGCGCATGGTTTCCGCGTGGTGGGCGGCGATACCGTTGCCCAGGATATAGGGAGTTCCCTTACGTTCACCGTGATGGGGCGAATCAAAGGCCGTCCCCTGCTCCGGAGCCAGGCGAAACCCGGCCATCGGATCTATGTCAGCGGGCCCTTGGGCGCCGCTGCCGCGGGTCTGGCCCTGTATGCACGCGGCTTGCGGCCGGGAGGCCAGGAGAAGACTTGGGAGCCTTTCTTCCAGGCGCACCTTCGCCCTTCGCCGCCCTTGGCCTTGGGACCCTTGCTCGCTGAACATCGGGAACGCGTGGCCGCCATCGACATCAGCGACGGCCTGTCCTCGGAGCTCGGCCACCTTTCCAAGCAGTCCGGTTGCAGGCTTGTCGTGGAATGGAGTAAGCTTGGCTATGACAAGGGACTGGTCGATCTGCCCGGCGGGGAGGGGTGGAAGGATTGGGTCCTCAACGGCGGCGAGGAATATCAACTCCTCTTCACCGGGGAGTTCACGGAAGCGGAGCTCGATCACCTGCGCGGCAAGGGGGGCGCGGCCGGCATCCGCGAAATCGGAAAAGTTATGGAAGGGAGTGGAGTAGGCATCCTGGACGAGATGGGTTCGCAAACCGAATTGGCGGCCAAGGGATGGAGTCATTGATCCACGACTTGGTATATTCCGAGAAAAAATGAACGCACCGGTCAAACGCAGCAAGAGAAAGGTGGGGGAGATACTCCTGGCCCAGGGGTATATCAATGCCGCCCAGCTCGATCATGCGTTGGAACAGCATCAGACGACGGGCATCAGCCTCGGCACCGTTCTCGTCAAGCTCGGCTTCATCGACGAGGACACCCTCAATAACGTCCTCGGCAAGCAGTTGGAATTCTCGCAGCGCAAGCGCATCGGCGAGATCCTGGTCGAGCAGGCCTATATCACCCAAAAGCAGCTCGAGGAAGGCCTGGCCCAGCAGAAGGCGATGAACCTGCCCCTGGGCAAGGCCCTCATCAAACTGGGCTTCATCGAGGAGACCAAGCTCCTGGACGTGCTCGCGGCCCAGTTGGACCTGCAGCATATCAACCTCGAGAACTTCAAGTTCAACGCCAATATCATCCACCTCATCTCCGAGGAGATGGCCAGGTCCTACAAGGTCATCCCCCTCTATGAGTCCAGCGGCGTCCTGACCGTGGCCATGGTGGATCCGACCAACCTGAGATCGCTCGACCATATCAAGTTCAAGACCGGCAAGGACGTGGAGCCCGTGATCGGCACCGAGGCCGAGATCCTGGGAGCCATCGGCCGCGCCTATACGGGCGAGAAGGATCGGCTCAGCGATTTGATCGGCGGGGACGAGGATCCGGAACTGGTCCTGGAGGGAGCCGAGGAACAGAAGGAGGACGATAAGCTGGTCGGCGACGAGGAAGGCCGCCAGATCATCAAGATCGTGAACCTGATCGTCAGCGAAGCCATCCGCATGGGCGCCTCCGACGTGCACCTGGAGCCCCAGGAAAAGAACATGCGCATCCGCTATCGCGTCGACGGCGAACTGCTTGAGCAGAACCCGATCCCGGCGCGCCTGATGGTGCAGATCGTCTCGCGCCTCAAGGTGCTGGGGGGCATGGACATCGCCGAGAAGCGCAAGCCGCTGGACGGCCGCGCCCATATCCAATACCGGGGCAAGGAGGTCGATCTCCGCCTCTCCACCTTCCCGATCCTGCTGCGCTCGCGCGGCGTCACCGAGAAGATGGTCATCCGCATCATCGATCCCAACGTCGAGATCCAATCCATCGATCGGATCGGATTTTCCGCCACGGTCTTTCCCATGATAGAAAAGCTCATCGAGTTGCCGGACGGCATTCTCCTGACCACGGGTCCCACGGGCAGTGGCAAGTCCAGCACCCTGTACGCCTTCATCAAGCAGGTCTCGTCCCCTACGGTGAACGTGGTGACCATGGAAGACCCGGTGGAAAAGAATATCGCCGGCATCTCCCAGGGCCAGATCAACAACCTGGCGGGCTTCACCTTCGCGGCCGGCATGCGCGCCATCCTGCGCCAGGATCCGGACGTCATCATGCTCGGCGAGATGCGCGACAAGGAGACGTCGGAAATGGCGATCCAGGCGGCCTTGACCGGCCACTTGGTGATCAGCACTTTGCATACCAATGACTCCGCCGGCGCCTTCACCCGCCTGCTCGATATGGGCGTGGAGCCTTTCCTCGTGACCTCCTGCGTCAAGGGCGTGCTCGCCCAGCGCCTGGTCCGGAAGATCTGCGAGAAGTGCCGGCAGCAGGTGCAGTTGCCGGACGTGGTGCTCGAGAACGTGGGTATCCGGCCCGGTACCCCCTTCTACCAAGGCAAGGGCTGCAACCAGTGCAACGGCACCGGTTACCGCGGGCGTCTCGCCCTGTTCGAACTCCTGGTTCCGGACGAGCATGTCCACCATATGATCCTGGAGCGCAAGTCCAGCGAGGACATCAAGATGTACGCGATCCGTCAGTTGGGGATGGCGACCTTGCGCCGCGACGGGCTCGAGAAGGCCCTGGCGGGCCTGACCACGATCGAGCAAGTGGTGTCGGTATCCCAAGCGGAGATGTAAGCGGCCAATCCCACGGCCCCGGCGGGCTCTCGGGCGCGGGGAAGTTCGGGTTCCCGGGAACGCTGGGTCCGCCGCTGTTCCCGGCCTTTTTTCAAGCCATTTTCCTGGCCGCTTTCCTAACCGTTTTTGCGGTCCTTAAGATTTCCTTCGGCATCCTCATCTGCGACGACGCCTATATCACCTTGGCGCATGCGCGATCCTGGAACGACGGTCTCGGCCCCGTCATGTCGGCGCTCAACCCCGTCTGCGCCACCAGCACGCCCCTGCATACCATGGTGCTGGCCCTGGAAGCCGCGGTCCTCCGCAGCCGCGACTATGTCTCGCTCGCCTTTTTCACCAACCTCGCCTGGGATCTGGCGGGCCTCGCCTTCCTGCATCGCATCGCCGCGCGCGGCCTCCGCATGGGATCGCCCTATGCCTTGGC
>DAINDC010000022.1:24463-25779 GCA_036732085.1 Fibrobacterota bacterium | reverse complement strand
GATATGCGCTGCTGTAGGGGCGACGACCGCATGGCCTCCGAGAACCTTGCAGCCTGCATCCTTTGCGAGAGCCCGCGTCTGGATTGGCCCGATCGCGAATTCAACGTTTGCCGATGCGGCGCATGCGGCCTGGTCTTCGAGAACCCGAGGCCGAATCCGGGATCCATTGTCCGTTTCTATTCCCAACCCACGCAATACGAAGCCTGGCTGAACGAGAATCCGGCCCGCGAGCGGCTCTGGAAACGACGTCTCGCCAAGATGGCCCGGCATCGGAAGCCCGGAAGCCTGCTGGACATCGGCACCGGCATTGGACAATTCCTGAACCTCGCCAAGGCCGAGTTCGCCGAGGTCCAAGGGACCGAGGTCTCCGAAAGCGCGATCGGCATCGCGAGGGACAAGTACGGGCTGAAGGTGCTGCAAGGCGACGCCGAGAGCCTGGATTTCTTGGACCGGGAATTCGACAATATCACCCTCTTCCACGTGCTGGAGCATGTGGGCAGTCCCCGGAGGCTGATCGCGAAATGCCATTCGTTGCTGGGACCGCAGGGGGTCCTATTCATCGCCGTTCCTAACGACATTGTTTCCCTGGGGGCGGTGAAGCGGAGGATTCTTGCGCGGTTGGAATCCCGGGCTGCCCGCAAGCGCAGCCGAGTGGGGCTCCCCAGGCTCAGCCTAGATGGGGGCATGGATGAGATCCATCTGGCCCATTTCACTCCCGGGGTATTGGCCGGTTTTCTCGCGAGCGCCGGTTTCCAGGTCCTCGAAACGTCCCTGGATCCCTTCTATGCGGCTTCCGGAGCGCGCTTGCTGAAGATGGGACTGCTCTACCGCCTCTTTTCCGCCCTCCGGTTCGTCACCGGCTTAAATCTGTACGGCACCATCTGGATCTGCGCACGCAGGCTCTGAAGACCGCAGACAGCCGCCATGCCCGCCGATAGGATTTTCATGGACACGACCTTCCTTCGCCATGCGAAGGATCTCCGGGGTATCCCCCAGGTCATCCTGCAGCTGGTCCGCCTGTTCCTTTCCGATCCACGTTACGCGCGAGTTACCTTCGTTACGACCGAGGACGTCTATGCGAGGCATCTCGCGGGGCTGGGCGTCGGTCGAGACCGGATCCGCTTGATCGGCCAAGTCCCCTGGCTGGGCGGCATCGAGCGTTTCCACGGACTCTTCAGTACCTTGCGCTACAGGAAAATCCTACCCGAGGCCGCCCTCCTGATCCATCCGGAACTCCGAACGGTCGTGCGGACCGAGGTGCCCCAGATGGTCTGCTATTACGATTTCATCATCTTCGAATCCGGCTCGATCGGCGG
>DAINDC010000022.1:0-24453 GCA_036732085.1 Fibrobacterota bacterium | reverse complement strand
CTTCTGCCGCATGCAGACCCGATCGCCTTTCAGGGTCCAGGTTCCCGTGAGTTCCTTGCGGCTGCGGCTGACGCCGGCCCAGGCGCCGTCGGGCTTCAGCCAGATCTCCTGCGTGCGCCCGTCCGGATAGGTCGAGATGATGGTGTTGCCGAAGGCGGCCACGACCGGCGAGTCCGGCTCGATCGGCGGCAAGCGCAAGTGGTCGCGCTACCTCTTTTACCTTTATAAGAACCGCCGCGCCGCCGGGGTCGCGTACCAGTTCGCCATCAGTGGGCATACCCGCGATCGCGCGGGACGGCTCTTCCCCGGTTCCGGACGTTCGCCTATCGAGGTCCTGCACCTGGGCGCGAGGGCCCGCCTGGAAATCGGCGGAAATGGAACGGCCTCGGACAGGAAGGAAAAGGCCCTTCCCGACGGCCGCGTCCAGTGCCTGTATGTCGGCTCGTTCGAAGCCAGGAAAAATATCGATGCGCTGCTGCGTCACCTGCCGGATATCCTGGGAACCCTGCCCTACGACCTCCACCTGGTGGGCCATGTGGAAGGGGAGCGCAAGCGGGAGCTGGAGTCGAGGATATCTTCGGCGGGCCTGGTCGGGAGCGTGCATTTGCATGGGCTGGTATCGGATGAGGAGCTTAAATCCCGGTATCGGAGCGCGCATTTCCTCCTGTTCCCCACCTTGTTCGAGGGCTTCGGGCTACCGATGGTGGAAGCCATGAGCCATGGGACCGTGGTCTGCGCTTTCAACAATTCCTGCATCCCCGAAGTGGGGGGCGACGCCGTCATCCTCAGCGAGAACAATGATTTCGCCGGATGGGGAAAGAGGGTCCGTGAATTGATCGCGCAACCGCAACAGTACGCCATGCTCAGCCGCGCCGCCCTGCGCCGGGCGGAGCATTTCACCGAGGCGGGCATGCTGCGCAGGTACTCGGAGTATTTCGACCGGGTTTTCGCGGGCTTGGGACCCGCCGGCTCGGCCCTTACCGACTCGGAAAAAAGATGAAAAGAAGGATCGCCGTCATCCTGGTCAACTACCGTAACCGCGAGGATACGCTGGCATGCATTCGATCCCTCGAAGGGACCGACCATGGTTCCCTGGCCTTGTACATCGTCGACAACGCTTCCGGGGAAGGTTCGGCCGAAGCCATCCAGGGCTATCTGGACGCCTCCCCGTTGGCTTCCCACCTGCTCCCGCTTTCCGGCAACCTGGGCTATGCCGGAGGGGTCAATGCCGGGATGCGCAAGGCCATCGAGTCCGGCGCGGATTTCCTCCTGATCATGAACAACGACGTCCGGGTGGGGGAGGACTTCGGGCCGAAGCTGCTCCAGGCCTGCGAGACCCATCCCGGCACAGTCCTGGCCGGTTCCGTCCTGGGCGAAGCGACGGGGGAACCCGCGCATAACGTGGGCCGTATCAGCCGATACACTTTGCGCATCGACTACTATTTCCGTGACCTGGAAAAACGCCCCATCGATTTCGTATCCGGATGCCTCATGTTGATCCCGAAGGACGTGGTCGCGCGGGCGGGTTATTTCGACGAACGGTACTTCATGTATTGCGAGGACCTGGAGTATTGCCTGAGGCTCCGGCGCATGCGCATTCCCATCGTTTATGTGCCCCAGATCAGGATTTGGCACAAGATCAACTCCACCGTCGACAAGGCCGGATTCGCCAAGGAATATTACCTCATACGCAACCAGACTCATATCAGCATGACCCAGGGCGGATGGGGGCAGCGGATCCTGTTCGGGATTTCCTTGGGGATTACCATCCTCCTCAAAGCCAGGCACCCCAAGCTCTTCCTGGAGTTCAATCGGGCCGTCCGGGATGCTGTCTTCAACAGGCTAGGCAAGAGATGAAGCTGTGTCGCCGGACCACGGGACCGCGGATCCCATGTGCCCAAGGCCCCTTGGAGGTGTTTGGTTTTCTTGCGGAATCCGTGCCCCAGGCCGCCGACGAGCCGGTTTTTCAGCGCCAATTTGTATATTCGATTACTTTCATGAGCAGGCCATGAGCGAAAATCCCGATGTGAAAACAGCCACCGAACGGGCGGAACGTGAGAGGCGCGCTTATGACGAGGACGGCATCTGGGACGTGGCGCATAAATGGCATATGCGCTTCGAGCATGTCTTCCATACGCCCAATTCCAACCGGATCGAAAAGCAATTCGTCGAGGCCGTGAAATTCCAAGGATCCGGAAAGCGGTACCTCGAGATCGGATGTAGCTCCGGCGTTACCGCCAGCGAGCTGATCGCGGACGGCGCGGGTTATGTCTTCGGGGTGGATATCTCGGAGAAATTCCTGCTCGAGGCCAAGGCCAAGGAAATCCCGGGAAAGATGGAATTCGCCCTCATGGACATCCAAAAGCCCCTGGAAGGGAAGTTCGACGTCATCTTCGGCCGGGGCATCCTTCATCACGTGGACTACCGGTCGGTGCTGCTGAGGCTTTTCCGGGACAACCTGAATGACGGCGGCTGCATGCATTTCATCGAGCCCCTGGGCGCCAACCTTCTGATGCGGATGTACTATATCGCGGTCCCCAAGGCCCATACTCCGGATGAGCGGCCGTTCTTCCGCAAGGACCTGCGCTGGCTGAAGGAGCATATTCCCGGCTTCGAAATCATCCCGATCAACTACCTGTCCTTGCCCTTGGGGATCCTCTCCTCTTTCTTATGTCGCAAGCCGGATAACTTCCTGACCCGGTTCGGCGACAGGCTGGACTCCTGGATCGCGGGGAATATCGGTTTCCTGGTGCCGAATTTCCGGGCGGCGGTCTTCACCTTCAGGAAAAGCGGCGCCCCGTGATCCAGAATACGCACCCGACCGGGTATTCCCAGACCAAACTGGATGAGGGATTCAGCATACTGGATCTGATTATCATTCTCCTCAGGCAGAAAAAGAAACTGGCAATCCATTTCCTGGCCGTCACGGCTTTCGCCGTCGCCCTTTCCTACGTGCTCCCCAAGAAGTACAAGTCGACGACCATGTTCCTCCCTCCCAGCGGCGAGACCATGATGTTCCCGGCCATCGCCAATCTGGGCCTGAGCATGAATTTCAACAATGAGTCGGAATTCACGCCTCAACAGATCGAGAGCATGCTCGATTCAAGGCTCATCCTCGAGGAGATCATCCGGAAATACGATCTCATGACGGTCTACAAGACCAAGAGTTACGAGAACGGATTGGAGCTCGCGCTCAAGCGGCTGCGCAAGAACATCGATTTGAAATCCGTCACGGAATCCGGCCTCACCCAGACCTCGGTCATCCATTTCGCCCTCTCCGTCATCGACAAGGACAAGGTGCGATCGGCGGACATCGCCAACGACATGGTCATGCTGCTCAACCAGGCCATGGAAAACCTGTCCCATTCCCAGGAGGACTATACCGTCGGGTTCATCCGCAGCCGCTTGGACTCGGTGGTGTCCCAGAGGCTCGACCTGCAGAAGACCCTGGCGCAATTCCAGAAGACGAACAAGATCTATTCCCCTGACATGAAGGAGCAGGTTCTCGGCACCGTGAACACTATCGCGGAGTTGAAGAAGCAGAAGATGCTGGGCGAGATCGAGCGGGACCTGCTGCTCATGGACCGCGAGAAGGACAATGTCGAGGTCCGTTTCGCGCAAAGGAAGGTCTCGGAGATAGAATCCAAGATCCATGACCTGGAGACGAACCAGAAGGCGGACGTGCTTCCCGGACTCGATTACTCGGTCGACATCGCCTACAAATACCTGGGCATGGTCAAGGAGCTGGAAACCCTCACCAAGCTCGAGCTCCTGCTCCGCCAGCAATTCGAGGAAGCCAAGATCAAGGACGCCCGCCGGGCCCCGATCGTGCGCGTCATCGACAAGGCCGTGCCCCCGCAGTGGAAGAACTCCCCCAAGAAGGTGTTCGTGGTCCTGATCATAGTCGGCCTCTATATGATCGGCTGCATGATCCTGATCCTGGCTAAGAGCGGCCTGGCCCGGAGCGGGGAGTCCGCGCGCCGGAAGATCGAGGAATTCAAGGCCGCGCTCAAGTTCTGAACGGCCGAAGAGTCTCATGATCGGGAGCATCGGCTATCTCTTGGGAATCCTGAGCATCAGGAATTTCTGTTTCGCATACTTCTTCTGCGCCCCCTTGTTCATCAACCAGGGCATGCGTCTGCCGGTAGGGGCCATCTTCGCCGCCGGATATTTATTCAGCGCCCCCATCGTCCTCCTGGAAATCGCCCGCAGGCTCTGCTCGTTCCAACATAAATTCAGGATTGGAAAGCTCGAAGCCCTGATTCTTTCGCTCGCCTTCATCAGCTTCCTTTCGGTGGCGGTCAAGACCCCGGACAAGCTGCTCAGCTTCGACAAGCATTTCATCTGGTACTTCAAATTCCTGATTCCGGCGTTCAGCTTCCTCATCATGGTGCGGATGTGGAAGCGGGAGGATCTCTCCAAGCTGTATACCCTCCTTTTCGTCTTCGTGATGATCTCACTGGGATTGACCGTGACCCAAATCGCCGTGGACATCCCTCCGGCCGTCGAACCAGGCAGGTACTCGGCTTTCTATAGGGACTCAAACCATTTCGCCGTGCTACTGAATATCCTGTACTCCTTCACCTTGCCCATGGCCATTTCCCGCATGCTGGAGAAAAAACGCGGCATGGGGTATCCGGCCTTGAATATCCTTCTACTCATAGCCATTGGGCTGACGGGCAGTCGCAGCGGATTCCTGTGCACGGCATTGCTTACGGGGAGTTCCTTGATCGCGACCCGGGCTTGGAAGACCATCTTGCCCCTGGGTTTCCTAATCCTCCCATTCCTCGGCTTTTTCGTCTATATCGTGAAGAGTCGCTATACGTCAGGCAGCGGAAGCGCGGCTATGAGCGATATGGGCCGCATCTGGACCTATCTGACGGCATTCAACATCATTCAAGCGAACCCTTTACTGGGTATTGGTTTCGGCAATGTCCTGGATGTCTTCCAGGAATATGGAAAAATCTATGCAGCTCTTATCGGGCGCCCAATCGACATCCATAATGCGTTCCTAGAGATTTTCGCCGAGACGGGTATCCTTGGGTTTGCTTGCTATGCCCTGCTAATCGGCATTCCCTTCACAAGGTTGGCCAAGCGAGTGAAGGCCGATTCGCACTACTTCTACCCGCTGGTCGATCTGGTCGGATTGAATATCGTCATCGTTTTCCTGGTGCACGGAATGGTGTACCCGGAGTTCCTGGGGCATGATGACTTCTGGGTATACTACTCCGTGGTCTTCCTGATCATGAGATCGCGAATTCGGGAGCCTGGTTTCCAGTTTCGACTCTTTCCCAAGCGGAGCGAAACGCAGCTTACGGAGCCTTTCCAATCGCCGTAGGAAAGGATAGGGAAGAACCAAATCGGTTCCGGATCCGGATCCCGAGATGAATAATTCCTCCGGACGTCTTTCCGGATATTGTGCCATGAGGTCGTCATGAATTGGGGTACGCGCCTGCTGTTCTATTGAAAGGCTCTGCACCTTGAGGCCATGCCGTTTGACGATTTCCAAATAGGTCGGAAGGAGAATCCGGTTCATATAACATTTAGGATCGTTCAAGTTGTCGAACATGGCGCCAGCCTCGGTCTGAAAACTCTTGAATAATGGATTTCCTTGTAGGGGAGGAATTCAGCCTCAACACACGAGCAACTCAAGACCTAGTAGTTTCGAAACCCTCAATTTCCAAAGTGTTGCAAGGCTTCCAAACCTTTATGGAATCGATTGCAAAATCGCATGGAGTTCCTCTGGACCTACTATAAATTGCCATTTTTAGGGCAATTTGTAGATTTCCAAGACTAACGAAAGCACTGCAATCATGGCTAAAAAGTCCTTCCTATCCCCACTGAAAAAATTAGCGAAAAGCATACTCAAGCCGCCGGCAAAGTACGCTTTCAATCCCAGCCATGATGTCATCAAGGATTATTCGGAGTTCTCCGGCCTCACGACTTCCGAGATAGAGCATCGGATCAATTCCTTCAAGAAGCTGGCCAGTGGGGAATGGAACAACGTTCCGGCCGACAGTTTCGCGGCCAAGGCGGAAAGATTCTATTCCTCCTCCCAGTATTATATCTGCGATATCCTTTCCGGAAACGTCTCGAAACAGACGGTCGTGGACAATATGAACCGCTTCACCCCGAAGATCCTCGAATCCATCCGCAACCACCCCGGAAAGCGCTTCCTTGAATTTGGCGGCGGTACGGGAATCTTCTGCCACATCGTTCAGGAGATGGGTAAGCAGGTCAATTACCTGGACCTACCGGGCATGCAATTCGATTTCGCTAAATGGCGGTTCAACAAATACGGACTCCCGATCCAAATGCTGCAAACCCGGCCCGGGCATTTGAAGCTCGAAGAAGAGTACGATATCATTTATACCGATGCCGTGATGGAGCATCTGGATGACCCCCTCACCCCTTCGAAGGAGTTGGCTGGCCATCTGGCCAAGGGCGGCATCTTCATCATGCTTGTGGACCTTTCAGGGGAAGATCATGACATGCCCATGCACAAGGATGTAGACATCGTGGGATTGCATAAGGTGCTGGCCGAATCGGGATTGAAGAACACCTACGGACTCGACACTTTCTGTTCCATCTGGGTGAGGGCTTAGGCCTAGCTTGGCATTGAAAAGCGACCCGCGTCCCGGCTCCTCGATTTTCCACAACTATTTCTGGTCGCTACTGAACCTAGGCGTATCCAAGGGGCTCCGGTTCGCAGGGATCGTTCTTTGCGTCCGCCAAATCGGAATCATCAATTGGGGACAGGTGGCTTCCGCATTGGTCGCCGTGACCTTCATTGGATTCCTGGTAGATCAGGGCTTGAGCGGAACGCCCCAGGTCTACAAGGTCCAGGATCGATCGCTGGACTGGGTCTTGGTGCGAACCATTTCCCGGTACCGCTTCACCCTCGCCGTCATCGTGATCAGCCTGCTTCATGTCGGCCGGATCTTCTGGGCATTCCCTTCCGCCTTGGTCCTGACCTATTCCTATGTCCTGTTAGCGCGTTCCCTGGCCATTGATTGGATATTCCACCGCCGGGAAAAATATCACCTGACCTTGTTGATAAATACGGTCCGGACCGTGGTCTTCTTCTCCTTGGTGGCCTTGGTGCTGGCAAAAAAATCCACTCCGGCTACGGTAATCGCAATTGAAATCGCCTCGGAAACCATCGGGCTGATCTTCAGCTATGCATTGGTGGGCCGATTGGGGATCTCGGCCGATTCCATTCCGGGCCGACTTCCCTTGAAGGCTCTACTCTTGTTCTCCCTCCCTATCCTCCTGACGGGAACCATGGACACGGCCCTCGGTTCGGCGGATATCCTAGTCCTCAAATCCCTCACCGGGTATGATGAAACGGGCCAGTACGACATCGGCGGTAAAATCGGCATGTTCTATTTTTTCCTGGGCGCGACCTTGATCCAAATCATCCTTCCCAAGCTTGCCCGCCTCCATGCCGCTGCGGACGTGAAAAACATGCGTGAGATACTGGCCGCGACGGGCAAGATACTGTTGCTCCTCGGTACGGCCTTGTTGATACCTTCCTTTTATTTCGCGCGAGAGCTGGTGACGCTATTCTTCAAACAGGACAATTCCCTGACGATTTTCGTTTTCCAGTGGATACCGATTTGGGTATATGTGACCCCCTTGACCATGCTGAACGTCGTCGTCCTTCTGGCGACGAACCGGCGGAAGGATTATCTGATCGGGGGCGTATTGGCTGCAGCCGTGAACGTGGGCGCAAACTTCGCGATGATTTCCTTTTACGGAGGCCGGGGCGCGGTATTCGCCCGATTCGCATCGGAATCGGTGCTGCTGGTATATTCCTTCTCCCGACTGCCGCAGGATTTCCGGATCGGCCAGTTGCGCGATTATGGGATCCACTTCGGAAACCTGGCCCTGCAAATCATCTGGTTCAGGCTTTATGCGGGCTTCGGGCATCGGGATCTTTTCCTCGCCCTATCGATCCTGTCCTTTATCGCCATCGTCCTTTTTCAAAGGACCGTCAGTCGCAAGACCTTCGATACGCTCGTCCTGAATTGAGGACGGGATTTCTTTTTCGGTTTATTTCCTACCGGACATGCGAATGTACTTGAGTCCCAAAGGGCCAAAGACCGCGGCGAGTCTTTTCCTGATCGCCGAAGGGGCCATTTCGATAAGCCTTTCCAGGATCATGCTGGGAAGCGCTGGCAGGCTGAGGTAAGTACCCCGGGCACCGACAATGATTCTGATCCGTGAGAAGCCTGCCGCGCGCAGCAGGCGGGCCAATTCCGAGATGCGATATTCCTTCAGGTGCAGGCCCGTAGGGACTTTATCGAAATTCATGGAAATGTCCCAAGGTCCGCATAGCGCATTCGGGGTAACGCAGACGTATACACCACCGGGCACCAGCGTCGCAATGACACTGCGGGCATGCTCCAGGGCATCTTCCGGGTGCAGGTGTTCGATCATGTCCGTGCTGTAGGCGACATCCACGCTTGCGGACGGGGCAGGAACGCTGGTTCCATCGGATAGGGCCAGACGGAAATTCCCGGGCAAGGATATTTGCCTGGTGATCTCGGCGGATACGTCCACCGTGATGACCTGCTTCACATGCTTGGAGATTTCGAGGGAGAGGGAGCAGTCCCCCGGGCCTATTTCGAGGAAGGTCTGTTCGGGCGAAAGGTAAGGTCCAAGGAGTTTCATCTGGAGTGAAACGAAGTGCATCTTTTCCGCGGGGGAGACCTTTCTGGTCAATTGGCTATGATGGGGCACGCGCTTGAACAATTCGTCGTAGACGTCCGCGTACATGCGGAGCCGCTGATCGCGTGGGGCCTTGCGGAGCCGATTGGCCAGCTCCTTCTCGATCTCGTAGTGCTCTCTAATCTGCTCGGGTGTTTGTTCAGCCAAAATCAATCCTCTTTTCCGCCTGAGACCGTATCCAGAAGGTTTCTTTCGAGCGTCCGCGTCGCTCGGGGCCAAGTGAACCGGGAGATGGTGCCGAGACCCCTGTCGGCCATGGCCCTCAAGAGGAATGGATCCCGGATCAAGGATTCCATCGCCTTCTCGAGGGCTTCCGCGCTCCCGGGTTCCGCCGCGAGCATATTCATGCCGTCGTCAAGCACCGGGATGCATCCCACCTTGGTAGCCACAAGGGCGCAGCCGCAGGCCATGGCTTCCATCGGGGGCAAATGCCAACCTTCCTTGAGGCTGGGAGAAATGAAGATATGCGCGGCGCGGTACAGCGACCGAAGTCGTTCCGGGGACGGATCGCGATGGTATTCGAAATAATCGGGCACCCCCGGCCGCGCGGCTATGCCGAACAGCCGGATGGGGATATTGGGATGGCGCGCATGGATGGCCTCCAAAGCCGCCAAGCCGAAACGGCAGCCTTTCCATTCCAATTCGTGATACATCATCAGGATCGAGCAAGGCAAGCCCGTTCGGGATGTCGGAGGGGTAAAAAAGTCGATGTCGATGCCATTGTGGATTTCGGCCGCTACCTCTCTGCCGAATTTTTCCTTCAGAAGGCTTGTAAGCCATGGGGCTATCGTCAGAAGGCTTAAGGGCAGCAAGTAACTCGCATCCACCAAGGCCGGATCGGAACTCCAGACCTCGTAGTGCTGGATGAAATAGAATTTCCGACCTTTTCCCGGAGGCAGCTTGGCGACGCCATAGGCCGTGGGCCAGGCGGAGGCCACCACGATATCCGCGTCCCTTAGGAAAGCCGCCGCAATCCACGGCACGGGCCGGACCGGCGCGTCCTCGGACCAAGTCACGCGCCTACGGTAACGCGCAAGGTTCCCCAGCAGGGGCTTGGCCTGGCCGAACAGGTATTTCCGCACCGCGGATTTCTCTTCGTAAAGAAATTGGCGGTAGGGGAGCAAGGGATAGTAGACCGCCACGTCATGGCCGAGTGCCCGGAGTCCCCGGGCATGCTGCAGGATTACGGCTATGCCCCCGGTCTTGCCGATGAAGGGAATGATGAAATTGATTTTCAAGGCCTGATCCGTGGCATCAATAGGTGAGGACCAATTCCCCGGAAGCCGATGGGCCGGAGAGCGCTACGCTCGGATTGCCCTTCCAGCCGTCCACCCGCAGGTAGCCGATCGAGGCCGTGGCCAGCACGTACCGATCGTAACGTGCGGAAAGCCCGGCGCGCACGGCATTGCGCGTCTCCGGGTCGCGGCCGAGGAAGACCTTGGTGGTGCCGTCCACCGCATTTTTATGAACGTCGAAAATCGAGCTTCCCCTTTCCCGGGTCTGGCGTTGCAGGAATGCGTACTCGAGCTCGGCTTCCATTCCCATTGGAAGGGATTTCTTCCAACGTGCCCAGGCCGCATGGGAATCGGGCGGGATGGAGCTTCCCAGCAGGCTGCCGAAATGTTGCAATTGATCGTTCCGCATCTGGTGGCCGAAAAGCCAGGGCTCCACGCGCGCGTACTCGATTTGCAGGCAGGATGATTCCATCAGCAGGTCGTAAGCTTCCCAGCCCGCGAGCACGGCGTATTTATTGCCCCAATAGGAACCGA
This sequence comes from Fibrobacterota bacterium, assembly GCA_036732085.1. Taxonomy (GTDB): domain Bacteria; phylum Fibrobacterota; class Fibrobacteria; order UBA11236; family UBA11236; genus Chersky-265. The sequence continues at coordinate 13,951 of DAINDC010000022.1, read as the reverse complement.
AGATTTCCGCGGGGCCCAGGAGATCGTCGAGGAACAGTTCGCCATAGATGCGCATACTGCGGGGAAGCCGGTAATCCAGATCGAATCCCAGTGCGGTATTGTCCCGATCGCCCACTTGGTGCTCGGCGAACTTCAGGGGGACGAACGGGATCGCGTATATGGGTTCGAATGCCCGTCCCGAATAGGCGACAAGCTCATGCACCCCCACCAGCAGATTGCGGCCGAACTTCACCTCCAGGCGATGGGCGGTTACGTAGGCGTCTTCGGAAACGTTAAGGCCGGTCTTCTGCGCGATGAACTTGGTGTATTTGAGGGCATGCCAGGTGAACTCCAGCCGCACCTGGGTAAGCGGGGCGGACTCGCCGGGATAGCGGAACCCGCTCCGCGAACTTCCGGGCAGGTAGGATCCGACGAAGCCGGCCGAATCCCCCGCGCGGAGGGAATCGTTGACCCAGAACCATGAGTGCGGACCGAAGGTGGGATGCTGCCAGACACCGGGTCCCCATTGGTTCCAGTCATCGCCGGCATCGATCGAGACTCCCGCGCCTTGCCAGGTGAGGACGGTGCGGAAGGCATCGAAGGTCGTCGCGTCCTCCCGATCCGTGATGGTGTCCCGGTTGCGGGTATTGTAGGGGAGGCCCCTTTGCGGATCGTAATTGAGGAAATACCGGTTGCGTCCGGATTTTTCCGAGCCGACCGTGGCTTCCGATACGAAGCTGAGGCCCCGCGCGAGCCCGCCCTCGACATGCGGCGTGAAGGCCGTGAACAAGCCGGCATCGGCGCCGGGAAGGGAATCCCGGTAATGGCCCTCAGCGAAGTAACGTACGGTTCCCGACAGGTACCGGCCTGAGTCGGCATAAGCCAGCCGCGAGGCGCGCCGATGGATCTCAGGATCGAATTCCGCGAGGTAACGTGCGAGTTCCCGTTTCTCCCGGCCATTCAGCCGGGACGAATCCGCCTCCGCGCCCCGGAGGAACGCGAGGATCTCGGTATTCTGGAAGGGCAGGCTGCCCAGGAACGGCCGGTCCATCAGGCCGCGGACCTCCAACCGACGGAGGAAGCCGTAGACGGGATGGGGCGCATCGACCGGGGCCGCCCCCAGATGCATGGAGCAGGACAGGACCAATAGCGCGAAGGGACGGAACAGGAACCTGCGCAGGCTGATTCTTATGGAGGAACGTCCCAAGCTTCCGTCTCCTCGGATTCGGAATTACTTAGTGGATCGGATGGTTACGATGGTCAGGGCGATGCTGCTGACGATGCTGGCAATGGAAACGAGCAAGGTCACGTAGTCCCGCATATGGCTTTCGCCGCTTTGGGGGACGATGATATGATCCCCGGGCGCGATCCTGTCCAGGGAGGAATTGATGGTGCGTTCCTTCCCCGTATTGTCGATTACGCGCACTCTCTGATAATTGCCCGTGCTGGGCATGATGCCGGCATTCGCGATATAGTCGAGAGCGTTGTAGTTGGCGTTGAACTCGAAGGAGGTGGGGCGTTGGACCTCGCCGCTCACGAAGATCATGGGCTTGTAAGATTGCAATTCCAGGATGTCGCCGGACTTGGGGATGAAGGAGCGAGAATCTTTTTTATCGATCAGCTTGGGGGCCGAGCCCTCTTCGTAAATCTTGACATAATCCCAGTCCCGGATCTTCCGGAAGGTGAAGTACTCGAGGATGAGGTCATAGACGCTTTGCCCCGGAGCCGTCTGCACCGTGACGATTTGATCGTGCTCGCTGATCTTCACCGTGGTTCCGTCCATATCGACGTCGGCGAAGAGGAGTTGGTCCCCGGCATTCAAATAGGGATTCTGGGCGAGCTCGTTGCCCCGGAAATACTTATTCAAATCATAAGTCAGGACTCGGCCGTCCCGCTTCGAGACCTTCACCCTTTTGCTGGCATTGGGGCCGAATCCTCCGGCGTGTTTCAGGATATCGGTCAGCCTAGCCGTGGCTTCGATCTCGTACAAGCCCGGATTCACCACCTCACCGACGATGGAGACATTTATTTTCTTGATCCGGACCAAGGTCGCATAGACCTTGCTTTCCTTGAAGAACTTCCCCGCCCGCTCGATGATGATCTTCTTGGCATCGCGCAGGGTCTTGTCGCCCACCTCGATTGGACCGATGCTCTCGAATACGAGCAAGCCTTCCGGGTTCACGGTTGAGTAGAGGATCTTGCCGCCCATGCCGACGCCGAGGAAGTCCCCGGGGCCCACGATATAGAGGCTGTCAATGATGGGCTCGAACTGGCCGGTCTGATCGGGAATCCCGGCCGGGGGCATGTCGGTGGAGGCATTTCCCATCAATCCAGGCAACAGGCCGGAGGATTTGCCCTTCAAGGAGGAGAGTTCGGAAAACTGCAGGGTAGATTGGCCCCAGACCAGTTGGCAAAGTATAACGGGAAGGGAAAGAAACCCGGCCAGGGAAGCGGAAGAACGAGGCATTTTCACCTTTTTTTGGGTAGGAAATTAACAAGATCCCGAGTAATTTCCATGTCAGTGCCCTTTAATCCTAAGTTCAGAAAGTTGGGTTCCCGGGGCCGTCGGCCCGGCATCAACCTACGAAATACATTACCATTCTTCCTCTCGATCTGCCTGCCTCTTTCGGTGTCCGGCAAGGAACGGCCGTTGCGGGCGTTGATGGGGTTGCAGGGATATGCCTGGGTGGACGATGCAGCTAAGTTGGATGAAAAGCTTAGGATTGCCGGAAGTTGGGGATATAACGCGTTCATCTATTCCTTCAACGCGCCTGCCCTGGTCAGTCCCCAAGGGGATACCAACTGGTTCCGCGACAGCTCTTCGCAGTACCGGTGGACCTTGTCGGATGGGACGAGAAAAGGTCATGCAAACGCCCGGGCAGCCTTCACCGCGGGTATCCGCTCCATCCAGGCGGCGGTGGAAAAGCGGGGATTCGAGTTCATACCGACTTTCGGTCCGTGGGGATGGGGCAATACCCTCACTGAGATCGATCCCGCCACGGCGGCAGGCGCCTATTATGACATCCGCATCACCGATGCGAGCGCGGAGTGGTTCCGGCTGAAATCCCCGCATGGGGCCAGAGGAATCGACACGACGGCGGGCTGGGGCGATCCGGCTCATGTCGATCTCCGCTTCGCTTCGGATGGCCGCCTGGATTCAGGATCGATACGCCTGCCCGAAACTGGAATGCATGCCGCGCAATTCACCTTCATGCCCGCACGGGATGCCTATTGGCGCTTGCAAATGGATGTGGCGGGGGACGCCGGGACGCGGGGGGGCGTAGACAGCGCCTACCTCAAGGTCTACGATTTCCACGAAGCGAAGACGCATCCCTTCTCGACCAAGCTTGTGGCCCAAGACGGCATCCCGCTCAGGAGGGATCCATCCGGGCTCTCGGTCGGATTTTTCACCAAGGCCGGTGCGGCATTTTTAATTGACCTGGAACTCCACATGCGCTCCGGCGCGGCCGGCGGTCTCCGGCTGAAAGCTGCGACCCTGCATCCGATCATGCCTCCGCGGAAAACCCTGATCAATTCCTCCGAATACGAGGCTCAAGGAAAGGGCGGATTGTCCTTCCTGGATCGGATGGTGCGCGCGGGCGAGCTTTCCGAATCCGAGGGCTATACCATGGTCGACTCGCGCAGGCGGGGTTGGAAGGACGCTCGATTCTTCCAGTTGGATCCGCAGGTGAGGGAAGCGGCGTGGGACTCCCTGGATGGTATAAAAGGGGAATTCGCCGATCAAGCTTGCGATGGCGCGCGCAAGTCCGTGGATCCGCTCGCTCCCGCCACCATGCAGATTTTTTCGGAAGTCGTCCGTGCCTTGACCGAAGCCATGCCGGCCAAGCCCAACCATTTCCTTCTGGGCGGGGACGAGATTTTCAACTGGTCCTCCCGGCGGTATGCGCGCCCACCTTATTCAGGAATGGATCACGGGCAGTTGCTGGCCAAGATCATGCTCACGAGATTGAAGGAGGTCGACTCTTCATTCGCCTCCCGCTTCCCGGCCGATTCCTCGGAAATGGATTTCATCCTTTTCGGCGATATGTTCACCAACCTGCATGGTTTGGGCGATATGACCTTGAGCGCCCGCAAGGCTCTCGCTACCAGTGGTCTGGGGAACGGCAGAATCCTCATCGCGCCTTGGTATTACGATTCCCATATCCGGCAGGCGGAGCCGTTCTATCATCGGTTCGGCTTTCCTGATTCACTCCCCTATCTCGAAAAATTCAAACGCCTGATCAGATGGGAGGTGGGTGGAGTGGCCGGCGACGGCCTTGATTTCCTCGGGCTTTATTCCACCGATGGGCGCGAGCCGCCGCTTGCGGACGAGGTGGGCGGAGCCCGGGCTTGGGCGGACGTCTGTTCCGAGTATGCCGCCACGGTGAATGGCCAATTGCGGGGACGATGCCGGGGGATGATCTATGCGGGCTGGGATACGGGGCGGCAGGATTGGGGCAATGGTTACGATGGGCTCATCCCCCTCGCACGGTTCGGCTGGATCGCGCCTTCGAAATCCCTGCCTCCGTCGCTCGCTGCGGATGCGGATAAGGATGGAGTGCTGGACGCGTTGGAGACGAAACGTTTAGGCCCGCTTGGCCCTTACGGGGCGCGGCCGGCCGAATCGACGCCGGTTTCCCGATCGAGGATCGAACCATAGATATCGGCCGTGGCACGGGTGGTCTTTTCCCACGTGAACTTCCGCGCGTGCTCCAGGCCTTTGCGTACGCACTCCGAACCTAGGGCCGCGTCTTCGCAAAGTCGATCCATCCAATCCGCCATGGCCCGGACGTCCTGGGTGGGGAAGAAAAGTGCCGCATCCCCGCCCGCCTCGATCAGGCCGGAGTTCCTTGCCGCGATGACGGGACAGGCGCAAGCCATGGCCTCGATGACCGGCAGGCCGAAACCCTCGTAGGCCGAAGCCTGCAGGAGGGCCACGCTGGAAGCGTACATCCGCCGCAGTTCGTCATCGGTTACGTAGCCGAGGAAATCGACGCGATCCTTGATCCCCAAGGAATCCAGCAAGGGAGGGATATGGCTCTGGTTCCAGCCCATGGCACCCAGCACCCGCAGTCGGTGGTTCCGGCCATGGCGGGTTGCCGCGAAGGCTTCCAGGACCCGGTGGAGGTTCTTGCCCGGTTCCAAGGTGCCTACGAAGACGAAACCGGATCGGCCCTCGAAACCGGATGCCGGAAGGACCGGGAACTTGTTGCCGAGGTATATGACTACGGTCTTGCGGGACAGATGCGGATAGAAGCGTCCCACATCCCGGCTGGTGTTCTCCGATATGGTGAGAATGCGCGCGGCCTGACTTCCGGAGAAGGAAATGAGCAGGGCCATGAGCCTGCGTTTCATCCAGCCGAAACGCTCGGGTGAAACCTGTTCGTAGGTATCCATGATGGAGATGACCTGTGGGATGGGGCAGAAGGCCATGCCCATGTTTCCTACCGAATGGAGGAGATGGAAGCGGCGGACTGAGAAGGGGAAGAGGAGATGAAAATAGGCGAGCCGGCCAACCCTGGATCGTATGCCCACCTCTATGATTTCCAGTCGGCTACCGGAACTCCCTTCGGCCAGTGCGCGGAAATTGGGCGCGGTGCCCTTGGGTACCAGGAGGGAGAGGCGCCAATCCGGATATTGGTCCTGGATGTTTTTAATGAGATGGAAACAGTAATTGCCTATGCCGCCCAGGTGGCTCTGGAGGAACAGGGCATTGAAACAGATCCTTCGGCTCATTGGAGGTCGCGCAGGATCGCTTCGGACTTCTTCCTGTCTCCCTTGTTGAAATAAACCGCGGCCACGTTCTCAATGCCGCTCCGGCCCTGGTTGCTCCCCAGCGCATAAGCCGCCCGGAACTCCTCCAAAGCCCGGTCATACCGCGCCTGCGAGAAGAAGATGAGACCCCGCTTGACCCGGATCTCCGGCCGCTTGATCCCGGCCCGCATGGCCTGCTCCAAAGTCAGCAGGGAAAGGAATTCATCCCCGTCATGCTCGTGGATCCCGGCGATGCGCATGTAGTAGTCGACCCGCTTGGGATCGATGAGGAGGCCTTCCTCGTAGGCGCGCACGGCCTTGCGATCGTTCCCGTTCAACTCATGGAGCTGGCCCAGGTAGAAATAGGCTTCGGCGGGAGGGTTGGGGAGGATGAGCAGGGCGTCGTCCATCACCTTGATTGCACTGGCATAGTCGCGGATGCGCGTATAGGCCTCGGCCATGGCCAGGTAGATATCCGCCTGATCCGGATCCAACTTGAGCGAAGCCTCGAAGTTCTGTAACGCCTCTGCTACGTCCCCGCCCTGTAACGCCAGTTCCCCGAGCATCTGGTAGGCGCGCATGTTCGGCCCGTCGATTTCCAGCACCCGCCGGAAACAGGGGACGGCGTCGCCGACCGCGCCCATGGTGTAATAGACCTCGCCCAGGACGCTCCAGGCCCGCGTGAACAGGGGCGATTCCTCGATGCTGCGGCGGTAGGCGACCACGGCTTTATTGTAGGCCTTGGTCTGGACATGGCAGTTGCCGAGATTGAACCAGGCGAAGGCCTTATCGATGACGGTCTTGGACTTCATCGCCGCCAGCCGGTACTGATCGGCCGCAGCGGCATAGTCCCCTTTTTCATAGAGGGCGTTGCCGTTGGACAGAGAGTTCTGGGGCGCGGCAGCGGCTTGGCTTGCGGATGGGGAACCGTTATTGGATGGAGCCGGGGCCGGGTTGGCGGCCGGCGCGGCGGAAGTGGCCTGGGAGGCGGAGGCGGGTATGGCGCCGGAAAGGGCCGCGCATGCGAATGCCGTGGCCAGGGCGTAAGCCGATGGCAGGTTGATCGGCTTCTTCATTGGCCTTCCATGCCGAAGCGGAAGGTTTGTTTGGCGCGCTGTCGCACCGACATCTTCTGCAGGGTCGCGGGCTTGAATCGCAGTTGCTTGGCCGTTTGCATGGCCGAGGCGGCGAACCCGTAACCTTCCGGTTCCTCCTTGAGCACCGTGACCTGTTCCACCATGCCGGCCTCATTGACGATGAAGGCGAGCTCGGCCATGCCGGTGATGCCCTCGCGCTCCGCGCGCGCCGGGTATTTCAGGGACGGGTTGTTGACCGGCTTGGCGTCGACATCCGTCTGGCCCGGGTCGTACGTCATGGCCGCCATCCCATTGCCCGTGCCTCCGCCCGTTCCCGATCCGATACCTCCCGTGCGATCGCCGCCGGACACCAGGGCCAGGCCCTCCCCGCCGGCCGGGCTGAGATCGATCTTAAGGCCGCCCCCCGGGGTGGACGGGCGCGAGGGCGTGGGTTGCGGCTGGGTGAAGGCCTGGGTCTTGATCTCCTTGATCTCGCGCTTGACCAGCCGGTCGGCGGGCGGGGGCGTGAACTCCAGCACCGTGGTCACCAGCTTGGGCCCCTTGGCGGGGCCGCCGGCATGCTTGAGGATCAAGACCTGGATATAGGGCACGAGCAGGTAGAGGCCGAGGTTGACGGCCAGGGCGCCCAGGAACAGGGCGGACTTCTCGAGGACCGAGGTCACGCGCATGCTACCGCACCCCTCATGCTACCGAATCCCTCATGTTACTGCGCCACATATTTTACCGCCGCTCGGCATCCCGTCGATCCCTCACTCCTTCAGGGAGGAGATCGAGACCTTCTTGACATTGGCGAGATTGCATAGGTCGAGCACGTCCACGGCCTTGGCGATGGAGGCGTCCCGGTCGGCGACGATGACCACGGCCCGGTCCGGGTCCTGGCTCATATAGGATTTGAGCACCGTGCCCAGGGCCTTGAGGCTCACGGGGCTCTCGTTCACGTGGATGCTGCCGTCCTTGGTGACCCCGATGAGCAGGGGCTGGCGCGGCAGTGATTTGGAGCTGCTGGCCTTGGGCTTGTTGATGTCGATGCCGGTCTCGCGCGTGAAGCTGCTGGTCAGCACGAAAAAGACGAGCAGGAAGAAGAGCATGTCGATCATGTTGATGAGATTGATCTCGGCCACGCGCCGAGGCCGCTTCCTCAATCCAAAATCGTCCCCGCCGAGCGAACTCATGCCGTCGCCCCTTTCCCCGCGTACTGGCGGATGAGCCGCGTGGCCCCCTCGATGCATTCGTCCTCGATCCGGTCGGCGCGCTTCTGGAGCAGGTCATGGCAGATGAGGAGCGGGAAGGCCACCACCAGTCCGGCTTCCGTCACCATCAGCGCCTGGGCGATGCCGCCCGCCATCATGGAAGGATTGCCGGCGCCGTACAAGGTGATGACGCGGAAGGTCTGCATGATGCCGAGGACGGTCCCGGTCAGGCCCAGCAGGGGCGCGACGCCGGCCAGCACGGCCAGGGTCCCCAAGTGGGAAGAGAGAGAAGGAATGTTCTGATGCAAGGCTTGGCGGGCGCGATCGACCATGGCTTCCTGCCCCGCATGGCGGGCCTCGCCGATGGAACCGGCCACCCGGCCGTATAGCCCGTCGGGACGCTTGGGGCCCATCTTCCGGAAATGCCACCAGCGCTCCAGGATCAGGAACCAGCCCACCTGTCCGGCCAGGAAGATGGCGCCCATCACCCAGCCGCCCTGGCAGATGATGCGCCAGAGGTCGAACACGGTCTGCGCGAAGATTTTCCCGTCACCCATCGGTTACCCCTACCCGCCCCATCAACCCTTGGGCCAGACCGTGTTCAAGGCCTTGAGGCCGTAGAACTCCATGTCCGTCACCAGCCGATCGACGCGGTTGGCGAGGAAGTTGTGGCCGAGCAAGGTGGGGATGGCGATGAGCAGGCCGGTCTCGGTGGCGATCAGCGCCTCGCCGATGCCGCCCGCCAGGAGCTTGGGATCGTTCACGCCATGCTGGGTGATGACCTGGAACATGGCGATGAGGCCGGATACGGTTCCCAGCAGGCCGAGCAGGGGCGCGGCGGCGGCGAGCACGGACAAGGTGGTGAGATGCCGCTCCAGGCGTGGGACTTGGTGCAGGAGCACTTCCTTGACATCTTTTTCAGCCAGTTCGCGATCTTTGTCACGATTGGCCGCGACCGCACGGATGACTTGGAGCACCGGGCTCCGGGGCTTGCCCTCGCAGAGCTTGACGGCCTCGCCCGGATTGCTGGTCAGCTTGTCGACGGCCTGGTTATACAGGCGCGGCCCGCCGGAGCGGCTGAGCAGCACCGTGATCAGCTTCTGCAGGAACATGGCGATGGCGATTACGGGGATGATGAGGAGCGGCCACATGAATACGCCGCCCGTCTTCACGGTATGCATCAGGGACTTCCAGAAGCTCTTCTCCTCCTTCTGGATATAGGCCTTGCCTTGTGCCTGGTTGGGCAGGATGTCCAGCGGCACGGAGACGATGCCCGCATCGCCCTTTTCCATCTTCGCGAGGTTGGCGCCCAGGGCCGCGCTGGCGTCGGCCGGCAGGTTCTCGCGCCATTCATAGGGGTTAACGGCGCCGTTACCGGCATCTTTCAGGAGCAGTCCCACGGCGCCCGTCTTATCGTCCCGGTAGGCGGAGGCCGCCATGCCGATGCGCAGCAGCGCGCCCTCGCCCGGGGTTTTGTCCGCGCGCGTGAAACCGCGTTTCTCGACCGAGATCTCGCGGGTCAGGCCCACCTCCGATTTGAAGAAACCCAGGGCATCGGCAAGGATTTCCGCCGGAGCGTCGCGCTTGGTGTCCGCGCCCTTGAGGATCTGGTTGTAATGCTGGAGCCGTTCCGGCACCTTGGCCGGGAAGCCCTTTTCGACCACGGAGGACATCTCCGTAATCCGATCGCGCAGGAGCGGCGCCAGGGAGAGGAATTGGATCTTGGCGTTCTCGGCCTGGGCCTCGGCCTCTTCCGCGTCCTTCAGGAGGGATTGGATCTCCTCGTGCAGGCGATCGGCTTCCTGATTTTTTCCTTCCAACTGGTTCTTGAGATCGTCATAGGCCGCATTGAATTTCTCCCGGGCCTCCATATCGCCGCGCTTGTCCTCCCAGCGCTTGGCGATCACCTTGTCGCGGAGCTGGCGGGCCTTTTCGAGCTCTTCCTTGAGAGCTTCCACCTTGTCGGCGTTTTCATTTACGGTAACCTGCGCCCTCGCGGCGCCCGCGGCCAATAGCAGGACCGCCAGGAAAATCACGCGCATCATTTTCCGGTCTCCAGGGGCTTGGGGGCTTTGAAGGGGATGCTTACGAGCTGCGGGGCCACCTTGCCCTGGGCCACCTTGACGGCCGTGAAGATATCCTGGCGGGTCTCGGGCGAGAGGTCCTTGTCCTTCCAGGCATAGCCCGTATCCTCCTTCACGAGATAGGCGGCCACCTTGCCTTCCTCGTCGGCAAAGGCCAGCAGGGCGGCTCCCAGCCGGACATAGCTGCCTTCATGGGAGGAACCGTCGCCGGCCAGGTAACTTCCGCGATACACCTCGGTGTCATAGGCGAATTCCAGCGATCCTTGCATCAAGGTAAAAAGCCGGTTGAGGCCGTCCTCGACGCCCACCGTCCCGGTTTCCACGGCCACCGCCAGTTCCTCCAAATCGGAAACGCGCTTGTCCCTATCGTACGGGAAATCCTTCTTGAGGGAACCGGAGAGATCGCGGATTTGCTTGGCGAGTGATTTGACGAATTCCTTCTGCCGGGCCTGATAGGCCGTCGACTGGGACTTGAACCCCACCTTCTGCTGGCGGGCCCGCTCCGATTGCTTCTTGAGGCTGTCGATCTTGCCCTGGGTCAGATGCAATTGATCCTGCAAGGCCTTTAGCTTGGCCCCCTTCTCGATATCGAATTCGGCCGCGCGCTTCCGTTCATTCTTATGCAGGTCCTTCTCGCGCTCGATCTCTTTGTCGACCCGATCCAATTCGCGTTGGACCGAGGAAAGCGTCTCCTGGGAATGGGCTCGCCCGGCGAGCAGGGCCATGGGCAGAAAAAGCAGAATCAAGACTCTATTCAACAAGGAATTCTCCTTGGTTTATCCGCGTGACAAATTACCAAAGCGTCTGGGCGACAAGCCAGGCCTAAGGGTGGATCCCCAAGGCTTTCAAAAGTACAAAATTAGGCGGTGAATCCCTTTTTCGGGGCAAATCCGGAGATCAGGTCTTCAGCGAATGCCCCTCGTCGCTCAGCCGTTTTTCGTTCCGGTAGAAGCGCAGGAGGTCTTCCAAATCCCCGCGGCAACCGCCGCACCCCGTGCAGACGCGAAGCTTTGCGCTCAAGGCTTCCACGGTAGTGCAACCGTCTTCGATGGCGGCTACGATTGTGGGCTTTTCAACGCGGAGACAGTAGCAGATGAGGTGGGACATGAATCTTTGCTGCGCTACGGTCAGCCCCCCGCGAGCTTCGCCTTCACCACTTCGCTGACCAATTTGCCATCGGCCTTGCCTTGGGTCAGAGGACGGATGACGGCCATGACCGCTCCCATATCCTTGGGCGAGGTGGCTCCGGCCTGGGCAATGGCCTGGACCACCAAGGTTTCTATTTCCGCCTTGGTCAATTGGGTCGGCAGATATTTTTCCAGGATGGCGATCTTGGTTTTTTCCTGGGCGGCGATATCGTCCCGGACCACGCCGGCGGCATTGTTGCCGGTGGCATTGTCCAAAGTCTCCCGGAATTGCTTGATGGCCTTGGCCAGGATGATTGTCACTTCCTGATCGGTCGGTTCCTTGCGGTTGTTCACCAGAAAGCTTTTGACCTCGGCCAGGAGGGTCCGCAAGGTCATGACCTTGAGTTGGTTCTCTTCCTTCCGGGAGGGTTCCCGATCCTTCATGGCACTGATGAGGTCGGCATTGATCTGGGCGAGTATCATGGCAATCCTTTTCTCCGGCGGTCCCGCTCCGGAAGCTGGGAGCGGAACGGCGCGCAAGGCGCTGGTGCCGGCGCCGTTAATCTAGGAATTGCGCGGAAGAGAGCCTAGGATAGGCCGGAACAATCCGGATTGCGGGTCACCAATCGGCGGACGATGGCGAACTCGGCCTTCTGGATTTTCTGCAGGTGGGTTTCCTCGTCGGAGGATTCCACGCGCGGCCGGAATTGGGATTCGGTCTGCTTCACGAGCACCTCGATCTCCGTTTCCGGTATCCATCGGGAGAAGAAGACCGTCATGGTGGTTATGGATTCGAAGCCATAACGGCGGCTACGACGATCGGTAGGAGACACTATTCAACCCCCTGGCGGTGGCGTCCTTTTTTTTGAGCTGGGCCCAGGAAGCGCTGGACGGATTCCGCCGAGCCCACATAGTACCCTTAAACCAATCCGGCCACAAGTAATTCGCGGAGCAGGTTTGGAAGGTTGTTTCGGTTTTTGGGGCCGGGAAGGAAGTTTTGGGACGAGAACGGAAAGTCGCGAAGAGGGAGGTCCGAAAGCGGCATTAAAATCCTCAACCTGGAGCACGATATTAGCGATTGCAGGGATCTTTCCCAAAAAGGTATGATCGGGATGCCGCATGAGGGGAGCAACATGGAAGAGTCCGATCGTCGAACCCAGGTCTTCGTTTTTTCCAACCTGAACGGGCTCTCCCGATATTTCGGCCGGGTCCTGCCCCGCGACATCATCCAGGAAGAAGTCATCATCGCGACCCGCGATTTCCGTCCTCGCGCCTATGCCAATGCGAGTCAGACCCAACTGGAATTCGTCAAGCTTTGCGAAGCGCGTTTAGTGCGCAAGGCGAAGCTGATGAAGGTCGAGGTCTAGGGAGGCCCCGCCGGCTTGGACTCGGATGCTTCGCCTTACCAGCCCGCCCGCATGCTTCCGCCTCTTCTTCCCTTCCGATGCTTCCCAACCTCTTCGCCCTCACCCTCGGGCCTATGCGGGCGCGGGGCTGCGAGGATCGAAGCGACATAGCGCCTTTCCAGACAGAGGCTCGTGAAATTGTTTTCGGAAGGGCTTTTCTGAACCTCGGCGGCGAAGAACAGGGAATCGCCGGAAGTTTTCAAATACTTCAAATGGGTTAGGGGGAACCCGTTCGCTTTGAACCGATCGGCTCCCGATGCCCGCTTCCCATGGTCTCCATCGGAACCGGTATCCTTGGTTATCAAGGCATAGGCGCTGACGGTATCGCAATTCTTCAAAGTGTCGACGGGGGAAGTGAGTTGGATTTCCTGATATGGAATCAGGTCGCCGATGGCCACGGGTTTAAGCACGACATCCGTCGCGACCAAGGTGGATAGGCATAGGAATGCGCTTGTGGAAATACCTGGCATTTACGGGTTTTAGACAATCTTGGGATCGCATTGGTTCCTGCAAGTAAGGATTTCGCGCCGTCGGTGGCGATGTGGACTCCGCTCAAGAACCCTCCTCCGTATCCGGCCTATGGCAGCCGGATCGTGATGTCCGATGGCACCGTCCTTTTCAAGATCTCGCAGGGCGGGAACGATGAATACGGGAACCAATGGATCAATCTTCCCATCAATGCTTCCTGCGTCGATCCCGTTTTCAGAGGGCCGAGATGGGGCCATGCCTATCGTAAAAAGGCGGCCGTGCAATAATCGTGAATGATCCTCGTGGCCCTGGGAATTATTTATTTTTCGAATGAATTCATGGAAATAGATAACGCGAGCTTGCAGGATATCGACGTTTTCCCCAGGGATGCAGAAGCCGCTTCGGTCTTTGCCATGATGAACACTTGCCGGACCGTAAGAGGGCCGCAAATGTTGGAAGCCTTTCTTCGGAATCCTAAAAAAAATTCCAGAGATATCCTGGAGGTTCAAGAATCTCTCTCAATCATTCGCGACCTAGGTAGGCGGGAAATTTGGCTTTTCCCCAAAGGTCAAATCGAGGATGTGGAGAAATACCTTTTGTCCAATATCCTTTTGATCGAGCCATCCGTTTCAGGGCTGTCGTGGGTGAATCGTTTGCATTTCACCCTGAGGCACCGTGACCTTACGGAAATCCTAAATGGGCATGTAAATAATCTGCTGGAAGCTCTTTTGCTCGTGAAAAGTCTGCCGCTCGAAAGGTTCTCCTCCGCGCCGGGTCCCTTAGGGGCGATTGGAAAAGGAATCAAGGCCTTCTTTGCTGCGCACCTGTCCGGGGACATTACTGTGC
>DAINDC010000021.1:25337-25793 GCA_036732085.1 Fibrobacterota bacterium | reverse complement strand
AGGTCCAACAGGAGCTTCTTCTCATCGTCGTTCATCATGGCCAGGGCTGTGGTCCAGTTCCGCTTATTCACGGCCGAGAAGAACTTATTCACCGTCTCCTTGAGGCGGGGATCGTTGGTGTTTACCGTGGGAGTGGCGGACATGTCATCATAGTTGGGCGCATCGGGCGCGGCTGCCGCCATCGGTCCCTTGGCTTCGCCGGCTGGGGCCCCGTTCGCAACCGAAGAGCTATCGGTGGTCGCGCTTTCGGTTTCGGCGGTGGCTGCGGGGACGGCATCACCCTGACGCAAATTGGGGAGCACGCTATAGATGCCTGCGATCTTCCCGTTCTCGACGCGGATGCTGGGATGACGGATGAGTTTCTGCAAGGGGAGAGCCAAAAGCATTTTTTGCTTTTCCGGAGGCACCGCTCCGTTCTCCATCATCAACGCCTTTTCTTCCGGGACCATATAGTCC
>DAINDC010000021.1:21625-25327 GCA_036732085.1 Fibrobacterota bacterium | reverse complement strand
CCACGGCCCTGGCATAATTCCGCTTCGAAATGGATTCGCCGAATCCGGTCAGCAATTCCAAGAGGTCGTCCGATGCCGGGGCCTTGGCCACATCCCTATTCGTGGTGGAGCAAGCCATGAGCAAACCCATAACCGCCACCAAGCAGACCCGGGGAGTGGAGAACTTCTTCATAGGTATTTAACCCTTTCCTATTCGCTGCCACCTGCGGAATGGCATACTATCGGCCACTAATATACTCGAAATCCCCTATTCTCGGGCCGCATTTTACCCGCTAATATATGTGAAAGCAAGTTCCACCGATATCTTTTCGGCTTGTTTTTCGAGGTACTTTCAAGAATCGAAAATGCCTAAATTGGTTCGCTACCGCAAGTTTGAGGAATTATGGCCCAGAAACCTCCGAGTCTCCGTCACTTTTTAAAAGTTCCAAACTTCTACCGCTTCGCCTATTTCTCATCCGTGGCTCTGGGAATGCTGGCCCTCGCTGGTCTCTGTTCCGAGACCCAGGCGCAGATGATTGCCGTGGATCTGCAGGGTACCGTGGTGGATACCCAGGGCAAGGGCATAGCCGGCGCGACGATCAAACTTTTGGACAATGGCTTGTCCGCGATTTCGGATAGTCAGGGAAGCTTTGCATTGAAGGGGACCTATACCAACGGGATCATCAGGCGAACGGCCTTGCCGGGAGGTTTTCGATTGGGATTCTCGAAAGGCCGATTGACCTTGGATAATCCTACCGGGCGCCCCGTGAAGATGGAATGGATTTCCATGGATGGCCGTGTGCGGACCTTGCCCCAGGGTGGGACGAACGATTTGGATCACCTGGTTCATTCGGATCAGGCGACCGCCGCCGCGTCCGGCATCCATTGGCTGCGGGTGACGACCGAGTCCGGAGTCTCCACCTTCAGGTATGTAAAGACGGAAGCGGAAAATCATGGCAGGCTATTCGGAGGATCCGCGGATGGGGGAACCGCAGCCAGTGCAACCGCAAGCTCATCGGCAGGCCTCCAGAGCGCGGGCTCGGTTTCTGCACTCAAACTCGCGAAAAGCGGCGCCCTTTCCGCCACCGCCAACCTGGTGCTGGAGGTCTCGGCTTCCGGCTTCCTCGACAAGCGCTTTCCGCAAGGCGAGTCCGTGAAGTCCGGTTTGACCTTGGGTATCCTGCCCGTTACCTCCACCTTGAAGGAACGGGTCCGGGATTTCCTCGGAGCCGGTCTCAGCTTCCGGCTGGCCTTCCTGCGGAAAGAAGCCGGCGATTCGCGCAAGTTCGTCCTCAACTACGTGGACATGGCGGAAATGGCCGCGGATACCATGCCCGTGCACGTTTTCCCGGACTCGCGCGGCCCGGACAATTCCCCCTACGGGGCCTTTGGACCGTCCTGGTCACCGGATGGCCGCAATATCGCGTATGAGACGGGTTTTGAAAACCTGACCACGCCCATCAGCCGTATCTATATCCAACCCTTGGCGGGACCGCGCAAGGACGGGCCCGGCATTCCCTCCACCAATCCGAGGTGGTGGACCGACGGCAAGGACACCTCCCTCATCTGGTGCACCTCCGGAGCGCAAAGCGGCTGGGCCGATACCGGGAGTTCCACCAAGCGGCAAAAAGTTTCGGGCGGTAACCTCTCCGATACCTCCCAGGCGGAGATCCTGGCGAAGGGCAGTTACAATGCCGGGTTATCTACCGATGGGCGATACCTGGCCACCGGCTATCCTTTCGGCGTGATGCTCGATCGCACCGCCAATGCCAAACATTATTTCCACATCTATCCGGGCCACCCCAAGGCCAAGGACGGTTCTTCGACCGATTCCCTCCAGGTCTGCAATGCCTCGGTTTCCCAGGATCCCGCTCATCCCGGCCGGATGCTGTTCCTGGATTTCGGCGTGCCGGAGGAGCCGACCTATGCGAATTTGGTCACGCCCAAGATTTACGCCCAGCACCGTATGATCCTGATCGGCGACTATGACTCGGAGGCTCCCGGCCGCATCGTGGATTTCATCGACACGCCCCCTGCGGAACTGGCCAAGGGCAAGACGTGGGACGATCCGGAATGGACCACGTCCGCGGACTTCGCCGTGGCCACCACGCGCGATCCCAATGGCGACCTATCGGACCCCTCCGGGCCGGTCCCCACCCAGCCGGATATCTATCTCATCAAACTTTCCACCAAGGAGTCCCTGAAGGTTTTCGCGGGCGGGAACCAAACCTTGCCTGTAGCTTGGATCGGACCGGCCCAATAAATCCATGGCGTGACTTCGCTGACATAGTGAAGGTGCGGGCGAAGTAAGGGATCGCATTGGGAAAGTGGGGCTTGAGGTGTGAATTCGTTCCGGTTCCGGCCCCGGAACTCAAGACAAAAAAGGATTGTTCACGCATCGCCGCAGGCTATAATTGTATTTATGAAGATGCGTAAAAAAATTCGGACTGCCATCGGAATTGCCGTATGCGCCGCCCTGGTCATGACCGCATCCGCTTCCGCCTCTCCCGCATCGCCGCTCGCATCCATCCGCCCGCATTCCCGTTGGCCTGCGCCCCAGCCTTCCCTCACTTCCCATTTCCTGCCCACCCGAATCTCTCCCGATAATCCCGGCGAAATCGAGCGCTTCCGTGCCTTGGTCTCCCGTTTCCCATCCGATTCCACTCACCATTGGTCCCTGCGCAACGGCAAGCTGCAGATTTCCCATGATCTGATGCTGGAACTCGATTCGGCCGCGCGGGGCGGGCCGGTTTCGGTCGGTCCCGGGAACCAGGGGATAGGTAGCCTCCTGGTTTCGTCCGGGGATCGCGGCGGACGGCTGGCGGAGTTCCTCTCGCAAAATCATGGCCTCCGTTTCCATTCGTCAGGCACCGCCCATGCCGTTTTCCGGCCGGATGATTACTGGTATGCGCTCTCGCCGCAATGGGCGCTCCACAACGTGGGCACGACCATCGGAGATCGGCCGGGCAAGGCTGGCGTGGATATCGACGTCGAAAGGGTCTGGGACAAGTTCAGCGGCAACGATACCTTGGTCATCGCCGTGGTGGATGCGGGTTTCGATTTCAAGCACCCCGATCTCAAAGGCAAGAATTGGATCAATCTCGCGGAGGCCAAGGGCCTAGCCGGGGTGGATGACGACAACAACGGTTTCGTGGACGATTCGCTCGGTTGGGATTTCGTCGACAATGATAATTATCCCCAGGACTTCCACGGCCACGGGACGTATTGCAGCTCCGTGATCGCGGCCGGATTCGACAATGGGGAAGGCATCGCGGGCGAGGTGCCCCAGTGCCGGATCATGCCCATCCGCGTATTGGACGCGAGCGGCCATGGGAACCAGGTCGATATCGCCAAGGGTATTCGCTATGCCGTCCGGAACGGGGCCAAGGCCATCAACTTCAGCATCGGCGGGGATGCGAACGATACGGCCCTGCAGAATGCCTTCAAGGCCGCGCGGGACGCGGGTATCCCCATCGTAGTGGCCGCCGGGAATGACGGCGTGGATGTCGACGTTACGCCCTCCTATCCTGGGGCCTATCCCTATGACAATATCATCGTCGCCGCGGCGCATGATCATGCCGGTCTCATGTGCAGCTTCTCGAACTTCGGAAAGACTTCCGTGGATCTCGCCGCTCCGGGCGAGTTCGTCCTGGTGGCGGGAATCCCCGCGGGCAAGGAGGTTTGGAAGGACGATTTCGAGGCCGTCGACCTTTCCAAGTGGAT
>DAINDC010000021.1:18976-21615 GCA_036732085.1 Fibrobacterota bacterium | reverse complement strand
GTGCCGGATTCGCGCTCTCGACCTTGAAGCCATTGGATGGGAAGCAATCCCTGGTTTGGACGACGGGATCCAATGTCTCCGTGGCCACCGTCGATTATATCGACCTGACCGGCAAAGCGGGCTGCGCCCTCAAGATCGTGCTCCAATACCAACCGTCCACACGCTTCGATGCGCTCATTCTGGAAGGCCAAAGCCTAGGTTCGGCAACGTGGAATGAGTTCGGCGTGATCGGATCCAACCTCGATTCCGCGACGGTCCTCGCTTTCGGACTCCAGGATTTCGACGGGACAAAATTCAAATTGCGGTTCCGGACCTCATCCCCGGTAGCGAGCACGGGACGCATCGTGAAACTCGATGACATCATCGTGACGGCCCCGGATCCCAATCCTCCCTCGGAAGCCATCTATTCCGTCATCGGCGGCACCTCCATCGCGGCTCCGCATATCACCGGCTACCTGGGCATGCAAAGGCTGGCCTGCGACCGCCTGGGGATTCCCTGGACGCGTTCTCTGGCCCTGCAAGGCGTGGTGCAGGAGCCGGCTTTCACGGATAAGGTCGCCACGGGCGGCCGGCTGGACGTCTATAAGGGTCTGCAATTCTATCTCTCCACCTTGCCGGATTTCCATGTGGTGGATTCCAACGCTCTGGCTTGGACGGTGGGCGACAAGGTCCAGTATTCCTTGCAACTTCTTCCCGCGCCGACCCAGGTTTACAAGTTCGCTGTCAGCGGCCTGGGTCCGGACGTGACGGTCGATGGAGCAGGAAAAATCAACTGGATCCCTACTCCGGCCGATACCGGCGAGCATAGCGTGACGGTGACCGCGGATGGCCCCACGCTTTTCCGCAAACGCTTTGACCTCTCGGTCCAGGCGTCCGTTCCCGTGGCCACGGTGATGGGGAATGGCCGGGAAGCCTTGGCTGGAGGCGTATGGCGGTTGGCCGGCAGCCAATTCCGGCTTCGGCCCGAATTATCGAGCGGCCGGCATTGGGTGGAAATCTGGGGCACGGATGCCGTCGGGAAGAAAGAACTTCTCAAAAAAGCCTGGTTGGAGCCGTCCGACTTCCTGCGTCCGCTGGAACTGGAACCGACTAAATTCACCTTCGCGAATATTCGCGTCAGCGTCGATGGCCGGCCGCTGTCCAGCGTCCATTGACGGTCTATTTTACAAACGGAATGGTCGGAAGTAGCTTTTTCCGAATGGCAGTAGGCTGGGGACCCGGTGGGCGCCATCCCTACGCTGGGCTGGGCCTCGGGGTTTCCGGTTTCCAAGATCAATCGTCCCTTGCGGAGGTTTTATCCAAACCCTGAAGCCTGCATCCGGCTTTTTGCTCACGAAGAAGGATGGCGAATTCCTGCGCGTCGCCGCGAGCGTTTCGGTGGTGGTCGCGCATTGCATCCATTTCTGGGTAGAGGACTTCTATAGCACCCGGGACATCGCTTCCCTCGCCTATTTCTCGACCCTCTTGGATCAGGCCACGCGTTTCACGGTCCCCCTTTTCTTTTTTCTTTCCGGATTCGGATTGACCCTGCAATTCCAGGGCAAGCCGATCGATTTGAAGAGGTACTACAAGTTCAGGCTCCTGAAGGTCCTGGCGCCTTTTCTGGTCTGGTCCTGCATCAGCGCTTTCCGCCATCTGGAATTCATCGAGAGCATGCCATGGTCCCAGGATCCCGCGGGCACCCTGAAGGTACTCCTGCGCTTTCTTTTCCTCGACGGATTCGATTACCAGTATTATTTCCTAATCGTCATATTCCAATTCTATTGCCTCTATCCATTCCTGTATAAACTCGGGAAATCCAAAATCTGGCTGGGGCTTTTCCTGGTCCTGCATCTGGGACTGCTCTCCCCGGTCGAAACCTATCTGGATATGTTCGGATTGGAGCTCCCCAAGATCCACTCGAATATCCTCATTTACCATTGGTTCTTCTGCTTCGCGGGAATCTATGCGGCTTGGAACAAGGATTTCCTGGCCACCCTGCTCACGAATTGGAGCCGTAAGAAGGTGTTCGCGTTTTGGCTGCTTACCTTGGCGATTCTGAATTTCGAATTCCTGATCAATATCCAGAATGAGAAGTACCTGGCCGATACCGATCATTTCAACCGCTGGTCCGTGCTCCTGTATTGCCTCGCCTCCTTGATGTTGTTCATGAAGGTCAAGCATTCGATCGCCGCCCGGGTTTACGCCAATCCCAACTTCCAATTCCTTTTCACCCATGTGGCCCCTTATACCTTTTTCGTATACCTGGCCCATACCCATGTTTTACGGTTCGTGGACTATCTCTTATGGGAAGTCACCTTTTTCGATTTCCTGAATCGCATCATCTTGGTGGTGGTGGGCTCTTACGTGTTGGCTTGGTCCACCCAATGGTTGTTGGAGGAGTTTCCCAGGCTGCGGTTTTATTTGGGTCTCCCCAAAAAGCCGGTCATGGATTGGTCCGGTGTGCCTGGCTTGTCGCGATTGAAACTGCGGTCGGAGCGCTTGCGACCTGTTTCCTCACCCTATCGTTCCGGGGTGAAATCCAGATCCGAAAGGGTCTTGGACATGTCGTCCGAAAACGCCTCCGCGTAATTCGCCTCCTCGCCTAGTTTGCCCCAACCGTCAGACTTTTCCAGGCAGCACTTTCCAAGGCAACAAAA
>DAINDC010000021.1:0-18966 GCA_036732085.1 Fibrobacterota bacterium | reverse complement strand
CGGTCCAGGACCGCCACCTCTATTTTCAAAAGCACTTGCTCTTTAAAAGCACATCCCGTTTTTGAAACGGCGGATAGTCCTTATCTTCAGCTCGGGGCTATGATGGTGCTGGTATCCGTACCATGATTGCCGCCATGTCCGGTGCTGTCCGGAGGGGTGCTGGTCGGGGGAATGATGACGGGAGGATTCACCGGAGTATCGGCACAAGCGCCGAGCTTGTCGCCATGGGCAAGATGGGCTGGGATAGCCGGCTTGCCAACGTTGATGGTATGCATATTGGCCGGGTTGCCGGGAGGAATATGGCAAATCATCTGTTTGCCGGGCCCGCCCTTCTCCCATTGGGTCGAATCGTCAATGACGCCTTGGGAGCGCAGGTTCTGACCTTCATCGGTGGGGGATTTCGCATCATTGGAATTGAGGCATCCCATAAAGACGCCAGCACCGAAAAGTCCGGCCAGAAGGAATTTTCCTTGAGAAAGCTTGAGTTTCATCCATGCTCCTTTATAAAAGTTGAGCGACGCAATCCAAGATATCAGAATTGGAATTCAGGGTCACCATTTATATACCGAGAGTCCATTAATTTTCGGGCGATTCGGTTCCAGCATGTGTATTATGGTACAGGCTTGGAATTTTTGGTATAGGCTTGGAATTTTGACTAATTCATCGTGGAACGGGGAGTTCCACTTCTAATGTGAAGGGTCCTGAAGAGCGGAAGGGCCGGCCGTTTAAGTTAAGGGACGGGAGAAATATGCGCAAATCCTACTTTCCTTACCGCCTTTCCATCATGGCCCTTTCCCTTGGCATATCCTTGCCGGCTTTTGCCCAGAATTCGAGCGAGAAGAAGCAAATCTGCGAAGTAAAACCGGTCATGCAGTGCCTCGACAAAGAGAAAATCGAAGGTACCACCATCAAGGTTCCCGCCAATGCGGCGGCTATCGCCAAGGATGGCTTCCTGATTTGCGACAGTTCCTATAACTACACCACGGCTCCGGATATCGTCCTGATCATGGACAATACCGGGTCGATGGACAGCGTGCAGACCGTGGATGGGATCCCGCGTTGGTGCGATTTCCCGGACAAGGAAGTCGGCGATCCGGGCTGCATCAGCGGCGATCCGCACAGACTGCGTGGCCCGGCCTTGCAAACCTTTCTGGACAGTGCCTTGGTCAAGGGCGGCAACGGCGTCAATGTAGGCGTGGTCACGTTTTCCGAAAGCGGCGAGGCCAAATCGGATAAGCTGCTTCCTCTTAACGCGGGGACGATAGCCGGTATCAAGGCTTCCATCGTGATGAAAGCGGATGGCGAAACGAATTATACCGACGCCTTCCGCGCGGCCCGGGATCTGCTGTTGAGTTCCAAAAAGCCGAAGGAAGAGCAATTCATCATCTTCGTATCCGACGGCCGGCCGAATTTCCCCAAGCGACCCAACGGCGATCCCTATATGTACAAGGCCTTCTGGGACAGCCTGCCCACGGTGCACTGCATTTTCCTGGGTGACAACCAAGCCAATTACAAGGACATGCAGGATATCGCCTTTCAAACGAATGGTGCCTTCCTGCACATCTCCGATGTGGGCCTGCTCGCGAAATTCCTGACCGATGATTTGGCCAAAAAGCTTTTCCGCCGCGCCTCGCCCACGCTCACGAAAATCCGCAACCACTCCGACTCCGCCAATTTCAAAACGGATATCAGTTTCGATCTCAATGCCTCCAGGCACATTCCCACCGCGGATTCCCTGGCGTATACCTTGGAGATGCCGGGCCCGCTCTACCTTCGGCCGGGCATCAATGATATCGTGGTCAAGACGGAATACGGCTATGGCGGGACCACCCAGGACGTGCATTTCAAAATCGAGCGAGCTTCCGCCGGAACCTATTCCGACCTCGTTTCGGCTTGCCGTGACCTTCCTTCGCTGGCCCTGTATAATTCGCAAAACCAATCCCTCATCGATCTCCATCTGCCCTATAGCATCACCGATTCCCTGCTCCGTTACACCTTGACCACGGCCGCTCCGGTCCTGGATTCCTTCAACATCCTGATCCGAACCTCGAGTTCGGTTACGTCCCAACAGGATCTCGAGCTCGTTCCCAATTCGGCCGCCAACCGCAAGGACTCCATCTGGACGGGAACCGAGCCCTTCCAGCATCAGGCCGTGAAAAAGACGCAGGGTGATCATCAACTGCAGGTCGACCATGGCGAGACCGTCATCGTGACCTATAAGAATCCCTTCATACCCGAAGACAGCGTCGAGGCCAAGGTCAAGATCAAGTACGGACCGGAATTCAACCGGGCCGCGTATTGGGATTTGAACGCCGATGGCCGCATCGAAACCGTGGATGTCCGCTTCCAGGAAAACCTCGGCAACTTGCCGGATCAATTGCATTTCCATATCGTGGATGCCGCCGGCAACGCATCGGATCGTATGGCGCTCGCCGGCAACCATGAAATCCGGTTCGCGGAGAATGCGGACCATACCCCGGATCACACCCATCTGATCGTCACCTTGTCCAATCCGTTTCCTTATGGCGTGACTTCCGTCGCGTTTCCGGATACCTCGGGGCGGACTTTCAGGCAACTCAATATCCCCATGGTGGATGCGACCTTCCGCGTGGACGATTCGGTGCCGCCGGTCATTGTCAGTGCGGAGGTGGTGAAGCCGGATCAGGAAAACCCCCTGTCGCGAATCATCGTGACGTATTCGGAACCTATCTCCCTGGATCCCGCTCTCGCTCGGGAGCCGATCATCATCCGCCGCGACACCACGGTTTTCACCTCGGCCCAGATCCCCATCGAGCGGGTGGAAAGGCTGAGCGATCGGCAGTACGCCTTCCATCTTTCCGCCAGCGGCGAATACAAGCCTGTGGGCGGCGATTCCCTGGCCGTCAACAATAACGGCGAGACCCGGGACTTGGCGGGCCGTGCGCCCACGGCGCTGACCTTCGCTCCCTTGGGAGGCGCGGCGCCCAGCCAAGCCATTTCCGATTTCTTCGTGAGCTTCGCCAACGGTTCACGATCGAATGCGCAGGGCGCGCCCGCTACCCATGATCCCGACCATACCCTTATCCCCGTGGACGCCAAGGGATATGCGCTTCCGGGCCACGAGAACGGCAAATGTGAAAACTGCAATCCCAAGGACGGGGAACTGTTCACGGGATCGGTCATTTATGTGTTGACCAAATCGCCGGTCAACTATGACTTCGCCATTTTCTCAAACCTGGGCCAGTTGGTGGCGAAAGCGAGCGGCAAGATCGAGGAGGCGGATTTGCCCTTGTTGGATAGGACGGAAGATCCCAGCCATGATCCCAATCTGACCGAATACACCCAGCGCATCGTCTGGACCGGACGCACGACCAACGGCCAGATGGCGGGCACGGGAGCCTATGTGCTCAAGGCTACCTTCCGATACGATCGGTCCTTTAAAACGGGCGCGCGCCCTTCCACAAGCACCAAGTACACCAAGTTCGGTTTCCTGCGCCAATGCTGCCAGGAACTCAATGCCAGGTGGTTCGATTGAACCGATTTTTCCAGGCGGCGGCTCTCCTTCTCCTTGGTCTTCTGATGTTCGCCTGCGACAAAAGCGGGATGGGCGCGGATGCCGGCGCGCCGCTGACCTGCGCCGAGATCAGCGACTCCGTCTTCCCGACCCTGACCGGGGAGCCGCGATTCCGGATGGTGTCTCCCAATGGCGGCGAGGTCTTCCATGTCGGCGGAAAACTGAAGGTCATTCTGGCGGCCGCGGATGATTCCGAGGCCATTGCCTTTCTATCTATCCGGACCGGCGGAAAGATCTATACCTTGCTGTTGCCGGATTCTCCGCGCAGCAGTTTCAATCCACGCACGCATTGCGATTTGAGCTTCATCATTCCGGACTCGCTCAGCAACGGCTTGGGGGGCATGATCTCTCTGGTCTCGGACTCCGTGAAAATCAAGGTGGCCGATTATTTCACCCAGACTTTATTCGATTACTCCGACGGCTATTTCCGCATCCTTCCGTAACCGGCTTTTAAGGCTTCGCGGGCTCCTCGACCGCAGGCTCCGCGACCGCAGGCTCCGCGACCGCAGGCTCCGCGCCCGCGGCCTCCGCGCCCGCGGCCTCCGCGCCCGCGGCCTCCGCGGCCGGATCCAGGACCTGCCTCACTTTCTTGGCGAGTTCGATGGGAGTGAATGGTTTCTGCAGGAATTGCTCGCCCGCTCCCAAGAGCCCGCGATCCGCGATGGAGTGCTCCGTATACCCCGAGATGTAAAGGATGGGCAGGTTGGGCATAAGCTCGCGAAGGCGCACGGTAAGGGCCGGTCCGCCCAGGTCGGGCATGACCATGTCGGTGATGACGAGGTGGAGAGGACTGGGCTTTTTTTCCAGCAACAGGAGGGCCTCGCGGCCATTGGCGGCGCTCAATACCGTATTGCCGCTGGCCTGCAGGGATTGGGCCGCGAACTTGCGGACCGATTCTTCGTCCTCTACGAGCAGGATGGTCTCATGGCCGCGTAGGGATTCCAGTTTCTCCTCGCTGGGCAAGGTGACGGCCGGCGAGTCCAGGACGGCGCGGGGGAAATAGATCCGGAAGGTAGTGTCGTGTCCTTCCTCGCTGTAAACGCTGATAGTGCCGCCGCTCTGCTTGACGATGCCATAAACGCTGGAAAGCCCCAGCCCCGTGCCTTTGCCGGGACCCTTGGTGGTGAAGAACGGCTCGAAGATATGCGTCTTGACCTCCGACGTCATGCCTGTGCCGGTGTCCGTGACCGCGAGCATGACATAATTTCCCACGGGGGATTCGAGGTGGGATGCCGCATAGGCCGTGTCGAACACGGCATTGGTGGTTTCCAAACCTAGATTCCCGCCCGATGGCATGGCGTCGCGCGCGTTCAGGACCAGGTTGACGATGATTTGCTCCACCTGGCCGCGATCAACTTTCACCGTGCCCGCCGCGGGATCAAGCCGCACGGACATGTTCACGTCCTCGCCGATCAGCCGCCGCAACATCCCGTCCAGGCCGCGGACGATTTCATTCAGGTTCCAGAGTTTGGGTTCCATATTCTGTTTGCGGCTGTACGCCAGCAATTGCTTGGTCAGGGCCGTGGCCCTCTCTCCAGCCTTCAGGATCTCCTCGAGGAATTCGCGGAGTTGGCCTTGGGGTGCCATGATTTCCAGCGCCATCGAGCTATAACCGTTGATCGACGTGAGCAGGTTGTTGAAATCATGGACGATGCCGCCCGCCAGGCGCCCCACGGCTTCCATCTTCTGGGCTTGCCGCAACTGGCCTTCCACCTGCTTCAAGGGCGTGACATCCTGGAAGATCAGGACCACGGTTCCGGGATCCTCCTTCTGCCCAGGGAGCAGGCCCGAATTGATCAGGAGCGATCAGTTCCCGGTTTCCGTATGCCAGACCATTTCGTAGTCCGTGAGCTTCTCGTTATGCGCTGCGCGTTGATCCGGCATCTCCGATTCAGCCAGCCCGCGGCCTTCCGCATTGGAAAACGAAGGCACTCCTCCCGATGGCGCGTGCCCGGGTCCTGAAGGCCCGTGAACGCTTCCCGCAGGCTCGCTACGGTCCGGATGGGATTCGGGTACGGGAAAACGGCCGCCGGACAGCTCGATGGCCGCCTTGTTCAGTCCCAAAGAATTCGAATACGCCGTATACTTCGTTCATGAGGCGGACAGGAAAGCCAAAGGCCAAATCCAATCCGTATCGCGCGGCCTCGGAAGTACGGATGAAATTCGCGTCCTGGAAATCGGGGATCCATTCCGGCCGTTCGATTTCCCAGATTCGTCCCGGAAACCCTTCCCCGCGGTTCATAGCGGTCGACCAGGTTTTATCGAGGAAACCGGACAGGTCTATTGCGGGCCTGGTCTTGACGGCCACGCAATGCAAACTTTCTCCTTCACGTCGCCAGAAGCCCCCGTAGTGCCAGGATTCCATGCCGAAGATCGCGTTGAGGATCTTCTGTTCCGCGGCATGCATGGAGGTGGATTCGGAGAGGACGCGCAGGACGGTGTTCTGGGCCTCCAGGCGTTTACGCTCCCGCTTCTGAACGGTGATATCCCGCAGATAGCCGATGAAAATCGTGCTCCCGCCGACTTGCGAGGGCGTGACCGTAAGTTCCGCGGGGATTTCCACGCCGTCCTTCCGGAGAGCCATGACTTCCACCCTTTTTCCGATGATGGGCCCTTCTCCCCTTGCCAGGAAATGCTCGAACCCGTTGCGATACTGGGAGCGGAAACGTTCGGGAATGATAAGGCCGGGCATGGATTTTCCAACCGCTTCCTCCGCGGTCCATCCCAGAATGGCTTCCGCCTTCCCATTCCATTCCAGAATCTGTCCCGCCGAATCCATGGCCACTATGGCATCCATGGACGCGTTCAAGATATGACGGATGATTTCAATCTCCATTACCCATAAAATCCCATTTTTATTGGGTGGGAGGAAATTGAGGACAGGGGTGGGGTTAGCTAATCCGGAGGCGGTAGGATTTGAAGTTACGCCTTTTGGCTAAAAAATGATAAAAATGGGCAGTGTTGCAATAATCGTTGCACATTATATTATACTTATTGAATGAAAAACAGCCAAACCGCAGAGCCGGGACGGTTCCCCCATTCGGTTACCAGGTTACCCAAGAGGGGTAATGTTTACGCTGTCCGATTCCGTGATCCAGACACCGGGAGTCAAAAGCAAAAGGTCCTCCATGGGACTGAAAATCTCCATTCGAAAAGAGATGTGGTCAAACTTTCTGAAATTGCTTGGGAGGCTATCGAGAAGTACTTCAGGGATGTCCGAAAAGCGACTCCAGTAGGGGGAGGTAGAAGCGTAAAAGCCTTATCCCTGGAAACATCGATAGAGGATTGGCTCGGGCTGGATAAGGGGCTGTGCCAGCCCGGAACGCTCCGTAGTATCCGATTCAATTTGAAGAGGTTTTTTAAACCCGTCGATATTCAATATGTCCACGAAATATCGCAGGAAATATCAGACTCCTGTGTTACTGCCTTTCTCAAGGCTGTCCGGGAGAAGGAAACTGCCGCTCATTATTGGGGGACAGTTCGAAGTTATACAAAGGACTATTTCGGATACCTTCTCCGTAAGAAATTAATACCTGTTAATTTCCTGGCTGATGTGGAAGCACCAGCAAAAGACACTTTTAAGGTTATGGACGTGATGTGGACAAGGGAAGAGTTCGAAGCCATCGCTGCCGAACTTGATCAGCCTTGGAAAATGGAATTCACCTTACAGAGATTCACCGGGATGGATCAAGCGGACTTGGCGACTCTGAAGAAATCTCACATCAAGCAAGACGAAACTGGGAAATGGTGCATTACGAAGCCTCGACAAAAGGAATTGAGATTCAAGGCAGCCCAAATCCTTTTACCACTTTTCGGGGACGCCGAAAAAATCATAATGAAGAAGTTCCACGAAATAGAAGATGATGACGGATTGATTTTCCCACATATCCCAGCATTAATTGAGGGTGGTCACAGTGTCCTGTACAATCGAGTACGGCGTCGATGGGGCAGGCTCTTCCCAAAGAAGCCGTGCAAGAACTTGAAGGCGTTACGGCACACCTTTACAACCTGGGCTATCGAGGATTTAGGTATTCCATTGGACGTTGTACAAGATTGGCTTGGGCACAGTCCCAAGTCCGTGGTCTTGAGAGATAAGTATTTGCATCGTCGTTCGACTGCGAAATATGGAAAACTTGTTGAAAAGGCTATGCGCCGCCCAAAAGGAGGGGCTAATAGCCTCTAGGTTGAGATCTCGGATGGCAATTTAGTTTGAGACCTCGAACGTGTATACCAAACGGGTTCCAGGTTAGAATATCCCAAGGCGAGACGTTGACCTTCAAAAGTAGAAAGGTCGAATTCTTGGAGCGGACGGATAAAGCCAATCCCCCATTTCAGGATATCGCAGCCAAAATTTCCACGATGCATCCCCTTTTGCAGAATCTTGTCTAGGTGCTTCCATAATCCGACCTTATCACAGCCGATCACCTGGGCATGGTCCTTGTATAGGATTGGTAAGCCACGCATTGCTTTGGTGAATTTCCGCTTTACCACAATCCAAATCTGGTTCTCAATTTCCGAAAGGTATTTTGCCTCAGTAGCCTTGAGTTTTTCGGGGTTGTCTAATCGCCACTCACGATCATTTTGCTTTGCTTTATCCCTGTTATTCCTCTTCCAAGCAATACTATTCGCTCTAAGTTCAGGACCCTTCTTAACGTACCTCGTTCGATTGTAAGAGGACTTACAGGATCGGCAAGCCTTTTGATTTCGTCCAAAATTCAACAAAGGCACATTTGCACCTTTGTGAAGTGGACCGAAGCAAGGCTTGGATAGGGTCTCCATGCCTTAACATAGGGAGAACCGTATTACTTTGTCAAAGCCTCCCGATAATAAATATAGTCGAGTTCTTGGAATGGACATAACTCGGCAACAAGGTGCCGAACGGCACAGGTATCGCCGTAGGTCCTGGGACTGACAATGTTGGACTTGGCAACGATTTCGGTTTCCCTGTTGCTATCCGTCACTTTCCAAAAATCGACTGCCATAGGTATCTAACCCCTTTGTTCCATTATCGGACATGGATTGGAGCGCTTGAATTTTATTACTGAAAATTAAACACAATAAAGTATGAAATCACTACTAGCCTATAATCGCCCGTCCCCGGGCATTCTGGGCTCCTGCTTCCTTGCCCATGACACCATAAGGGGTGTGGTCTGATAAAGGCAGGAAGGGCATCCGCTGCCAGCGGGATTTTGTTCCAAGTAGAGTGGTTGGAGTTATTTCAACCGCTGACTGTGGGAGGGGGCTTCGGAACGGGGTGGGCTATTTGGGATCGTCCGTTCCGGACTCTTATCTTCCGGTTCCCGGAACCAACCTGCGTGGGCTGTTACAGTTGATTGAAAACCTAAGAGCCCCTTCCGGACGTCAAGACTTCTTTCGAGTTGATTTGAAACCAAAAACCCAGATCCAAGATCAACCCATCGAAGTAAACTTTTGTGTGAGTTGATTTCAAATCCAAAAACGAAGACAAAGAAAAGAGAAAATCAAAGAATCAAGTCACTTCAGGTTTGCCAAATTACCATGCTTCGATCTCCTCTTCTACTTCCTCTTCAACCCCATCAACAAAAGCCTTTATTGAGTAACTCGTCCGAAA
The DNA here is from genome assembly GCA_036732085.1 of Fibrobacterota bacterium. Lineage (GTDB taxonomy): Bacteria > Fibrobacterota > Fibrobacteria > UBA11236 > UBA11236 > Chersky-265. The sequence goes on along the minus strand of DAINDC010000021.1, from coordinate 9,823 downwards.
ATACCCTATGGGATCTTTTTGACTCAAACCCTTGACCATAAAAATTCCAGCCTCAGTTTTATAATTCTGGATCCCCTTCAAAATAAGAGCAGAAGTAACCCTATCCTGATAATAGTGGTAAACCAAAGAATCGCTTTCCTGTAGTTTTTGATTCAGACAATAACTCGAAGGATCCTTTATCCCATTATCCAAACAAAAATCCAAAGCAAGATCCAAAGTCGAGTCATCAAAGGAATAACCATAAAACTGAGTTGCTGTCCTGAGTTGATCTCTACTTTTCACCCTATCGTCGTTGTCCGGTTTTCCGCTTATACGGGACGTATTGATCTCTTTGAAAGGGGCGGGTACCGGAGCCCCTTGATTCTCTTTCTTTTCTTCTTTAGTTGTTACTTGAACTTTATTTGTTTTTTTTTCTCTTTCATTAGTTAATAGTGTACCAGATCCTGGAACCAGAGATTGCCCGTCTCTGATACCAGGATCTGGAACCAGTCCAGTCCCAGGATCTGGAATCAGAGGTTTAGAAAACCTCCCCTTATTTCGCTCTTTTGCTGGCGGTTTTTCGATTGAATCGAGGCTATTAAACTTGGGATATTCGCTGAAATCATATAAGGCATCAACCTTGCCGCCGACCCTGATCGTGGTCTTTTTCATATAGCCGGACTGGATCAGGATATCGAAAATCCGGTAGGTCTTGGATCGCCCATCGGCTCCGTCATGCCAGAAGTTCTTTGGATGGATAACCCAGTTATCGGGCTTGGATAGGATCTTGATCCCCATGCCGATAGCCTCGCTGGGGAGGGTAGGGTCATTTATAAAAGAGTTGGAAACTCGGGTATATCCGTTACCCTTGGTAATCTTGTCTTTGGATTTGTCGGTTCGGTATATCATGTTTTCATCTATCTCCGGATTTTTCCCGGAATGCTCATCTCTATTGGAAAATTAAAAGGGCACGGAAATGGAAGATGAAAACATCCCCTGTTCAGCCGCTAAGCCTAGCCCATTAGCAGTTTAGACTTTCGGATCGACCCGGTGACGATCTTTCGAAAAAATCGACTTTGGCGGATCGGAGGGGTTTGTCAATTATCAGATTTACTATTGACCTACTCATCTTCCTTGATATCCAGGTGAATACAAGTTCTCTGCCCAACCCAATCCAAAAGGATCTGAATAGCCCCATAGGCGCAACCAGCCGGAATCGGTTCGAATCTCCGATATAGGAAAGGATAATTTATGCCGTAATTGTCGGTAAATTCCTTGAGATCGGATTCTACTTTTTCGATGAAATCGGGTTCACATAAGGTGAAATCTCCGAATAATTCTTTCCATTTTCGAAATAATCAATGGGATCGCCGTTCCCGAACTCAACCAAAAGGAAGAGTAAGAGATCCCATTCAGATTTATGGTGCGAGTGAGTCTCGGCAAGGTCAGGGTCTTCGCCGTTCCGATAGTAGGTTAGGGTTACTGGCTCGAATTTCATTAGAGTTCCCCTTTCACGAACTTTCCAAGTAGTTCGATCCTTGCCTTGGTGAAAACCAAAATATCCGGCAACCCCTTTACATCCGGATTGTGACCGATTTGGATTAGTTGATTGAGGGTAAGATTTGATCGGTCTGAGGTGGTCCAAGTAGATAGAATCCCAGCGGATAGGAGTCCACTTTCGTCGAATGTCTCTAAAAGATCCTTCTTTTGGCTGACGGTCAAAACCTTATCAGCCGTTTTCTTTGTGATTCGCATTATTTCGCTCCATTCAATACGAAATCAACCCTGGTCTTTTCCATTTTCTTTGAAAACTCCCGGCAAAGACTATAAATTTCAGTATCAGTCGTGGCACATCCTATCTTAATAATGATGGATTGGAGTATTTCAGATCTGGATTTCCGGAACTCCTTAACGATGTCGAAGAGTTCCGGGGGCGAGTTCGACAAGGATTTGTTTGATGCTTTTATAAAGTCCTTAGCCGCCTCGATACTTTTCTTCTTTTGATTATTTAACTCAACTACATTTTTCATAAAATCTCCGATCCGACTAGGTTAATAGGGTATCCAAGATGTTCCAGCCGGAAACCGACTGGCTTGCCTACTTGCGATTAGTGTGGAGATTAGTCGCCAACCTGTCAAAAGAAAAAAACTAAAATATTTCTCTTGATTCCTGATTTTCTCTATTCAACCAAAATGACATCAATTCCACTACTGAGAACCCTTTGGCTCTCTTGCATAGTATGGATATTCCGGGCTCAGAAGTAAAAACCTACTTTCGCAAATTCCTTTAGGGTGATCTGAATAATCCCAATCCCTCCCGAATTCCACTACTTTCTTAATTCCTCCCCCCTTCCTGGAAGTACATCCCGACCGATTCGTTTCGAGCCTGGGCGACCCCATAAATAAAACAGGCGACCTCTCGGAGATTGTCAAACCCCAATAATCCCCAAACCAAGATCGACCCCTAACCTAGGGCGACCATCGGAGATTGTCTAACTTCCATTTGGCAACCAATGGTCAAAATTCCATGAGGATTGGCACCTTGGAAATTGAATGGGTTCTTTTATTTGATTGGTGACCCCAGTCACATTGCCCGCTCCCCGGCATAGTTAACTTGGACCGATGAAATGGAGACCGTGCGAGACGATCAGACTCTGTGGAATCAGGATGGAAGTCGTTGACCGTACTGAGGCAGGATATTTACTGCGAGATCAGTTTGGCGTCCGTTATAGGTTCGGGAAGGACTTGGTTCCTGGTGAGGATCGGGGAGCGTCGCCGGACTCTCAGCGGGACGACGCTTTGAGTTCCCCGGCTTGTCCTCCAGGGGAGACCGGCTCACCAGCAATTGAAAAAGAATTGAAATTTCAAGAAGCCATTCCGGATGATGAACCGATTCATGAGCAGCATAGTGATTTCGCAAGGATGCCAGCGATGTGATGGATGGTCGGTATGAGCCGCATCATTACCCCTCAATGCTATTGAGCGGGATTTAAAAGGGCGGCAGTCCACAGCCATTTCCCATTGGTCAAATTACCTTTCCAGTAGCCCGCCACAAACCTGCGCCTCGCCCATATACTCATGTGATATATCGGCATACTACCGATCCATGTGGGCGTCATTTCTGAGAATATTTCCGCACTTCAAGAACCGAATCCCTATAATGGCATGTAGTAGGGGCACTTTGCAATTTTTGTGGGAAATATTTTCCTCAATCTGCACGCCCAGGACAATCAATTTCCGGTATACTACACCTCCATATAGGTAGCCGGTTTTGGTAGGGATTGTTTATAGGATGAGCCATTTGGAAATCCCACGGCAGAAATCATGTCGATGGGTTGGTCGGTTTCGGTGAGGAAACACAAGGGGGAGAAATCCACGGCGCATATAAACTATTCCTGATAATCAGGAGTACGAAATGCAATTCCAAAAACTACAAGAACTTATCGTAAATGCCTTCCACACCCTTTGTACCATCGATGAGAAGAAGATCCTTTACGACAATTTCCTGGGAACTTTGCAAGCACCAGAAGAGTCCCGAGTCTTACTCGAATCCATTCGAGCCGCTACTCATGTTCTCCTCGAAAATGAACGAGATCTCAGGGCATATCAAAAACTTTCCTCGGAGATTATGAACGGCGTGGTTTCTGTCTTCCAAAAAGAAGGTCCCAATGAAATGACACGCAGGCTCATGCAGGTTATCAGCGGAGAAAAAGGCAAGGTGACGGTCGATCCCATCGGTGGATTCGGATTGGTTCGGTCCTTCAAATATTTCCCTGATGGTATCCCAACAGAATCGGATAAGGAAGCCGCAAAGCAAGTCCTCATCAGTTCGGTTTTTCCCATGATTATTGTGAAGGCAAGGGAACTTCTGAAGCGATCAAATTCGGAGGAATCCGCTCATGATTTTATCCTAAAATCTATGACCATAATCCCAGGATATCTACAAAAATTTGTTTATAAAGGGTCGTCATTTTTAAACGCATTTTTATTTGAACTTAAGAACCTGACTCGTGATGGATTGGCAGCAGCGAATCAAATTGGAACTGCTTCTCACAGTTGGAAACGGGGAACTGATGTTGCCAAGAACAAGATTCTCAGTTTTTCGGGTCAAAACTTTCGAGCATTGAATGATATCTCAGGTGCGGAAAACGTCAGACCACCAATTGAAGCCCCGGATCTATTTGAAATTGTGGGAACCTCCCGTAAAAATACCACATCGCTAGACAGCCCGGTGGGGGATGGTGAAACACAACTTCAAGATACGATTGCCTCACCCAATTTTTCCTCCCAGGAAACCGAGGATAAGAGTGAATTGGCTCGCCTTATGAAATTGCTTTCCCCCGGACCTCAGAAAACCGCCATCGATTTTTTGTATGGGATCTCGTCTGGAACCCCGCTGAATGACGTTGCCGTGGCTGATAAAATGGGGTTGAGTTCTAGGACCGCCGTCCATGCATTGGTTAAAAGAGGTCTCGACCAGATCCGCTCAAAGGCAAATATCCCACTCTCGAAAGCGTCCACCGAAACCAAAATGGTCTAACCTTTGACACTCCTCCTTCTCGCTGACTCAATCTGGTCAAGGGAGCACGGATGGATTCAGAGGATGGGTACCCACAAGATCACGGTGATAGACCATTTCGAAGGTCCTACACGCCATCGAATATAGACTTCCTCTCAATCCCCCAAGAATGCGCAATCGATTACGGAATTTTCGAAGCCGCTTTTTTAATAAACATCAATCGCTTGTATGGAATGATGGCAGCCCTCTCGGAGGGTATCCGACTGTACGATCCCCTCACAGCCTATGAAGCCGTCAATGCCTCTTTACTGAGATTCTGGAACTACCATCATTCGGACATGACCATCGCTTTTTGGTCGGAGGAGTGTTGTTGGAGAATTGCCAAACGGTACTGGGCATGACCGGTTTTGACAAACTTCCTTGGGGCTCCCTAGTATAAAAGAACAAGGAGAAATCATGGAAGAGCATATTTTTTATTTCCGAATCGAACTGGTAGGGCAAGGTAAAACGAAGGAAGAGGCTTGGGAGCATGCGCTCGAAGGCTTTGCCCAGGATTCTGGAGAAGCCCCGGAACTTGATAGCGATCTTGCAAAAGGACCGGAAGGTGCCCCAATCTTGGGAACGCCCCATACAGTGGATGGTGGAGAAGTGACGTAATCCAAGCCTTTGGAAAACTCTTAATCGCATCTATGGCATGCTGGGAAACTTCCGATAAGATTATGACGCCATAATTCAATACCTGCGTCCGAGAGGGTTAACCTTTCTCTAAGCCAGTTCTGGACCGACCTTCATTCGGACATAGCCATCCCTCTTTTTTCGGAGAAATTCCTTTGGAGAATAAACCATATGTACTGGGGATGATTGGTTTTACAAACTCTCGATGAACGTCCTAGGTTGGGATTGGTTCGGACGATAATCCTTCTCAGCCTGTGATGATGCCGGATTCCCCTTTCAATGACTTCCTCTTAGGAAAGAGAGCGAGGAGCACCATGCTTCGGATAATAGGTCTGGTCACAATATTTTTCCTCCTGGCTGCCAAACCAGAAAAATTGAAACAAGCGATTGACATAGGTAGTTACGTGTCGAAAATCGTATGGCTCATTTCAGAAGGCACCATTAAAAGTCTCCACCATTTCTATTCGAGAGAGGTCGCTCCCGAGGTCGAAAAAGCGAAATCCCTTGATGTGACGGCTCCTTAAGCCTCTTTGACAAACGCCAATCCCCGTCCCTAGGTTACGGCACACCCAAAGAGAACGAAGACGCCAACCATGACCCAAGCCAACAATTCCAAGCCGAATGCTGTCCAGCAGGCACTCTACCGCATGCTCGTGGAAGATACGGGCACACAACTGCTCGATTCCGGAAGCGGCTATGGGCGTCACCATGAGCGGAACCGAATGAAGACCCTCAGAGCCTTCCAATCCGAGGCTGCGGTGATGCTGGACTTGCCCCAGGAACCCTGTCCAATAGGCGATATCACCTACAGTATTTCCGTATTTCATTATCTCAAGAACCAACTCACTCTGGACCTCCTTTGCCAAGAATTCAATCAAAAAAACAAGGCTGCCAAAGACCACGATGCCACCGATTTCATAGGTGTCGGTGCCAAGGTCGAGAAGTGGTTGAAAAGCAATAACTCCGTGAAAGTCCATTCACCCGTCAACACCTACAACTATCAATCCAGCCTCTCCCAGGTCCTCCAGTATACGCCACTGACCATCAACGACAACCCCTACATTGTTCTCCAGATCCATGGGGGCTGCGATGTCCGTGGCGGATATACCAATGGAAGGATGTTCAAGGTCGAAAATGACTACAGCGATTCGATTGCCCTACTCAATCTCGAAACTGTCCAGGTGACGGTGGAGAAGCCCGATGGCTGGAGATACGGTTGCTCTAACTCATTCGATGGCGTAAATCTCAAAGTCGATGACGGTGAAATCTATCCACCAGTTGAACAAATCCAAATGGATTTGGGGATAGTCATGCCTTCACCTTTCCATGACCTGGTCGTCAATCCTGCTGTGGACAAAATCCATGCTTGGCTCGGTGAATAGCGCTTTGACAAAGTCCCGGCAGGCTCCCTAGTCTCCGGTATGAGCAAAACCAGCGAACTCACCAAGACAACCAAGTGCATTCGGGCGGCTCTTGCCAGGAAGTTTCCCGGAACCAAGTTCCGGGTTATACCCCATACCTTGGACGTTCATATCAATGTCATGTGGTCCAGGGGTCCGACCTATGAAGCCGTCAAAAGCATTACCGGCAAGTATGAAAACCGGATCAAATATATTGTCCATGCCCGCAACTATGGCAAAGGAACCGATCCCAATGCTCATCAGGAATTTATCAAGCAAGCGGCTCGGGACCTTTGTGCCCTCAAGAATCTGGAATATGATGGATGGCGTTCCGATGCAATGGCGCAAAGGATACTTTCAAAAATGGACATGACCCAAGGATATAAGGGGATATGCGAAGCGGATCTTTTTTGACAAACTCCCGGCATGCCCCCTAGTTATCCACTATGAAAATCGAAATCACCACTCCCGCAGGCGCAAAGTACATCATCCATGACAACGGCAATATTCAGCGTAGGGATGGGCAAAACGTTCCTCATTCCGACTGGAGAATGCTCGGCATCAAGCACGTTACCAAGCGGGAATTTGTCCCCCTGGAAAGAATGGCGACCATGTTAGGGAAAACCATTTGCTACAAGAATGGGAATCCCATGTGGACAGTCCGGGACTTGGATCATGGGACCGTCCGGGAGTGGGGGAACACCAAATATCATGGAATCAAGACACTGAATTTTATTGCCTGAGCCCTTTGACAAACTCCCGACGGCTTCCCTAATATCCGGTAAGAAATGGGGGCGACTGATGAATCTTGCACAAGTATACCAGGGCGTGGCTATCGGAAATTTTGGCGGATTCCCGGAGGATTCATTCAAGAATGCATTTGGACGACGTGGGGTAAAGTTCTGTAAGGAGGCTGCCAAGGTCGCCAACGCTGCCATCGCCAAACGGTACCCATTCTACAACAAAGGCGGGATTGCCGTCCTGGGGGAGGTGTACTGCAATATTGCCAAGCCTGATAGCGACTGGATTTTGGAGATATGCTTAAGTGAGTCCGGTCCGTATTATCGGACCAATAATGGCAAGGGCGGGTACTCTCCAAACATCTGGATCGGCGGATATGGGATCGGACGTGATCTCAAGGATTTCACGACGGAGAGCTTGGCTGGGGTTATACGAAAGTTTCTTGATGGGGCTGGATAAGGTGGGATTGGGTTAGAGACCATAACTTGGATCCAGCCTATGTCGTCCGATATCTGGATCATCAAACAATTTTACAGGGAATACTCGCATCCTCATCGAAGGAATACACCGAACACATTCGATGGTATCCATCAGCGATTATGACTTTCCCGTTTCGTGGATCCCTCACGAGCAAAAATGGTGATAAATTATTGCCCGACAATATTTTCTTTCGGTTTTTCTCCACATGGGAATTGCTGATCCCAAGTAAGGACAAGCCGGATGCCCGGAAAACATCTTTGGCTTTGAAGGTGGTAATGCCAGCCTTTCGAAGTCCTTTTACAAATTTAGCGACTATTGCTTTTTCGTAAATTAGGCTCAGGTAGGAAAACGCTGCCGGATAGTCGTGGGCTTCGGGTTCAGGAAGCCATTTTATCAGGATTTTCTTTTTCATACCAGTTCTCCAGGTTCAACCGTATTCATTGTCCAAAATGGTTGCGGATCAATCAACTGGGGAGATCCACCAGGACCTAAAAGAGGTGAGATTTAGCCGGATAGTGCTGCCCTCAACCTCCAAGGGGGTGACTATATCGCTCTTTCCACTTGCGAGACGATTTGGCTGTGGGGCTTGCTGGAGGCTGTCTGGTAGGGTTCCGCAGTCTTGAAATTTAATCCGTGCCGAAACAAGCGAATCCCTGAATGACTGTCTCCTCGTGGATATTGAGCCTTGACGGCATTGGAACGACGAGGGGGATATTTGAATAGAACGAAGAAGGCGAATCCCAGGCGCAATAAAATCACGGACTTTGCATTGATACCCCACGGGTTCCTTCGGGAATTTCCGGGCTGTGGCAACAAGGGCACCAAGTTCAAAAGGGTTGTCACGGCTGTTGGCTGCTGTGCTGAGGAATCTTTCGTCAACGCTCTCGATCAGATTGACCAGATTGAAGGCGGGAACTTGGATTGGACTGAATTGGAAAGCAAGGCGGGCAAGTTATCGACGAAAATTTGGGATGGTCGGGAAGAAGGGGATGAAAAGGAATGCGAGGTATGGTTCTTCTATTCGATAAGGTATAACCTCGGGTGAATTCGAATTCGCTGGAAAATGAAGGAGCGTTCATTTTGGATCAAAATGTGCCCCCCCGCTTTTTGGTAAAGTTTTGAAAATCAGAACGACATTAAAATAGGAGTATTACGATTTGTAGTTGTACCATCACCCAATTGACCAGAAGAGTTGTCTCCTGTCGCCCAAAGTGTGCCATCCGTTTTTGTAAATAAACTGTGGGCAACCTTTCCAGAAATATTTGAAACGCCGGTCATTAATTGGGTTCCAACACCCACCGTTCCGTCCGTTTTTAGTGCAAGGAAATAACCATCACCAGCAGAAATGCGGGAAACACCTGTCGTAATTTGGATAGGTGTCCCTTGTAGTCCGGATGCGGCAGCACCCAATTCCCCATTAAAGTTGTAACCCCATCCCCAAAGTGTTCCGTCCGTTTTTACGAAAAAATCTTGCCCAATACCAGCAGATACATCAATAACGCCACTACTTATCTGTACAGGTGTAGTGCTACCGCCGCCCAAAGGACCACTTCCAAATGACCACAATGTTCCATCGGATTTTAAAACTAGACTGAAGTTTTTTCCAGCAGAGATAGTTGCCACTCCGGTTAAAATTTGGACAGGGGTCGTTCGACTAATGCTAGTGCCATTACCCAATTGACCATGAGAATTATCACCTGTCGCCCAAAGTGTTCCATCCAATTTTAATATCAAACTATGATTAAATCCGGCAGAAATATTTGAAACTCCAGCCATAATTTGGACAGGTGTTAAATGGTTAGTCGTAGTCCCATCGCCGAATTGACCAGAAGAATTGTCTCCAGTCGCCCAAAGTGTTCCATCAGTTTTTAAAATCATACTGTGTGTAGATCCAGCCGAGATATTTGAAACTCCAGACATAATTTGGACAGGTTTCAAACGGCTTGTGGTTGTTCCATCACCGAATTGACCAGATAAATTGGCTCTTCGGGCGATCGAGTGGGTGATTTTGGGCCAAAAAGTCACTTGTA
>DAINDC010000020.1:11475-25888 GCA_036732085.1 Fibrobacterota bacterium | reverse complement strand
GGGATACCAGGCATAGGAACTGTCCGTCTCCATCCCTTCGCGGTAATGCTTGAGGGAGGCGCGCTTGCCGTCGGGATGGACGGTCTCCCAGACGCCTTCCTTGCGGCCCCGCTCGTCGAATACGCCTTTCTCGAGGAGCACGCCGTCCGGATCCCGGCGTTCATAGGGGCCGGTGGGAATCCCCAGGTGGCAGGCATAGTCTTCCTTGACGAGCTTGTTAGCGTGGAAGGAACGGTAACGTCCGTGTTCATTGGCTTCGAAGCAGGAATTCTCGACCGTCGGCTCGCCCTTGGCGCTCCATTCCTTCATGGTCCCGATTTCCTTGCCGTTGTGGAAAGCCCCTTCCGCCTTGGGTTCCCCGCTCTCCCAGAATTGCTTCCAGACGCCTTCCTTCTTATCGCCCTTGAACACGCCTTTGGCGGCGATGGTGAACTGGTTGTAATAGAAATCCCATTCCCCCTCCTTCTTGCCCTGGACGAACCGGCCTTCGGTCTTTTTCTGGCCGTTATGCCAGAAATCGTGGTACTCGCCATGGCGCAGGCCGCCGCGGAAGCGGGTATCCGCCTCCTTGTTGCCGTTGAAGTAGAAGATCTGCTCGCGCTTGAGGTTGCCCTGGTTCTCGCCGCCCAGCCAGCCGTAGCTGCGGAGGACCTTGGGCTTGCCGTTGGGGTATTTTTCCGCGACCTTTTCGCGGCCGCATCCGGTGAACAGGACCGCGGCCAGGCCGCCCAGGAGCAGAGCAGGAAAAAAGCTGATTTTTAGGTTCATGATATGGATAGATAATATGCTTTTTTTAAGGGGGTTGCGACCACCATTCGTCATCGGTGTTTGGCGAGGATAAAATAGGGCGCGGAGGGTTGGACGATGCGGATAGTGGTCTTGGACGGATTCACCTTGGATCAGGGCGATGCGGAGGTCTGGCGGGGTTTGGAAAGCCTGGGCGAGGTCCGCGTCCATGCCCGCACGCGCCCGGAGGAGCGGGCCGAGCGCTGCCGGGGCGCGGCCATCGTCCTGACCAATAAGGTGGCGGTGGATGCGGCCCTGATGGATGCGACGCCGGGTCTGAAGTATATCGGCGTCCTGGCCACGGGCACCAATATCGTGGACCTGGAGGCGGCCCGGGCGCGCGGCATCGTCGTCACCAATGTTCCCGGCTATAGCACGGACTCGGTGGCCCAATTGGTTTTCGCCCTCATCCTGCACTTCACCCATGACGTGGCCGGCCATGCCCGCGATGTCCAGGCCGGCCGCTGGGCCGCGTCCGAGGACTTCTGTTTCCTGCGTCAGCCTTTGGTGGAGCTCAAGGGCAAGACCCTGGTGGTGGTGGGCAGCGGGGCCATCGGATCCGCGGTGACGCGCATCGCCCTCGCCTTCGGCATGCAAACCATCGCGGCCCAAGTGCCGGGCTCGCCATCGTCGCCCGCATCCATAACCTCGCCATCGGCCCCATCAATGACCCAACCGTCGCTGCAGAAAACCCGCACGCCTTTGGAAGCCGCCTTGCCGCAGGCCGATTTCGTGACCTTGCATTGCCCGCTCACGGAGGCGACGCGCGGCCTTGTCGATGCGAAGTTCCTGGCCCTGCTCAAGCCCGGCGCCATCCTCATCAATACCGGTCGCGGCCCGCTGCTTTCCCAGGACGATCTGATCCGGTCCCTGGCGTTCGGGCGCTTGGGGGGCGTGGGACTGGACGTGCTCGCGCAGGAGCCGCCGCCGGCCGATCATCCGCTTCTCGATCCCAAGGCGCCCTGGGCCCGCAAGGTGGTGGTCACGCCGCATCTCGGCTGGGCCACGGTGGAGGCGCGCCGCCGCTTGCTTGAAAAGGTTTTGACCAATTTAAGGGCCTTTCTCGACGGAAAAGACCTCAATCGCGTGGCCTGAGAAATACGGAAATACGAGGCCTGTCCAAGTCCACAAACTGAAGCGAAGACCCGATCGATCGGGCGTTCGTTTTCGGGTACCTTGCAGGTTCTATGGACTCCTTGCACCAGAACGCCAAGACCGCGGAGCAACCTGTGAATGCCGACGGCGCCAAGTCCGCCGCGGCCTCCAAGGTCTCGACCTCCAAGCCCGCGTCCCCGGTACCCGCTGCGGCCTCGATCCTCAACGGCGAGAAACTGGCCCTTGTCCATGGCGAACCTTCCTATCCCTTGGCGAATGGCGATGTGGAGCTCTACCTCACGCGCCGGGGCGGCCATATGGCCCCGGTCAAATTCCGGATTGGCAAACGTTGGGTCCAGCCCTATGCCATGGCCCCTTGGCAGCCCAGTGAAATCGATCAGAGTCTGCCGCCGGTTCTCAGGGTCTTGCGCGGCGATTATTTCTGCCTGCCTTTCGGATCGAGCAAGGGCGTCAAGGACGTACATGGCGAGACCGCCAATGCGGGCTGGGAACTGATCTCGCAGGGGCCCGGGCGATTGGTCCTGGAGATGGATGTGCAAGTTCCCAAGTGCCGGGTCCGCAAGGTCCTGAGCATCAAGGCCGGCCAGCGCGCCGTCTACCAGGAGCACCGCATCGAAGGTTTGCAGGGGCGATACAACTTCGGGCATCATGCCATTTTGCTCTTCCCGGACAAGGGCGGCCCTTACCATGTCAACGTCAGCCCGTTCCGCTATGGCAGCGTGAAGACGGAGACATTCTCGGATCCGCTGGCGCGGGAATACGGCGCGCTCAAAACCGGCGGACGCTTCACGTCCCTGGAGAAGGTGCCGCTCGCGAACGGGGGCACCACTTCCTTGCAGCGCTATCCGGCCCGCCAGGGTTTCGAGGACTTGGTGATGATGACGAGCAAGCCCGGGGATTTCGCCTGGACCGCCGCGACCTTGGACGGCTATGTCTGGATCTCGCTCAAGGATCCGCGCACGCTTCCGAGCACCCTGTTCTGGCATTCCAACGGCGGACGGCATGGCGCGCCCTGGAACGGAACCCATCTGCGCCGGCTGGGCCTCGAAGAGGTCTGCGGCCATTTTTCCGACGGCCTCGAGACCTCGCGCAAGAACAAGTTGAAGGCCTTAGGCGTTCCTACCACCTTGGCGTTCAAAGCCAAGGAGCCCAAATCCATCAGGCTGATCCATCTGGTCCATCCGGTGCCGCTGAAGTTCGGCAAGGTGACGGCGGTGGAGAAAGACGGGACCGGTACGGAAATCACGGTGACGGGCTCCACGGGCCGCAGCATCAAAGTCCCCGTGGATTGGGCCTTTCTGCACGGATGAATCCCGGTTCCCGGGAGCCGAGAATCACCGGAATCCGACCTTCCAAATAAGCACGCAAACTTTTCCTATCGCGATCGATGCGGAGATTGGAAATTGGTGGGGGCAGTCCGATTAGGGGCGGCCTGCATGAACCGGTATTCCGGAAAAGCGAAAAGCGAAAAGGGAAAGCAGAGAGTATGACTCAAATGGTGGCGGTTCCGAAAGTAAGCAAAAGACCCAATGTCCGCGGAGCGATTGAAGCGGGCGAAGGCATCCTCAGGTTGGCCCCGTGCTGGGTACCCCGGTCCTTCATGGTTCCCGGCCGCCGCATCAAGGTGCATCCCGATGACATCTATGCCTTGGGCGCGCATCGGGGGGGCATCTGCGAACGTTGGTTCGCGTCCACCACGGAAGCCGGAAATGAAAACCGGGAAATCGACGAAGGCCTCAGCTATGCCGTCAACGAGGGCGAACGATTCACCTTGCTCGAAGCCGTAGCCGCCGAAGGCCCGACCCTCATCGGGCAGAAGATGTGGGACAAGTACAAGCGCTGGCCCGTATACTCCAAGTATTTCGACAATATGGGTCCCATCGCCCACCACATGCATCAAAGCAAGGAGCAAGCGGCCAAGGTGGGACGCGAAGGCAAGCCCGAAGGCTATTACTTCCCGGCGCAATTGAACTCCATCGGGAATAACTTCCCCCATACCTATTTCGGCCTGGAGCCCGGCGTCACCAAGTCCGACGTGCGCCGCTGCCTGGAGAATTGGAACAAGGGCGACAACGGCATCATCGACCTCGCCAAGGCCTACCGCCTCAAGCCCGGCACCGGTTGGCACGTGCCCGACCGCATCCTGCACGCGCCCGGATCCTTCGTGACCTATGAACCCCAATGGGGCAGCGACGTCTTCGCCTATTACCAGAGCATGGTGGAAGGCCGCCGCATCGAGTGGGAATTGCTGGCCAAGGACTTCCCGGTGGAACATCAGCACGATCTGGATTTCCTGGTCGATCAATTGGATTGGGAAGCGAACGTGGATCCGAACTTCCGCGATCATCATTACCTGGAACCGGTCAACGTGGCCGAAACCGCCACGGAAGGGTACCAGGATAAATGGGTGGTCTACGGGAGTTTCCACGGCGAGCAATTGTTCACCGCGAAGGAGCTCACCTTGGAACCGGGGGTCAAGGCCACGGTCAAGGACGGCGGGGCCTACGGCCTGATTACCGTGCAGGGCTCGGGCCGGGTGGGCAAGTTGCGCCTGCAAAGCCCGGCCATGATACGCTTTGGGCAGATGGTGGAGGACGAGGCTTTCGTTTCCCATCATGCGGCGGTTGAGGGCGTGACCTATGAAAATACCGGCACCGAGCCCTTGGTGGTCTTGCGTTATTTCGGGCCGGATTCCTGCCCTAACGCTCCGGAAACGGGAGCCTTCAAAAAGCTTCGCTAGGTTAAAGCGAAATTATCGAATTCTGCGTTTCGGGGGAAGCTCCCGGGGGATGAAATGACTGGAATTACCCAGGTAATTTAAGTTATAAATTCTTCCTTTAGGGCTTCCCCTCGCCATTGCCGGGGCGGACTAGATTATCCTACCGACGGGTTCAGGGAAAATCGGATCGAAACTTCACGGAGTGTGGCATGACCGAAGCAGTGGCAGTACCGAAGACCGGCAAGAAACCTAAGTTCCGCGCGGCCATCGAGGCCGGCGAAGGCCTTTTGCGCCTCGCGCCTTGCTGGGTGCCGCGATCCTTCCTCATGCCGGGCAAGCGCCTCAAGCTCCATTCCGACGATTATTACGCCCTGGGCGCGCACCGCGGCGGCATCGACGAGCGCTGGTTCTCCTCCACCACCGAAGCCGGCAACGACAACCGTGCCATCGACGAAGGCCTAAGCTACGTCATCCATAACGGCGAGCGCTTCACCTTGCTCGAAGCCGTGGCCGCGGAAGGCCCGCGCCTCATCGGACAGAAGATGTGGGACAAGTACGGCCGCTGGCCCATCTACTCCAAGTTCTTCGACAATATGGGACCCATCCCCCATCACATGCACCATAACGAGGATCAGGCCGCCCTGATCGGGCAGGAGGGGAAACCGGAATGTTACTACTTCCCGCCCCAGCTCAATGCCATCGGCAACAACTTCCCGCATACCTATTTCGGCCTCGAGCCCGGCGTCACCAAGGCGGACGTGCGCCGCTGCCTGGAGAATTGGAACAAGGGCGACAACGGCATCCTGGATCTCTCCAAGGCCTACCGCCTCAATCCCGGCACCGGCTGGCACGTGCCCGCCTGCGTCCTGCATGCCCCCGGCTCGCTCCTGACCTATGAACCCCAATGGGGCAGCGACGTCTTCGCCATGTACCAGAGCATGGTGGAAGGCCGCCGCGTGGATTGGGAACTCTTCGTGCAGAACACCCCGGAGAAGTACAAGCTGGATCTCGATTACCTGGTCGACCAGCTGGACTGGGACGCCAACGTGGATCCGAATTTCCGCGACCACCATTACCTGGAACCGATCAATGACGGCGAGACCTGGACGGAAGGCTATCAGGATCGCTGGGTCGTCTACGGCCGCTTCGGCGGGCCGAACACGGGAGCCGTCCGCGGCGACCGCGATCTTTTCACCGCCAAGGAATTGACCCTCGAGCCGGGCGCCAAGGTCACGCTCAAGGACAATGCCGCCTCCGGCCTCATCACCATGCAGGGAACCGGACGCATCAATAAGCTGCGCATCGAATCCCCGAATATGATCCGCTTTGGCGCGCAGACCGAGGACGAGGTCTTCATCTCGCATGAAGCCGCGACCCAGGGCGTCACCTTCGAGAATACCGGCAGCGAGCCGCTGGTCACCTTGCGTTACTTCGGACCGGACTCGAGCCCGAAGTCGCCGCATACCGGCGCGTTCAAGAGCATCAGGAAATAAAAGAGAAGACCGCCTTACTCACGAAAGCAACGGAGTCAATCATGGCAAATGCATTTCCGAAATTACATAACGCGGCCTGGCCCGGACTTGTCGGCAAGGGCGGTAAAGAGCCGGGTGCCGATCCGGTCATTTCCCAGGACAGGATGCTGGAGTTGACGGCCAACGCTTCGGTGAACGGCGTCAAGTTCGACGGCATCGATCTGTTCCTGTCGCTCCCTCATACTGATTTGGAATCCACGGACGACGATCTCAAGAAGCTGGCCGACAAGGTCGCGGCCAAGAACCTGGTCATCGGATCCCTCGTCGCGCCCATCTGGGGCGGCGGCGGCGCCTTCGGGACGGAAGAGGACCGGAAGAACTACCTGAACGTGCTCAAGAAGTCCTGCGCCATCGGCAAGAAGCTGAAGGACATCGGCATCCGCAAGTACGGCATCATCCGCATCGATACGGCCAACAGCCCGGCCAACTTCGCCAAGGACCCGGTGGAGAACCAGAAGAAGAACATCGCGACCATCAAGGAAGCGGCCAAGATCGCCGAAGGCTATGGCGAGAAGCTGGCCATCGAGGGCGAGATCTGCTGGGGCGGCATCCACGGCTGGAAATCCCTGCTGGAGCTCCTGGAGGGCGTCGACAACCCCAAGACCGTCGGCATCCAGGCGGACATGGCCCATACCCTGCTGTTCATGCTGGGATTCAATGCCGAGGAGGATGCCCTGGTGCCCAAGGGATTCAACTGGGAGAAGGACGCGTTCGACAAAGGCTATAAGGCCCTTACGGACAAGCTGCGGCCGTGGGTCAAGGATTTCCATGTCGCCCAGAACGACGCAACCGCATTCGGCTCCGGTTCCCATGACAAGACCGGACGCCATTGCCCCGTGGACGACAAAAACGGCAAGCTGGATATCCCCTACCATGCCGGCTTCTGGCTGCGGGACAACAATAACCAGCATATCGACATCAAGCATATGTGCTGGGACGGCTGCATGTTCCCGAACTCGGCCATGGAGCAGCAGGAGACCTGGAACAAGATCCTGGGTGCGATGGCGGCGGTCCGTGAGAAACATGGCTGGAACTGAAACAGCCCGCCACGCTCAAGTGCATCTTAGGGTGCAAGAAGGCCGGGGACGAACTCAACCGTATGTACGGCTGAGTGGGGGGAAGGTGGCCCCGATGGGGAGGGCCGCCTTTTCTTTTGACTATACCGGTAGAACGCATTCCGATCGAATTCATTTAGGGAGCTAGGGAACCATGGCAAAGAAAAAACTCAATGTCGGTATGATCGGCTACGGCTTCATGGGCCGCACGCATTCGAACGCCTTCCGCAAGGTCAGCAACTTCTTCGATACCGATCATCAGCCCGTGCTCAAGGCAATCTGCGGCCGCAGCGAGCCGAACGTCAAGGCCTTCGCCGACAAGTGGGGCTATGAATCCGTCGAGACCGACTGGCGCAAGATCATTGCCCGCAAGGATATCGACGTCGTCGATATCTGCACGCCCAACGACAGCCATATGGAAATCGCCATCGCCGCCGCCCAGGCCGGCAAGATGATCATGTGCGAGAAGCCCCTGGCCCGCGACGGCGCGGAAGGCGAGAAGATGGTCGCCGCCGTGGAAGGCGCCGGGGTTCCGAATATCGTCTGGTACAACTCCCGCCGCGTCCCCGCCGTGACCATGGCCAAGCAGCTCATCGACGAAGGCCGCCTCGGAAAGATCTTCCACTATCGCGCCAAGTTCCTGCAGGACTGGACCATCTCCGCGGATCTGCCCCAGGGCGGCGCGGGCCTCTGGCGCCTGGATGCGGCCGCTGCGGGATCCGGCGTCACCGGCGATTTGCTCGCCCATTGCATCGACACCGCCATCTGGCTGAATGGATCGCTCAATAGCGTCAGTGCCATGACCGAGACCTTCATCAAGGAACGGAAGCACAACCTGACCGGCAAGGTCGAGAAGGTCACGATCGACGACGCTTGTACTTTTATGGGCCGCTTCGAGAACGGTTCGCTCGCGACCTTCGAATCCACCCGCTATGCCCGCGGCCACAAGGCCCTGTACACCTTGGAGATCAACGGCGAGCATGCTTCCATCATCTGGGACCTGCACGATTTGCATCGCCTGCAATGGTTCGATCATCGCGACGAGAGCAAGCTGCGCGGGTGGAAGTCCATCCATGTCACCGATGGCGATCAGCCCTATATGAAGAACTGGTGGGTGCCGGGCCTGCAAATCGGCTACGAGCATACCTTCGTGCATCAGGTGGCGGATTTCCTGGAAGGCCTGGACAAGAATAAAGTGGTGGGTCCCACCTTCCGCGAAGCGCTCGAGACCCAATATATCTGCGACGCCGTCCTCTCCTCCGCCAAGAGCGGGCAATGGACCGAGGTCAAGAAGTAGTCGCTGAGAATGCTGCGGCTGAGCCGCGCTAATTGATCCCGGCTGCCCAAGTCTCCACCGACCTTGGCGGTCTTGGGGGAGGTTGCCCTAACAGCCTCCCCCTTTTTTTATCGGCCTTTTTTCCTTTGTTAATAGGGACCAGTCCCCGCGATGCGCCGCTCCCGGTGTCAGCCGGATCTACGGAAACAGGGACATATTCTCGACTTCGATCTGCAGACGCGGCTCGGGCATGCTCGTACCCACCACGCGGTTCAGCATAGCGATGAAGCGGGCGGCGAGCTCCACGGCCAGATCCTGCCGTTCCAGATGGACGAAGAAATACAAGGTCTGCAAACCTCCCGCGCGCCAGGCCCGGATGCGCTCCGCCCACCGTTCCAATCGTTCCGGATCCCCGGCCTCCGGCGTCACGCCGTTGAAGCGGATATAGGCCGTGCGGGTGGTGAGCCTTTGGTGAAGCACGTCGCGGCGGCCGGGCGTGTCCGTGAGGACCGAGGTGACGCCGTAGGCTTCCAGCATGTCCAAGAGCGCAGCCTTGGCTCCCTGGTCCCGGAACCAGGAGGCTTGCCGCACTTCCAGGGCGATAGGGAGGCGCGCGGCTTGCGCGGCCAGGAACCGTTCCAATTCCGGAAACCGGCTCGGCCCGAAAGTGTCGGGAAACTGCAATAGGAACGGGCCCAGATGACTCCCCAGGCCGAACGCGGATTCGCAATGCGTGGCATAACGATCCCAGACATAATCCAGATCGCTCTCATGACTCACGTCCCTGGGGACCTTGGGGCAGAATTTGAAACCGGGCGTGACTTCGCCGGCCCAGTGGCGCGCATGCGCCGGGTCCAGGCCGTAACCGGTGGAATTCAGTTCCAGGGCGTGGAACTGCCGGGCATAACAGGCGAGCCGTTTTGCTTTGGGCGTTCCGGGCGTGCAGAGCCGGGCGGCCAGGGCATCGTCCTGCCAGACCGGCAAGCCCACATAGGCGCGAAAATGAAAAGGCTCGGTCGCGGGAAGGCCCTTCTCGATCGCGGGAAGGCCCTTATCGGGCTTGCTCAGGACGGGCTTGGCCAGAACGCGGGCATTGGCTCGATCGTCCGGAGGCAGGGACAGGTCGATGCCTTGGATGTTTTTGAGTTTGCCGAAATCCATGCGTTTTGCCTAAACTTGGGGCCTAACTTGAAAATAAAAAAAGAATCGCCCCCGGATTTATCGGAAAAACCCTAGATTATATTTTCAAAGTGAAATTATAAAGGCACGAGAATAGCATAGCCTGCTAATGGAGACCGATGCGCACGCTTAGATTCCGGAACGAACGGCGGGAAAAGATCCTGGGCCTGCTTTTGGCCAAGCGCCGGATGTCCGTGCTCGAATTGAGCAAGCAGTTGCGCGTCACCGGAGCCACCATCCGCGCCGATCTGGAAGCGCTCACTAAGGAGAACAAGCTCATCCGCACCTATGGCGGCGCCGTGGTCCCGCACGAAGCCCCGCAGCCGGAAATGCCCATGGACGAACGCCTGCGCAACCAGGTGGCGGAGAAGCAGGCCATCGGCCGCATGGCCGCCGCGCTGGTCAAGGACGGGATGGTGGTGGCCCTGGACGCCAGCACCACCTCGCTCGCGGTCTCCCATTTCCTGCGCGGCCGCAAGGCCCTGACCGTCATCACCAACAGCCTGGCCGTGGCCTCCCAGCTGATCGACGCGTCCGGAGTCAACGTCATCATGCCCGGCGGCACCCTGCGCCATGAATCCTCCTCCCTCGTCGGCCCCGAGGCCGTGCAGTTCCTGTCGCGCCTGGAAGTGGATCTCTGCTTCATGGGCGCCCATAGCATCCATGCGACGCGCGGCCTGGGCGAGGTGAACCAGAGCGAGACGGAGGTCAAGCGGGCCTTGGCCGGCATCAGCCGCAAGGTGATCGCCCTGGCCGATTCCACCAAATGGAACCGCGTCTCCGTGACCTATTTCTGGCCGCTCGCCCAAGTCGACACCGTCATCACCGAAGGTCGGATTTCCAAGGAAATCCAAGCCTCCCTGCGCGAGGCGGAGGTCAAGCTCCTCCTGGCCAGGGAAGGGATGCGTACCGAAGCGTCGGCGGTTTGAAACCGGGCCCCGAAAGAAACCGGAGTTTTCACAACACAAATATAAAAATCGTTATATTTTTACTTTGAAAACATATCAGCAGGTGTAAGTTGTGGGGAGAAGGGCTCCCGACAGCTCTCCAAGGGGGAATCGTGAAGTCAGCAACCACCGGATCAACCGCTTCGGAATCCATGAAATCGAATTCCATCATCCCGGACAATTCCATACCGGATCGGTGGGACGATTCCGTCTGCCGGGATTATTCCGAGGAGAAGCTGCTCCTCTACCGGTCCAACCAACTGGGATCGGATCTGCGCGTCACCAACTACGGCGGGGGCAATACCTCGGCCAAGGTCATGATGAAGGATCCGCTTACGGGCAAGGACGTGGAGGTCCTGTGGGTGAAGGGTTCCGGCGGCGATATCGGAAGCATGAAGCTGGACGGCTTCTCGACCCTCTATATGGAAAGGCTCAATGCCTTGAAGGGCCTGTACCGCGGCTTGGCCCATGAGGACGAGATGGTGGGCCTGCTTCCCCATTGCACCTTCAACCTCAATACGCGCGCGGCCAGTATCGACACGCCCCTGCATGCCTATATCCCTTTCATGCACGTGGACCATGTCCACCCCGATTCCGTCATCGCCATCGCCGCGTCCAAGAACGGCGAGGCCCTGACGCAGAAGATTTTCGAGGGCGAACTCGGCTGGCTGCCCTGGCAGCGGCCGGGCTATGACCTGGGGCTCAAGCTGGAGGCCATGTGCAAGGCCATGCCCCATCTCAAGGGCATCATGCTCGGCGGCCACGGTTTCTTCACTTGGGGCCGGACCTCGAAGGAATGCTACGGGAACACCTTGCGCATCATCCGCAAGGCCCAGGCTTATATCGACGCGAAGGACGACGCGGAAACCGCGGGCGGGCTTTTAGGCGGAGCTTTCGGCGGCCCCAAGGTGGCGGCCCTCGATCCCGCCGCGCGGGCGGAATTCGCTTCGCGACTCATGCCCACCTTGCGCGGCAAGCTCAGCAAGGAGAACCGCAAGCTCGGCCACTTCAACGACTCGGAGGCCGTGCTCGCCTTCGTCTGCTCCAAGCAGGCCAAGGAACTGGCGGCCATGGGCACCTCCTGCCCGGATCACTTCCTGCGCACCAAGATCTTCCCCCTGTTCGTGGAATTCGATCCCTCCCGGGAAACCGCTGAAGCCTTGGCGGCCAACCTGGACGGCCTCCTCGCGGACTACCGCAAGGAATACGAAGCCTATTACCAGCGCTGCAAGCGGACCGATTCCCCCGCCATGCGCGATCCCTATCCCGTCATCATCCTGGTGCCCGGCGTGGGCATGTTCTCCTTCGCGGGCGACAAGGCCACGGCCCGGATCGCGGGCGAGTTCTACGTGAACGCCATCAATGTCATCCGCGGCGCCTCCGCCGTCGATGCATACGTGGGCCTGCCCGAGCAGGAAGCTTTCGACATCGAATACTGGGCGCTGGAGGAGGCCAAGCTCCGCCGCATGCCCAAGGCGAAACCCCTCGCGGGACGCATCGCCCTCATCACCGGCGGCGCCGGCGGCATCGGCAAGGCCACGGCCCAACGCCTATTGGACGAAGGCGCCGTGGTCTGCTTGACCGACATCGACGCAGGTAACCTCAAGGAGACGGAGGATGGGCTGCGCGCCAAGTACGGCAAGGATGCGGTGCGCATCGCCGTCTGCAACGTCACCGACGAGGCTTCCGTCATCGACTCCCTCAAGGTCTGCGCGCGCGAATTCGGCGGCCTGGACATCCTGGTCAACAATGCCGGCATCGCCTCCGCAGCGGCCTACGAGGACACGACGCTGGAACTCTGGAACAGGAACATCAGCATCCTGGCCACGGGTTATTTCCTGGTCTCGCGCGAAGGCTACAAGGTGCTGCTCGCGCAAGGCCTGGACGCGTCCATGATCTTCATCTCCAGCAAGAACGGCTTGGCCGCCTCGCCGGGCGCCGCCGCCTATTGCACGGCCAAGGCCGCCGAGATCCATCTCGCCCGCTGCCTGGCCCTGGAAGGCGCGCCCAAGGGAATCCGCGTCAATGTCATCAATCCCGACGCCGTGCTCCGGGGCTCCAAGCTCTGGCAGGGCAACTGGCGCAAGGAGCGCGCGGAGTCCAACAAGATCAACGAGGATCAGCTCGAAGAGCATTACCGCCAGCGCAGCATGCTCAAGCGCAATGTCTTCCCGGAGGACATCGCCGAGGCCGTGTACTTCTTCGCCGGCGACGCTTCGTATAAATCCACCGGCAATATCCTGAACGTGGACGCCGGCAACATCCAATCCTTTCCCCGCTGAGGGCCACCATGCAAAAGCACTATCTTGCCATCGACCTGGGAGCCGAAAGCGGCCGCGTGATGCTCGGCACCCTTTCGGGTGCCGCCGGGACCCTTAGTTCCGCCGGAACCCTTACAGGTGCCGCGGGGACATTGTCGGGAGGGAAGCTCGAAGTGGAGGAGATCCACCGCTTCCCGAACATTCCCGTCACCATCCAGGGCTCGCTCCGCTGGGATCTGCTCAACCTCTTTTCCGAAGTGAAGGCCGGCCTCCGCATCGCGGCCGCGCGCGGCCTGTCCATTTCCGGCGTCAGCACCGACGCCTGGGGCGTGGACTACGTGCTCTTCCGCGAGGGCGAGCCCATGGTCACCCACCCGTACCATTACCGGGACCCCCGCACCGACGGGGCGATGGACAAGGTCTTCTCCAAGGTACCCGCCGACGAGATCTTCAACGAGACCGGCATCCAGTTCATGCCCATCAACACGCTTTTCCAATTGTGCATAGACGCGGAGAAGCGGCCGGACGTGCTGGGCTGGGCCGACCGGTTCCTCAATATCGGCGACTACTTCAATTACTTGTTGGCCGGGACACCCAATGGGGAGGCGTCCCTGGCCAGCACCACCCAGCTCTTCAATCCACGCAAGGGGGATTGGAGCTGGGACCTTATCGCGCGCCTGGGGCTGCCCAAGAAGGTCTTCCCGGCCTTGGTGAAGCCGGGCACCAAGCTCGGCTCGCTCCTGGCCGAGGTGGCCCACGAGACCAATCTCAAGGGCGCGGAGGTCATCGCGAGCTGCTCGCATGATACCGCCGCGGCGGTGGCGGCCGGGCCCGCGGAGCCCGGCGCGAACGGGGATTGGGCCTTCATCAGTTCCGGGACCTGGTCCCTGCTGGGCACCGAGGCCCGCAGTCCCGTCATCGACTCGGGAAGCCGCAAGCATAACTTCACCAATGAAGTGGGCTATGGCGGCACCATCATGGTCCGCAAGAACATTGTCGGACTCTGGATTGTGCAGGAATGCCGGCGCGCCTGGAGCGAGCTCGGCAATGCCTACGATTACGATCAGCTCACCTCCATGGCCGAAGCCGCGGAACCCTTGCGCAGCTTCATCCGCCCGGACGACGCGCGTTTCGGCAAGCCCGGCCGTATGCCGGGCAAGATCGCCGAGTACTGCCGCGAGACCGGCCAGCCCATTCCGACCGATCCCGGTTCCTTCATCCGCTGCGCCTTGGAAAGCCTGTCCCTGCTCTACGCCCAAACCCTGGCCGAATGCGAGGCCGTGGTGGGTCGCCGCTTCCGGACCTTGCATATTGTTGGCGGGGGCAGCCGCAACCGCCTGCTCAACCAGTTCACGGCCAATGCGGTGGGATTTCCCGTGCAGGCCGGCCCCGTCGAGGCCACGGCCATCGGCAACCTGCTCATCCAAGCCAGGACCCTGGGGCATCTCGGGGGCGGCGGCGCGGCGGGCGGCAAAGGGGAGAGCGCCGGTTCCGAGGATATCCGCGCCGTGGTGCGGGCCTCGTTCCCGGTCAAGATTTTCG
>DAINDC010000020.1:0-11438 GCA_036732085.1 Fibrobacterota bacterium | reverse complement strand
CCCGAAGCGCCCGGAGTCTGGAAGACCGCACTGAAACTATTCGATACTCTCCATGTTTCAACCTGAGTCGAAAGGGATCGAAGCCTTGCAGCGCATCCATCCTGCCGTGCAGAAATCGCTCTCCCATGTCCGCGAGGAAATCCAGAGCGGCACTTGGACTTCCGGCGACCGCATGCCGCCCATCCGGGTCCTGGCGCGGCAGGCCCAGGTCTCGGCCGCGGCGATGTGCTCGGCGCTGGGGCTCCTGCGCGGCGAAGGCCTCATCACCGTGGTCAAGAACCGCGGCGCCTATTTCGGGACGCCTCCCGCCGACGACCGCAACGGCCGCCATCCGGCCACCTCCCCGGGCGATTCGCAGCGCTGGCAACGCCTGAAAATCCAGATCGAGAAGGACGTCTTCAACGGCTTGTTCGCGGCCGGCGAGGCCATGCCTTCCCTCCGCGACCTGCAGAAGTCCTACGACGTTTCCTACAAGACCCTGCGCAAGGCCATGGAGGCCATTGCCGGCGAGGGCGTGGTCGCCCCGCATAAGAAGACCTATATGGTGCCGCATCTCAAGCGGGCCCATGGGACCTTGGTCTTCATCGGCGCGCCGGAGGCCGCCTCCAAGATCAGCTTCGGCGGGTATCCCGTCACCGAGTTCCTCTCCGCCCTGCGCCGCGAAGGCGGCAAGAGCATGATCAACGTGACCGTGCTTCCCTTCGATCCCGATCGCCGCAAGGCCGTATTCGGCAACCAGCTGGGCGCCCTGCATGAGAAGCAGAGCGTGGTGGGCTACATCCTCTGGTCCTCCATGCTGCCGGAACGCAAACTCGATCAGGCCCTGCAGACCTTGCGCGAGATGCGCCGACCGGAGGCCAAGGTCGGCAGCCTCGACAAGCCCGTGGCCGTCATCGACACCACCTGGGACATGGCCGTAACCAACTCGTTACACCATCAGGCGGACCTGGCCGGCTGGGCCTTCCGAATCTTCACGGTGGCGGGACAACTGGCGGGCCGGCGCGTGGGCCAGTACCTGCTCAAGCTCGGCCACCGCAAGGTCGCCTTCCTGTCTTACTGCCATAAGGAACTCTGGTCCCAGCACCGCTACCGCGGCCTCCTGCAGGCCTTCCAGGGCGCGGGCTTCGGCGAGGGCGTGCGCAAATTCGTGATCGAGGAGGTGGACGATCGCTTCCATGGCCTGCCCGGTCCCCAGGAGCTGGAGGAATATCGCAAGCAGGCCGATGCCTTCCTGGCGGCTTCCGAACAGGTAGGGCAAGCCTATTATGCGGCCTATGCCATGGAGCAGATGATGGGTTCGGTGGGCAACTATATCCACCAACTGAAGATGGCGGCCAGAGTGGAACCCATATTGACCGCGGCCGTCCAGGAGCCGGGGCTCACCGCCTGCGTGGGCGCCAACGATCGCATGGCCCTCATGGCCCGCGATCACTTCGTCAAGCGGGGGCTGCGCATCCCCCGCGACATGTCCGTGATCGGTTTCGACGACAGCAAGGCCGCGACTGACAACGATCTCTCCAGCTACAGCTTCACCTTTTCGGAAATCGCGCGCAAGATCCTTTCCTACGTGCTGAGCCCGCGGCAGCGGATGCTGGTCCAGGACCACAATCCCGTCGAATGCGAAGGCCTGCTCATCGAACGCGGTTCCAGCGGCGCGGTGAAGACATGAGCCATCCCGAACCTTCCTCCCGACCGGTCCGCATGGACCCCTATCCCAAGGTGGTGCAGCTCTTCCATACCTGCATCATCAACGAAGTCTATCCCGAGGTGGGCCTGTCCGTGGTGGCCGTGCTCGAGCGCCTGGGCATCAGGGTCGAAGTCCCTCCCGACCAGACCTGCTGCGGCCAGCCGGCTTTCAACGGCGGCTTCCACAAGGATGCCCGCAAGGTGGCCAAGCATACCTTGGATCTGCTCATGGCCACGGAAGGCCCCATCGTCATCCCGTCCGGATCGTGCGGCGACATGATCACCCATCAATACCGGATGCTCTTTGAAGGTAAGGGCGGGGGCAAGGGCGAAGTGAAGGACAAGGACGACGCCGATCACGAATACCTCCGCAAGGCCGCGGCCGTATCCGCGCGCTGCTTCGAGTTCTCCATGTTCCTGGTGGACGTCCTGGGCATCACGGATCTGGGCGCCAAGCTCGGCCTCAAGGTGGCCTACCACCCTTCCTGCCATCTCCTGCGCGGCCTGGGAGCCACCACCCAGCCCAAGGCCCTCTTGGCCGGCGTCGCGGGCCTCTCCTGCGCCGAGTTCAAGGATCAGGAGGAATGCTGCGGCTTCGGCGGCATGTTCGCGGTGAAGAACGCGGCCATCTCGCAAACCATGATGGACAACAAGCTCCGTAACCTGGAAGCTTCCGGGGCCAAGACCGTGGTGAGCTGCGATATGGGCTGCCTGATGCACCTCCAGGGCGGCGTGCATCGGAAAGGTCTGCAGCTCCAGGTCAAGCACCTGGCGCAAATCCTGGACGAGGGGCTGTCTTGAAGGAGAGTTCTTGAAGATGGAAACGACGACCAAGCCGGAAAAATTCCTGGACCGGGTGGAGACGGCCCTCCGCGACGATTCCCTGAAGACGGCCCTGGGCCGCGCCACCGAACGCCTGGGCTCGCGCCGATCGACCGCCCTGGCCTCGCTCGAGGATTCGGATCTGGTCCGCGACATGGCGCGTCGGGCCAAGATGGGCCTGCTCCGCGACCTGGCCGGCAACCTCGAGATCTTCGAGAAGAACCTGATCAAGAACGGCGTCCACGTCCATTGGGCCGAGGATGGCGCCCAAGCCAACCGCATCGTGGCGGACATCGCCAGGCAGCGCGGCTGCAAGCGCGCGGTCAAGTCCAAGTCCATGGCCACGGAGGAGACGCACCTCAACAAGACCTTGCTCGATGCGGGCATGGACGTGCTGGAAACCGATCTGGGCGAATACATCGTGCAATTGGCCGGGACCACGCCCTCGCATATCATCCTGCCCATCATCCATATGACCAAGGAGAGCATCGGCGAGGTCATGCACCGGAAGATCCAGGTGCCCTATACGAGCGATCCGGAGAAGCTGGCCAAGATCGCGCGGGCCAAGCTGCGCGAGGCCTTCCTGTCGGCGGATATGGGCATCACGGGCGCCAACTTCGGCGTCGTCGATTCGGGCGCGATCGTGCTCGTCAGCAATGAGGGCAATGCCCGCCTGGTGACGACCCTGCCGCGCGTGCACGTGGTCCTCATGGGCATCGAGAAGCTGGTGCCTTCGCTTTCCGATCTCGATCTCATGATCAAGATCCTGGGGCGATCGGCGACCGGTCAGAAGATCACCACCTATACCTCCCTCGTGAGCGGCCCGCGCGCGCCGGGCGAAACGGACGGCTGCGAGGAGATGCACGTCATCCTCATGGATAACGGCCGCAGCCGCATCCTGGGCGGCCCCATCGCCGAGATCCTGGGCTGCATACGCTGCGGCGCCTGCCTGAACGCCTGCCCCATCTACAAGAACATCGGCGGGCATGCCTACGGCGACACTTATCCGGGCCCCGTGGGGGCCATCGTAACGCCTGGGTTACGTGGGGTGAAGGGTTGGAAGGAGCTTCCGGATGCGAGTTCGCTTTGCGGCGCCTGCCGCGAGGTCTGCCCCGTGCGCCTGGACATCCCGCGCATGCTCCTGCACCTGCGCAAGCAGGCCGTGGAGGAGGCCGACATCCCCTGGACCTTGCGCCTGGGCATTTTCGGATTCGGAATCGTCGCCTCCAGCCCTTTCCTGTACAAGGCGGGCGCGCGCCTGGGTGGGATGACGGCCCGTTTCCTGGCTCCGGGAGGCTGGATCAAAAAGCTGCCGGGCCTGGCCGGAGGTTGGACGCGCTGCCGCGACATGAAAGCTCCGGCGCCGAAGAATTTCCAACAATTGTTCCGGGAACGAATCCCCAAGACGGCGTCCATATCGGCGCCCCCAGTAACATTCAAGGTACCTATGGCCGGATCCGGAACTGCCCATGGCGGATGATTCCCGTCTAGCCATCCTGGCCCGCGTCCGCGGCGCCCAAGTGCGCGCCCATATCCCGGAAACCAAGGCCGGGTTGCCCGCCCGTCTGGCCTATCCCAACGCGGATCCCGCGGCCCGGCTGGAAAGGCTGCGCAAGGAATTCGAATTGCTCGGGGTCGAGGTTTTCGTCGAGGATTCGGAGGCCGCCCTCCGCGCCCGCGTGAAGGAACTCATCACCGGCAAGGCCATCCTGAGCTGGGATGCCGACAAGCTGCCCTATGGCGCCGGCGAATGCCTGAAGAATGAAAACACCTGTTTTGGTCAGGCCCCGCGCGAGACCCAGGGGCAAGCCGATATCGGTCTCACGGGTTGCGAAAACGCCCTGGCCGAAACCGGGACCTTGGCCATGCTCTCGGGTCCGGGCCGGCCGCGCACCGCTTCCCTGCTGCCTCTCATCCACGTGGCCATCCTCCGTCGCGCGGATATCCTGCTGGGCATGGGCGAATTCTTCGACAAGCTGAAAAGCCGCGCACCGCTTCCCTACCTCGTCTTCATCACCGGACCCAGCCGCACCGCGGATATCGAGCTGTCCCTCACCTTGGGCGTGCACGGCCCCGGCAGGTTGATCGTCGCAATCGGACCTTGATAATCGTCGCCCGGAAAAAAGCTATTTCTAAATCATGACCAAGTCCTGGACCCAGTTCATCCCATCCGCTTTCGGAACCCTGATCCTGGCGACCGCTCTGCTGGCAGGTTGCGCGTCCCATGGCGGCAACAATGCCCAATCCTCCTCTTCGCCGGATTGGCGCCTGGTCCCGGAGGCGACCGTCCTGGGACAGAAGCGCCAGTTCTTCCTCTATGGCCGTCGTCTCGACAGCGCCGCCATTACGGCGCCGCCCAGCGTGCTGGTGGAAAAGGGCGCGGTCAAGCATGACGGTCGGGTCATGGCCTTGTATCTGACCGCCTCGGCCTTGCGTCCGGATTCCCTGGCCAAAGGGGAGAAGAAGGGCAGCCGGGAAATCCGGGTCCAGACTCCGGATACCACGGCCGTCTTCCAATTGCAAATCGTGGACGAGGCCCAGGTCCGCTGATCCCTTAATCGGTATTTTCCATGGTCGCCCGTCTCGCGCCGGTTACCCTGGCGCATGCCGGCAGGACGGACGAAGCTTCGGCCGCAGCCTCATCCGGTTACGCGATGCGGTTACGGACGATGTCCATGGCGGCCTGGACCTTGCCCAGATCTTTCCGGCCCGGGGCGACTTCCACCTTGCTATTGAGATCGACCGCGAAGGGAGGAAATGCCGCGCAGGCTTCCAGCGCCTCCGCGAGGTTCTGCGGACCCAGGCCGCCCGCCAGGAAGTAGGGGAGGGGCAAGGGATGCTTCGCCAACAACCCCCAATCGAAAGTCCGGCCGCTGCCGCCGAAGCCCGCCTGAGCGGAGGGCGCGGCCTGCGTGTCGATCAGGAAATAGGCCAACGGCGAAACCCCCGGGGCCAGGCCTTTCGGGCCCTCCAGGGCATTGGGGTCTGCGAGGCCCGCGAGATCGGAAAGGCGATCATGGGGGATGGCCTTGATGACGGGCAGGGGCATCTTTGCGATATAAGCCTTGTCCTCGCGGCCATGCAATTGCACGCAGCGGATTCCCGTCAAGGCGATGATGCGCAGGACTTCGGCCGGATCCAGATCGACGAAGACGCCCACCGGAACGGCATGCTTGAGGGCGCGGACCATGGGCGCGGCGGCTTCGGGCGCAAGGTAACGCGCGCTGCGCGGATGGAAGTTGAATCCGATCCAATCCACCCCCATGGCGTCGAGGGCCGCGGCCTCGCCGGGATCGCGAATACCGCAAACCTTGATTCGACACCGATTTGAATTCGCACTTGAGGATTTCATGGACCTTGCCTTTAAGACTTTGAGCCTTTGCGCTTGAAAGCTCCGCCCGTCTGCGGGGCCGTTGTTTCCGGCCCGGTACGGGGCCTCAGCAAGCAAAATAGAGATTTATTTCTTAAATTTTGATAGGGCTACCACCGGGGCGGTTGGGCTACTCAGGATGGAAATGCCTTTCAAATCTAGGGGTGGAACGGATATGAGCGAATTGAAAAAGATTGTGACCCTGGAAAGCGTCGTTTTCAACTATCCGGCCGGCAACAATGCGCTGGATAAGATCAGCTTGGAGCTGCATCAAGGCGAGATCGTCGGCTTGGTGGGCGCGAACGGCGCCGGCAAGACCACCTTGATGAAAATCCTCGCCGGTTATATGGACAAGTCCGATGGCTCGATCCAATTCGGCGGCCGCCCCATCGAAGAATTCTCGAACAAGCGTCTGAACGAATTCGTCACCTTGGTGGAACAGAATCCGGAGAGCCAGCTTGTCGGCCCCACCGTGGAGGATGAGCTCGCGCGCGCCTGCCGCCTCCTGGGCTATGAAGGCCGCGTCATCCGCGAGAAGGTCGACTTCGTGCTCAAACTGGTCCGCATGAAGCAGGCCAAGGAATGGTATCTCGACGAGATGTCCTGCGGCGAGCGCCGCCGCATCGCCCTGGCGCTTTGCCTCATCGCCGATCCCTCCGTGCTCCTCCTGGACGAACCCCTTTCCGATCTGGATCAGGTGGGCGTCAAGGATACGGTCGCGACCCTCAAGGAGCTGAAAAACCGCGGGCTTTGCATCGTGGTCTCGTCGCATCGCCTCGAGGATATCCTGGAACTGACCGATCGCCTGGCCGTGCTCGGCGAAGGCCGCCTGCTCATGCTCGACGATCCGCAGAAGGTGCTTTCCAACGAGGAAATCCTGAAGCTCGCGACCATCACCTTGCCCTCCATCCAGAGACTGTTCCTGCGCCTGCAATCCGAGGGCCTGGTGCCCAAGGACAGCTTGCCCTTGAGCCTCGATCAGGCCTTGGAACAGCTCAAAGCCGCCTTGACGGAGAACTCGGCCAAGACGACGGCCGCCGCTGTGGAAATTGCGGACGCGGCCGCCAAGGATTCCGAAAGCAACGGATCGGTATCCCAGGGCACCACCTTGGTCACGGACGCCATGGTGGCCTCGGCGGATACCGTGGTCTTCCAAATTCCGCAACCGGCGGAATCCGATGCCGGCAAGGAGGAGCCCCTCGCTTCCGAAATCAAGTCCAAGGAATCGGTGACCTCCAAGCTCACCCTTTAATTTCCGGCCGCGCGAGCCTCATATGGACAAGGACAGCCTCTACCTCATTGACGTATCGGCGCTGGCCTATCGGTCCTTCTACGCCTTCATCACCAATCCGCTCAAGAATTCCAAGGGCCAGGAAACCTCCGCCATCTACGGCTTCGCCTCGCATACCCTGAGGCTCCTAAAGGATTGCAAGCCGTCCCATATCGCCTTCGTCAAGGACCTCCCCAAGAAGACCTTCCGGCATGCCATGTATTCCGAATACAAGGCCCATCGGAAACCGATGCCGGACGGACTGGTGTCGCAGCTCCCCGTCATCGACGCCTTCGTGGGGAAGACGGGCCTCCGCACCGTGGCCCTGGAAGGCTATGAGGCCGACGACGTGATGGCCACCTTGGCCAAGCAGGCCAAGGCCAAGGGCATGAAGGTCTATATCGTGACGCGCGATAAGGATATGATGCAGCTCGTGGACGATCAGATCTTCCTGTTCGAGCTGGGCAAGAACAACCAGGGCTCGGACATCATGGGGGCGAAGGAGGTCAAGGCGAAGATGGGGGTGCCGCCCGACAAGATCGTCGACTACCTCTCGCTCATCGGCGATGCCTCCGACAACGTGCCGGGCGTGGCCAAGATCGGTCCCAAGACCGCGGTGGATCTGCTCGAGACCTACGGCAGCCTGGAGAACCTCTACAAGAACGTCGACAATATCACCAAGAAGGGCCTGCGCGAGAACCTGAAGCACGATCGCGACAATGCCTTCCTCTCCCAGCGCCTGGTGACCTTGCATGCGGACCTCGACCTGCCCCTGGGGCTCGACGATCTCTGCTGCCCCAGCCTGGACTCGGCTTCCGTGACCGCCTTCCTGGAGGAGTGGGAGCTGCGGTCGCTCCTGAAAATGGTTCCGGGGGCGGGCTTGAACGCGGCGTCTCCGGCTGCTTCTTCGGTTGCTTCGGCTGTACAGGTAAAGCCGGCCGCCGCGAAGAAATCGGCTTCCGCCCCCAAGGCCGAGCTCGAAGACGAGGGCCTGGTCCAGGAGATGGAAGCGGAACTTGCCGATGACGGTACCTCCAAGGTTACTGTCGTCGCCGCGGTCCCTGCGGGCCCGGAACTCCGGTACGAGCTTATCGCCACTCCGGAAGCGCTGGCGGCCCTTTGCGCCGCCCTCGCGGCCGCCCCGCTCATCGCCGTGGACACGGAGACCACGGATCTCGACACCAAGGTGGCTCGCCTGGTAGGTATCTGCCTCTCCATCGAAGCCTGCGCCGGCTACTATATCCCCGTCGGCCACGCGGAGGGCCCCAACCTCCCGCTCGCGGACGTGATCGCGGCGCTCAAGCCC
The DNA here is from genome assembly GCA_036732085.1 of Fibrobacterota bacterium. Classification (GTDB taxonomy): domain Bacteria; phylum Fibrobacterota; class Fibrobacteria; order UBA11236; family UBA11236; genus Chersky-265. The sequence continues at coordinate 2,984 of DAINDC010000020.1, read as the reverse complement.
ATTCTCGACAATCCGGCCAAGCGCCTGCTCTTCCACAATGCCAAGTACGATTTGCCCGTGCTCGCCCGGCACGGACTCCGGCCCGCGGGCTTAGAAACACCAGGAAAACTGGTGGACACCATGGTGGCAGCCTACCTTTCCAATCCCGGCGAGCGGCACCTTTCCCTGGACGATCTCTCCCAGCGCCATTTCGGCCATGTGATGATCCCCATCGAGGAACTCATCGGCAAGGCCGCGCGCGGCGCCTCCGCCAAGCCGCAGAAGAGCTTCGCCGAGGTCCCGGTGGCCGAGGCCTGCCGCTACGGCGCCGAGGACGCGGACATCACCTTCAGGCTGTGGCGGGTCTATGAGCCGGATCTGGCGGAGAAGGGCCTGATCGATCTCTATTTCAACGTGGAGATGGCGCTGGTGCCCGTGCTCGTGGAGGTGGAAGGCAAGGGCATCACCTTGGACGTGGACGCTCTCAAGACCATGTCCGTGCAGCTGGCCGCGGAGATCAAGACCCTGGAAGCCGATATCCACGCGCTGGCGGGCGGGGAGTTCAATATCAACTCGCCGACCCAGCTTCAGGAAGTGCTGTTCGAGAAGCTGCGCCTCAAGACCGGCAAGAAGACCAAGACCGGCTTCTCCACCGATGCCGACGTGCTCCAGAAGCTCGAGGGCGAGCATGAGATCATCGCCAAGCTCCTCGACTACCGCGAGTCCACCAAGCTCCTCAATACCTATGTGGATGCGCTGCCTCTCATGGTCCATCCCCGGACCGGCCGCGTGCATACCAGCTATTCCCAGGTGATCGCGGCGACGGGAAGGCTTTCCAGCATCAACCCCAACCTGCAGAACATCCCCATCCGCACCGCCATGGGCAAGGTCATCCGCAAATGCTTCACCGCCTCCGCGCCCGACAAGGTGCTGCTCTGCGCGGACTATTCGCAGATCGAATTGCGCCTATTGGCCCACTTGAGCGGCGACCCCGCCCTGCGCGAGGCCTATCGGCACGGCATCGACATCCACACGCGCACCGCCGCCGCTCTCTATCGCGTGCCGGAGGACAAGGTAACTTCGGAGATGCGCCGCAGCGCCAAGGTCGTCAATTTCGGTGTGCTCTACGGCATGGGCGCCACGCGCCTGGCTGCGCAGCTCCGCATCCCGCGCTCGGAGGCCGCCACCTTCATCGACAATTATTTCTCCACCTATGCCATGGTCGAGCATTATATGCGCGCCACGGTGGATCAGGGCCGCAAGCTCGGTTATGTGGAAACGCTCACGGGACGCCGGCGTTACCTGCCGGATCTCCTCTCGGACAACCGCCAGTTCAAGGAGAACGCGGAGCGCATCGCCGCCAATACGCCCATCCAGGGCAGCGCCGCGGACCTCATCAAGATCGCCATGATCAACATCCACCACAAGCTGGGCGCCGACCCCGAAGCCAAAACCTGGAAATGCGACATGCTCCTCCAAGTGCACGATGAACTCGTCTTCGAAGTGGCCAAGGCCGATGTGCCGGCGGCTTCCGCCTTGATCAAGGCCGAGATGGAGGGGGCGATGACCCTGGAGGTTCCCCTGGTGGTGGAAATCGGAACCGGATCGAACTGGCTGGAAGCGCATGCCTGACGCGGGCCTTTTACACGTCAATTATAAACACCTCAATGAAAATGGTTGCGCATGACCGGATTCCCATGTCGTCCCGTTTGATTATCGGCGTCACCGGCAATATCGCCAGCGGCAAATCCGAAACCGCGCGGCTCCTCCAGGAAAAGGGCACGGCCCTGGTGGATGCCGATGCCGTGGCCCATGAGCTCTATGGCTACGATCATGCTTTGGTACGGCAGTTGGGGGCCGAGTTCGGCCAGGGCATAGTCTGGTCCAATGGGATGCTCGATCGCAAGAAGCTCGGCAGCCTGGTTTTCGGTCGGCCGGACGCCATGGCCGCGCTCAACCGCATCGTGCACCCCGCCCTCATCAATGCCATCCGCGAGCGCATCCGCTCGTCCCAGCGCGTCATGAACCGCCTGGTCCTGGACGCGGCCCTGATCGTGGAATTGGGTTTCGCCAAGGAAGTGGATTACCTCGTCTTCGTCTCCGCCTCCGTGCCCGTGCGCCTGGAGCGGCTCATGGCCCGCAGCGGCCTGACGGAAGAGGAGGCCCTGCGCCGCATCGACAGCCAGATCCCGGAGGAAAGCAAGCTCCAGCATGCCGATTTCGTGATCAAGAACGAGACCACGAAGGAATACCTGCGCGAGCAAGTCGATGCCCTTTGGGACGAGATCGGGGTGCGCGAGGCCTATGCCGAGGAACATCCGGAGTAGGCCCCTCCCATGCCGGACTCCTTCGCCCAACTGAACCGCGAGGTTGTCGCCTGTCGCCTCTGCCCGCGGTTGGTGGCCTGGCGTGAACGGGTGGCCCAGGAGAAGACCCGCCGCTTCGCCGACGAAAGGTATTGGGGCAAGCCCATTCCCGGCTTCGGGGATCCCAAGGCCCGGGTGCTTTTGGTGGGCCTGGCTCCGGCCGCGCATGGAGGCAACCGCACGGGGCGGATTTTCACCGGGGACAAGAGCGGCGACTGGCTTTTCCGGGCGCTCCACAAGGCCGGCTTCGCCAACCAGCCGGAATCGCTCCGCATCGGTGACGGGCTCAAGCTTAAGGATTGCTATATCGCCGCGGCCGCGCGCTGCGCCCCGCCAGACAATAAGCCGCTCCCCGAAGAATTCGCGCATTGCCGTCCCTACCTGCTCCGTGAGCTGCGGCTCCTGCGCAACCTGCGCGTGGTGGTGGGCCTGGGCAAGCTCGGATTCGATCATGCCTACTCGGCCCTGCGCGAGGTCCATGGCCTGCCCGCGGGCGCGCGCCCGCGCTTCGGGCATGATGTGGAATACGCCTTGGCGCCCAATCTGTTCCTCATCGGAACCTTCCATCCCAGCCAGCAGAATACCTTCACCGGCCGCCTGACCGAACCCATGTTCGATGCGGTCTTCACGCGCGTGCGC